>NZ_JBXWSH010000011.1:0-113934 GCF_059613325.1 Ruegeria sp. BHSA191
TCTTTGCCCGCGCCTGCGCCCGTGACATTGCCGGCACCCTGACGATGGCCGACGCGCCCGAGGTGCGGCTGCGCCTGCCATCGGGCGGTACCGAGCCCGACCCGCAGGCAGTGGCCGAACTGCGTCAGGTCATGACCGATAGCGTGGGCGTGGTCCGCGACGCCGATGGGCTGCGCCGCGCCTTGGGCCGGATCGCCGTGTTGGAGTCGCTGCACGGTCAGTCTCACTTGTTCCGTAACATGACCGCAACCGCCACGCTGATCGCGGCGGCCGCCCTGATGCGCACCGAAAGCCGCGGCGCGCATTACCGATCCGATTGTCCTGCTTCGGCCACGGGGCCGGGGCGGCGGTCTGATCTGACACTGGACGAGGCCGTGGCACTGCGGTCGAAAATCTTCAAGGAAACCGCAACATGCATCATGCCACTGTCCCCGACCTGATCCTTGAACCAATGGTCCGCGCCGCGCTGACCGAAGATCTCGGCACCAGCGGCGACATCACCACCCGCACCGTAATCCCGGCGGGCGTGACCTATGCCGCGCGGCTGAACGCGCGCGAGGATGCGGTTGTGTCGGGTATGCAGGTGGCGGCCTTGGCGTTCCGGCTGGTGGACCCGACGCTGAAGATCGATCCGCTTGTGGCCGACGGGGACCGTTGCACCAAGGGCCAAACCCTCATGGAGATCACCGGCAGCGCGGCTTCGATCCTGTCGGGGGAACGCGTTGCGCTGAACTTTGCCGGTCGTCTGACAGGGGTAGCCACTCTGACAGCCGAGCTGGTGGCGCAGACCGCCGGGACCAAGGCGCGCATCACCTGCACCCGCAAGACCACGCCGGGCCTGCGGATCGTCGAGAAGCTGGCCGTGCTGCATGGCGGCGGGTTCAACCACCGCCATTCGCTGTCGGATGCGATCCTGATCAAGGACAACCATATTGCCGCCGCCGGCGGGGTGCGTGCGGTGTTGGGGGCGGTCAAGGCGCGTGCGTCGCACATGATGAAGATCGAGATCGAAGTGGACCGGTTGGACCAGCTGGCCGAGGTTCTGGACACTGGTGGCGCTGATGTCGTGCTGCTGGACAACATGACGCCGGACATGCTGGCCGAGGCCGTGGCGATGGTGGATGGGCGTCTGGTGACCGAGGCGTCGGGCAATGTCACCGTGGGTACGGTAGCGGCGATCGCGGCCACCGGGGTCGATTATATCTCGTCCGGGGCTCTGACCCACTCCTATCGGACAGTCGATCTGGGCCTTGATTTCTAAGCGCCTGCTGGTCCGGCACGCACCCTAGATAATGAATGGCGAATTCTGCGATTGTTGCACAGAAGACCAACGAAATCGTCGGAGGCTGGGTTTCTTTTTTGGATTTTCATCGGTTCGTGGTACCGTTTCTTGAATATGATTGACTGTTGGCCTGTACCACACGGTCGGTTTCGTTTGTTGCGAGTGAGGTACCCATGCGGATTTGGATCAACGCGGCCCTTTTGTTTCTGGCCCTGACAACGCCGGCGCATGCCTATATCGGACCGGGCGCGGGCTTGGGCGCCCTGTTTACTCTGCTGGCGATCGTGGTCGGCGGCTTTCTGCTGGTCGTCGGTTTCCTCTGGTACCCAATCAAACGGGCGCTGCGCAAAAGGAAAAACTCTGAGGCGAAAGGCGAAGAAGCCGACCTGTCCCAATGATCGTTGCCTTCATCGTGTCCCTGTTTGCCGTGGCCGGTTTCGGGTTCGGCATCTGGGCGCTGAATATCATCAGTCTGTCGAAAGGTCTGGGCGAGGATGCCATGCAAGGCATCTCGGCGATGCTTGACAGCGAGCTGAGTGACGAGGTCAAGGAAGTGCGGGTCCGGCAGGCCGGGGTCACTCTGCTCCAGGGGGCGTGGCGCCTGTTCTGGCGGTTTGGTGTAGCTCTGGCGGCGGCTGCTCTGCCTATCATGGTTGCTGACGCTATCGGCCTGACCACGGCGGACGCGGTCTTTTCCCTGATGCTGCGCCTCGACTATATCGTGGGTGTGTCGCTGGCCGCCATTCTGGTTGGCCGCTTTTTCCTACGTCGGAAGGGCCGGGTGGAAAGCGATGCCAATGCACCAGGCCCGTACAGTTCGGCGGACCGGTTTGCACATATGCTGGCCTTTTCCGGTCCGAAATTTCACAAGGTATCGGCGAAAGTCGATGATTATGCCTTCCGGCGCCGGGTGCCCGAGGCTGAAACCCGCCCGCCTATTTTCGTCACCTCGCTGGCGCGCGGCGGAACCACCTCGGTGTTGAACGCCCTGTCTCATGTCGAGGGAATGGCAACGCACCGATACAGAGACATGCCGTTCATTTCCGCCCCCTATTTGTGGAACGGGCTAGGCGGCGCGCTCAGGCGGGATGTGGCGCAGGTGGAACGGGCGCATGGCGATGGTCTGACGATCGGGCTGGACAGCCCCGAGGCCTTTGATGAAATTTTCTGGCATCTGTTCTGGCCGGCAAAATATCGCGACGACCGGATCGAGCTTTGGTACGCGACGGATCTGCACAGCGAGGCCCAGAGCTTTTTCGACACACATTTTCGCAAGATTTGCCATCTGCGCACTGGAGGATCCAGCGGCGGCGCCACGGCGCCGCCGCGCTACCTGTCCAAGAACAACGCCAACATCGCCCGTCTTCGTCTGCTGCACGATCTGTTTCCGGGCTGTGCGGTCGTCGTGCCAATCCGGCGTCCCGGCGCACATGCCTGGTCGATGCTGCGCCAGCATCGGAATTTCCTTGTACGACAGGCCGAGGATCCGTTCGTGCTGCGCTATATGCGCGATATCGGGCATTTTGAGTTCGGGCTCCTCCACCGCCCGCTGGATTTTCCCGAACTTGCGGTCGAAGGCTATCACCTCGAGGACCCGAATTATTGGCTGGCCTATTGGATTGCAGCCTTCCGCGACATCGCCGCACAGGGGGATCGGTGCCATTTCGTAGTCCAAGACGACCTGAGGGCCCGTCCGAACGAGGTTCTGGCCGACCTCGGTGAACGCCTGGATATCGACGTCGCAAATATGGACTTCCGCGGGTTCTTCCGGGCTGAGCCCGACGCGCGGCGGCAGGACGGGTTTTCCGACACATTATTGAAGCAGGCCGAGGACATCTTTCAGGATCTGGCGGCGCAAGCCGTCACCGGCCGGCCAAGACCGGCCCGCAGCCCGGTGCAACGGGCCAATTGAAGCGCGGACCCGGGAACCAAATCGGAGGTAATCGGATGGAAAAAATCCTCTTCAAGAAGATCGAGCTCTGGGTCTTGGGGGTGTTGGCCGTCTTCGGTTTTTTCGGCATGGTTCTGTTCGGAGCCATCGTTCTGGATGAGGAACGTGGCGAGGAGGAGTTGGGCGGTGACCATTTCGGCGTGATCGGCGACGCAGCCTTGGCCTTGGCCGAACTGCCGGAAAACGCGCGCCAGTCGTTGAAAACTGTGATCGGACCGGA
Organism: Ruegeria sp. BHSA191; assembly: GCF_059613325.1. Taxonomy (NCBI): domain Bacteria; kingdom Pseudomonadati; phylum Pseudomonadota; class Alphaproteobacteria; order Rhodobacterales; family Roseobacteraceae; genus Ruegeria; species Ruegeria sp. BHSA191. Next base: position 3,454 of record NZ_JBXWSH010000011.1, read on the forward strand.
CCCGACGATGATTTCATTTCTGAAGCTTCCTCCGGGAAGCACCGCTTTGGCAAAATGGTCTTGGTTGCAACCGCCGGGTTCGGACGGGTTGGACGGATATCTGTTGCTCAGTCGCTATGACGGTGACCGGACGCGGCACGTGGTCGAGCTTGTGTCGTTGCAAACTGGCGAAACGCTTCGAACTTGGATGCCGGATGCCGAGACGGTCCTGGCAAGCTTTGAACGCAAGCCCGAATTTGAAGGGTGGGCTCCGTATGAGTACTGGAACGATGGCTACTTTCGCTACATACACCCATACCTGACCGAAGCAGGAGAGTTGCTGGTCAAGAGTCATCACTCGCCTTTGATCATGCTGACGGCCTGCGGTGACGTCCGTTGGGCGCAAAACGACGTGCTGGTCCACCATTCCACCAATTCAGACGGAGCGGGAGGCTATTGGCTGCCGGGTCTGGCGTTGAAGTCCAGACCAAGCGATCTGTCAGAACGATTTGTGCGCGACTCGCTTGTGCATGTAACCGCGGACGGCCAAGTTGATTTCGAGGAACCCTTGGCCCCAATATTCGAGAACAGCGGGCTGAAACACCTGATTTTTCCGGCGTCCCATTTCTGGAAAGATCCTATGCATCTCAACGACATAGAACCAGTATTAAAGGACGGGCCATTCTGGAAGAAAGGAGACCTCTTTCTGAGCTTTAGAAGTCCGTCTCTTGTTGCGCTGTATCGCCCATCATTCCAAAAATTCGTTTGGTGGAAGGCCGGACCATGGCAATCGCAACACGATGTAGACATAGTTAGTGATCGCCGAATAGCTGTTTTTGACAATGCTGCGTTCGATCGCGGTTTTGGGTCGCGCGTCGACGGTGCCAGTGAGCCTGTTATCTACGATTTCGAGACCGGCGCTGTGTCCAGGCCCTTTCATGACGCATTCATGGAATTGAAAACGGCAACGATGACAGAAGGTCTGCAGGATTTCACGCCTTCTGGCCACTTGATCGTTGAAGAGGAAAACCGGGGCCGAATACTGGTTCTCAACAGGATTGGCGACCTCGTGGCAACATATGTAAACAGAGCGGAAAATGGCGAGCTCTATACGATGGGCTGGTCGCGCTACATCCCCCAAGCCCACGGAGACAAGGCTTTGGCGGCGATCGAACAAAGCGGGTGCTGAAACTGGCCGTTCGGTCTGTCTATGGGCGTCGGAAAACCAGAACCGCGCCGTCTCCCAGGGTGCCGGGGAATTCCTTGACCAGCTCCAGGCCGGTTTCGGCATCGTGGCCCAGTTGCGGAATGGCGCGGAACATCCGGTTCGGGAACAGAACGACCAACGTCACCGGACCGGGTTGGGACATCGCCGCGTCATAATTCGCAGCAGTGTCGATGGTGCCCCAGTCGGCCTGGAAGTGGCTTTGAAAGATCGGGCCGCCCGGATTGATGGCATAGACGCGCTCGGTCGGGCTGCGCTGGCTTTCGACCAATGCAAAAGCGCTAGCCAGATCCTGTTTCGGCGCGGCATAGTTCTTCTGGACCAGAAAAACCGACAGGGCGACCATGATCAGGGCGCCCAGGTTGAACAAGGGCCGAGCAAGGCCGGCGCGTCCAACGATGCGTGAAATGAGTCCGGCGGCCCACTGGCACCCGACCACGACGAGCACGATGATGAGGCCGATATCGACGAAGAAGAACCGAGGCCAGATCCGCATGTCCAACGCCGAAAGCAACAGCAGGGTAACGGCGACATGGGCTGCGACAACCGGAAAGAACAGAGGTTGCCGGGTGTGTGACCCGATCGCTCCGAAGATGATGGCCACAAGCCCGCTGACGGCGATCAGCAGGGTCAATCCACCGGTATTGCCCAAGGCCGTCCGCAGACCTTCGGCCACCGTCCAGAGCGGGTTCTGGTATTCCTGCATCGGGTCGACGGCTGACGACGCCGAGACCTCGCCCATGGCTTCCAATAGGCTCGGGAAAATCGGCAGATAGGCCAAGGTGGTCAGCGCAAGCGCGATCGCGACCCCGACCAGAGGACGCAGGACCCATGCACGGGTTAGCGCATCCCGGCCGATACCGGTGGCCAAAGACAGCAGCCATACCAACCCGAGCGCCACGAAAAAGAACGCCCCGGTCAGATGCGTGAACACGGCGGCTGCGGCGGTCAGGCCAAAGGCGATCCATGTGCCGTATGTCGGGCGGCGCACCCCGCGCAGGAACAGGATGAGGCCCAGAACGCTCCAGAACGCAAGCTCGGTGTATCCGCGGGCGTTCTGTGAAAACCAGACCTGGTGATAGGACAGCGCCACAAGCAGGGCCGACACATGCGCAACGCGGGTATTTGCGACCTCGCGGGCCAGCCACCAGATCGCAGCCACGGTGCCAACCCCGAATACCAGGGCGGGAAACCGATAGGCCCACGGGGTCTCCCCGAACAGCTGTGCCGACAGCTTGGCCTTCATGCTGAAGAAATAGTGATGGTTCATCGAATACTCGCGCATCATGTCGCCCCAGGGCTGGCGGACATGCGTATCGACGGTCCAGATTTCATCGTACCACAGCGGCCCGTTCAACCCTGCGGTTCTGAGAACGGTGGCCAACAAAAGAATGAACAGAAGGATGCCCAGATCGCTGCGGCCGATTTCCGGTGAGCGCTGTTTCAAAGGCGGTCCTCCACTTGGAAGAGTGATAGTTTGCGGGCCCGCAGCTGCGTCGCAGTCTCAAAACCGAGGTCGGCAACCGGATCATCGGTCACGGCATCAACCATCGCAGGATCTTTCCTTGAGTTGAGCCAGAAACCGGTCACCGGATTCGCGGTCCATGATCCGGCTCCAACCCAAATGGTAAATCAGTTCGTTTTCGGCGCGGTTCACATGCTCGACAGCCAACTTGCCGTCAGGGGTGAAGATCATGCTGCGGCCAGACTCGGATTCATCGACATACAGATGACCATCTGGCAGCAGTGTGAATAGGCCGGCGGCCTCGTTCTTGAAGTCCTGTGCATCCAGAACCGCCTGGAAGGGCCGATACGCGGTTTCGGTTTCGAGGTCGAAATAGACGATCTGGCTGGTTCCGTTCACGACCAGTTCGCGCCCGTCTCCGATATCCAGCGAGTTGTTGTTGTAGACCGCAAATGTCTTCTCGTCGATGACGTCAACGTCATGTTGGGCCGCCCACGGACCTTGATACCACCAGATGATCCGGTCTTCGGACGGGCGAAAAAGCATGATGGTCGAAATGTTGCGCAAGCTCAGCAGGACGTCGCCGCGTTTCCAGTATGGGCCATCTTCGAATATGGGTTCCACATCGTTCAGGTGGATGGGATCCGGGTCGAATTGCTTGGCCAGGATCATGTAGCCCAGCCCCTGTTCCAGCATGACCTTGGTCAGCGAACGGTCATACAGAACCTCTCCATCTGCCGAAAACTGGGTGATGCCTGGATCGAGGTAGTATTTGTTCAGCCCCTCGATGCGCGGAGGCTCGACATAGGCCGAGGACCAGATCGTGCCGTCGAGGCCCGGTTCCGTCGTGTGATGATAGACGCCGTTTTCCAGTGTCCAAACCGGTTCGCCGCACGGGGTCATGCGCACCATGGGGCTGAACATGCTTTTCACCAGAATGTCGCCGTTCTCGAGCGCAAGGGGATGGACGACCTGAAAGCGTTCATTGCGCCAATCGTCATAGTTGATCAGTCGCGAGTCGCGGCTCGCATTGCGAAAAGTATTCTCGAAGTCGAAATCGATGCGATGCACGACCGCACCGGCCTTCAGATCCACCAGTTCCAGAACGTGATGTCCGACATCGCCGTCGTGACGGCTGAAGAACAGGTAAGCGTCCAGCCCGCTGTCCAGTCGTTCATCGAAAAAGGTCCACCCGCTTTTGTCGGGAAACCGACCCGAATTGTTTGTGGCCATGCCCGCCAGGTCGCCTCCGGCCGCCATACGAACCGCCTTGGCGGCTTCGGCTGGAAGGGCCGCGATTTTCAGTGAGACACGGCTGATGGCGCCAAGTCGGTTGTTGCCATAGACGGCATCGCGGACGATGACCCCGAATGCGAATGTCACTAGCAAAAGAAAGACGACGATCAGGGCAACGACCCACATCTCGATCTTCTTGAAAAGAAACTTATCCAACCCGTTACCTCTTCAATCACTGACACAAGCGAACAAACCAATGGATGTCGCGCCAAACGGCGCCACGTTTCGCTTGGCATTCATGGTAGGAATGTCGCGACACGGTGCAAAGAACAATAATTTCGTCGCTATGGCTTTTCCTTGGCCACAATGGGTGCTTTGGTGCATCAACCCTTACTATTCCATGGCTCCGGCCGACATCCCACCGATGCCGCCGCACTCACTGGGATATTGTTTCTGTATTTCGCACATTTGGTATGCTTTTCGTGAATTGTTTGGGCGCAATGCGAGTGTTCCAAAGCCATCGGCACAATGACAGACAGCGGTTTGGCAGCATTGCTTGCGCACCTTCAGCACGAAACGCGCCGGATTCCGGAGCTTTCCCACGACATCTGTTTCGTGACAGGCAGGGCCCATATTGGTATGAACGCGCTGTGTTGAATGGGTTTTGAGTACATGCAGATTGAAGAAACCGCCTTGCCCGGTGTCCTGATCCTGACGCCCCGGCGGTTTGGCGATGCGCGGGGTTTCTTTTCCGAGACCTGGAACCGCCGGGTTCTGACCGGGTATGGGATCGATCTGGAATTCGTTCAGGACAATCACTCGGTTTCCGCCGCGGCCGGTACGTTGCGAGGGCTGCACTTTCAGTCGCCGCCGCATGCGCAGGACAAGCTGGTGCGCTGCGGACGTGGCGCGCTGTTCGATGTCGCCGTGGACATCCGCAAGGGGTCGCCGACCTATGGCCGGTGGACGGGGGTTGAATTGACGGCCCAGAACGCAAAGCAATTGCTGGTTCCCAAAGGGTTTCTGCACGGTTTCGTGACGCGCGAACCCGACACCGAAATCTGCTATAAATGCACCGACTATTATGCGCCCGCATGTGACGGAGCCGTGCATTGGAACAGTTGCGGCATTGACTGGGGCCTGACCACCGAACCGATCGTGTCGGACAAGGACAGGGATGCGCCGGCCTTTTCCCGGTTCGACAGCCCGTTCGTCTGGGAGGGAGCGCCATGAAGCTGTTGGTAACCGGTGGCGCGGGGTTCATCGGATCGGCTGTGGTGCGCCGCGCCATTCGAGACGGACACAAGGTCGTCAATTTGGACGCGTTGACCTATGCGGCCTGCCTGGACAACTTGGCCGAGGTCGCCCAGGACCCGCGCTATAGCTTCGTGAGGGCCGATATTCGCGACCGGGGTGCGCTTGATGCGGCCCTGGACGCACACCGCCCTGATGCGATCATGCACCTCGCCGCCGAAAGCCATGTCGACCGGTCGATAGACGGGCCGGGGGCTTTCATCGACACCAATATCACCGGCACCTACACCTTGCTCGAGGCCGCCCTGGCATATTGGGACGGGCAAGGTCGGCCCGAAGGGTTCCGGTTCCACCATATCTCGACCGACGAGGTCTATGGCTCGCTTGGTCCCGCGGGTCGGTTCACCGAACAGACGCCCTATGATCCGCGTTCGCCCTATTCGGCCAGCAAGGCGGCCAGCGATCACTTGGTGCGCGCCTGGCACGAAACCTACGGCCTGCCCGTGGTGCTGACGAATTGCTCGAACAACTACGGGCCGTTTCACTTCCCCGAAAAGCTGATCCCGGTGGTGATCCTCAATGCGCTGGCGGGCAGGCCCTTGCCCATCTATGGCGACGGGTCGAATGTCAGGGACTGGCTTTTTGTGGAAGACCACGCCGAAGCCCTGCTGCTGGTCGTGGAAAAAGGCCGGGTCGGGCGCAGCTACAACATCGGTGGCGACAGCGAATGCACCAATCTCGAGCTGGTGCGGATGTTATGCGGCATATTGGACCGGCTGCGCCCGGCGTCGCGCCCTTATGCCGAGCTGATGACCTTCGTCGCCGACCGGCCGGGACATGACGCACGCTATGCCATCGATGCGACCCGAATCCGCACCGAGTTGGGCTGGCAACCGTCGGTGACGCTGGCTGAGGGGCTGGAGCGTACCGTCCGCTGGTATCTGGAAAACGAAGCCTGGTGGACGGCGCTGCAAGACCGCAACGGCGTCGGGCAGCGGTTGGGGGTGCGCGCATGACCGTGCTGGTCTTTGGCAGAACCGGGCAGGTGGCGCGTGAACTCGCCCGTCACACCGGCGTGACCTGCCTCGATCGCATGACGGCCGATCTGGAACACCCCGACCAATGCGCCGCGGCGATCCGCGCGGCCGCACCTCGGGCTGTCATTAACGCCGCGGCCTACACCGCAGTCGATCCGGCCGAGGAAGACGAGGCACGCGCCACGGTGATCAACGCCAGCGCGCCCGCCGCCATGGCGCGGGAATGTGCGGAGTTGGGTATCCCCTTCGTTTCGATCTCGACGGACTATGTGTTTGACGGATCGGGCATGTCGCCGCGCAAGCCCAGCGATCCGACCGGCCCGTTGGGGGCCTATGGCCGGTCAAAGCTGGCGGGTGAACGGGGCATCGCGCGGGCAGGGGGGGCGTACGGCATTCTGCGCACCTCCTGGGTGGTCTCGGCCCATGGCGACAACTTCGTAAAGACGATGCTGCGCCTGGGGGCCGACCGAAGCCGGCTGAATGTCGTTTCCGACCAGATCGGCGGGCCGACCCCCGCCCGTGACATCGCGCGCGCCTGTCTCGAGATGGCGCGGCAGCTGGCCGACGATCCGGGCAAGGCCGGCATCTATCACTTTGCGGGCGCGCCCGATATCAGCTGGGCCGGGTTCGCACGGGCGATTTTCCACACCGCGGGTCTGACCTGTGACGTCGTTGACATCCCCACGTCCGAATATCCAACACCGGCGCGGCGGCCGTTGAATTCCCGGCTGGATTGTTCCTCACTCGAGGCGTGTTTTTCCATTCCCCGCCCGGACTGGCGGGCGGGTCTGAAAGATATTCTGAACGATTTGGAAATGGTATGACGAGCGGGCGAAAAGGCATCATTCTTGCAGGCGGATCGGGCACGCGGCTTTATCCGATCACGATGGCCGTGTCCAAGCAGCTGTTGCCGCTGTATGACAAACCCATGATCTATTACCCGCTGACGGTTCTGATGTTGGCGGGTATCCGCGATATCTGCGTCATCACCACCCCGCAGGACCAGGGCCAATTCATACGCACCTTGGGCGACGGCAGCCAGTGGGGCGTATCCCTGACCTATGTCGTGCAGCCGAGCCCCGACGGTCTGGCGCAGGCGTTCATTCTGGCCGAAGATTTCTTGGACGGCGCACCCTCGGCCCTGGTTCTGGGAGACAACATCTTTTTCGGACACGGTCTGCCCAGACTGCTGGCGGCCGCGGACCGTCAGGCCGAGGGCGGGACGGTTTTTGGGTACCACGTGGCCGATCCGTCGCGATACGGCGTGGTTGCCTTCGACTCGGACGGGCAGGCGCGCGAAATCATCGAAAAACCCGCCGACCCGCCTTCGAACTATGCGGTGACCGGGCTGTATTTCCTGGATGGTACCGCCCCCGAACGGGCGCGTCGGGTCCGGCCCTCGGCACGCGGAGAGTTCGAGATCACCGACCTGTTGCAGATGTATCTGGCCGAGGGGCGGCTGCGGGTCGAGACGATGGGGCGGGGCTATGCCTGGCTGGACACGGGCACCCATGCCAGCCTGCTGGATGCGGGCAATTTCGTCCGCACGCTGGAAGAACGCCAAGGCCTGCAGACCGGCTGCCCCGAAGAGATCGCTTGGCAACTGGGGTGGATCAACGAAGAACAGCTGCGCCGGCGCGCCGAGATGTTCGCCAAGAATGACTATGGGGCCTATCTGGACAGGTTGTTGAAATGAAAATGTTTTTGGTGCGGTCTCTGGGTTGGCTGGTGCGCGGGTTCCACCTGCGGTGGACGCGGCAATATCCGTTCCGTTTGTTGTATTGTTGAAAAGGTTGAGTGTTGGCCGATGAAATCTGGTGAATTTGAGTACCTGTTGATCTGCAACACCTCTGACGGGTTGGTGGCGCAGCTCAACGGGGTGGTCGTGCAATTGCAGTTCGCCCGCCGGATGGGCCTGAAGCCGATCATCCATCTGCACGAACGCAGTTATATGTTCGGGGGCCCCAACCCCTATTTCGATGCCGAGACCGGCCCCAACGTGTGGGATTACTACTACGAACCCGTTGGCGCGTCGGGCTCTGACCTGCAGGCGCTGGTGCGCTCCGGCAAGGTCTGCACCCTGTCAACGGCCTCCGAACTCATGCGGCTGTACCGATGGGAGCCCAGAAGCTGGTTCATGAACCCCTATGGCTATTTCCGCAGCGTGGAAAACCGTGCCGACGGTACATATCCGGCCGCCTGGTGGCACGAGGAACGCCAGAAGATGCGAACCTTGCTGGACGACGGGACCGTGCGGTTCCGGTCGTCGTTGCTGAGCCAGGCCGAGCGCTTTGCCCGCGCCAAGTTCCCAGAACATACGCTTGGGCTGCAGTTGCGCGGCTCGGACAAGTTCGATTTCGGAGTCGGACCGAATCTGTCGCGCAAGGTCGTGCCCGAGGAGTATTTTCCGGTGATCGATCGCTACCTTGCGGACCATCCCGATTGCGGGGGTATCTTCGTCGCCACGGATCAGCGGCAGTGGCTGAAGGTTCTCGAGGAAGCCTATCCGGGCAATATCATCTCGTATTCCGAGAAATCCCTGAGCGACTCCGATGCCAACCGGTTCCATGACGCCGAAGAGAAGGCCGCGCGTGGCGCCGAGGTGCTGATGGATCTGCTGCTGTTGTCCCGCTGCGACTACATCGTCAAATGCCACGCGGCTGTGGGCGAAATGGCGGTGACCCTCAACCCCGACGTCGACTTCGTCGACCTGAACTATGCCCACCAGCCGATGGTGGCCGGGCCCAAGCCCCTGCGCGCGGTGGCCGTGCCCTGCATCCGGGCGCTGAGCACGCTTTGGCGGGTGTTGTCCGAAAACGGAATGGCGCTCGAGCGGGTGGTCTCCGTTCGGGACGAGGTCGTCATGGTGGGCCGGACGCCGCGGCCGCTGAACACCAAGCGCGAAGAAGGCCAAAAGGCCCCGCGGCCGCCGGTGTTTTCGCGGCGCTTCGTCTCGGACGGGTTCGACTGGGCGCTGCGGACACTTGCGGCGCAGTGCTATGCCTATGCCGAGCGCCCGTCCTCGCGCTAGGGGGTGTGGCGCCTAGCTTTTCCCAGCACCAGGTCGCTGGCTTTTTCGCCGATCATAATGGCCGGGGCGTTGGTGTTTCCGCTGACGATTTCCGGCATGATCGAACAATCGGCCACCCGCAGACCGCCGATTCCGTGCACCCGCAGCCGGGCGTCCACCACCGCTTGCGGCGTCGACCCCATCGCACAGGTTCCGGTCGGGTGATAGATCGAGACGGAATTCGACCGGGCCCAGTCCAGCGTGCCCTCGTAATCGTCCATCGGTAGGTCCGACCTGGGTCTGAACTCCTCGGAAATCTTCGAAGCCAGCGGATTGTGCCGTGCTATCCTGCGCGCGATCTTGATGCCGTCGACGATGGTTCGGCAATCGGTTTCAGTTGACAGATAGTTCGGAACGATCTTGACGTATGACGTCGGGTCCGGCCCGTCGAGCCGCAGCTCTCCGCGGCTTTCGGGGCGCAGTTGGCACACCGACATCGTGAAAGCCGAGAACGGATGCACGCCCTCGCCCGGGCTGTCGGCCGACCAGGGCTGGACATGGAACTGGATGTCGGGGGTTTCGATCTCGGGGCGGGTCTTCAGGAAACCGGTGGCCAGGCTGGCCGCCATGGTCATGGGGCCGGTGCGGAACAGGGCGTATTTCAGGGCGATCCGGGCTTGGTTGAACAGGCTGCGCACCTCGTCGTTCAACGTGGGTTCGTTGCATTTGAACACCAGCCGGGCCTGCAGGTGATCCTGCAGACCCTTGCCGACGCCGGGCAGGGCGTGGATCGGTTCGATCCCGTTGTCCTTCAGGTGTTCGGAATCACCGATTCCGGACAGCATCAGGATTTGGGGCGAGTTGATCGCGCCGCCCGACAGGATGACCTCGCGCCGGACCCGCAACTTTTGTTCGGCGCCGGTCCGGTCGCGATAAGTCAGACCCACGGCCTGTTTGCCCTCCAGCAGGATCCGCGTCACCAGGGCGTGGGTGATGATGTTCAGGTTCGGCCGCTTGCGGATCGGCTTCAGATAGGCCACGGCCGCGCTGCACCGCCGCCCGTTGCGGGTGGTCAGCTGGAAATAGCCGACGCCCTCTTGCGTGGCGCCGTTGTAGTCGGGGTTGAACGGATAGCCCGCCGCCTGCGCCGAGGCGACCCAGGCATCGCAGATCGGGCGCTGGATGCGCATGTTGGACACCGACAGCGGGCCGCCCGTTCCGTGATAGTCGTCAGCACCCCGTTCCTGATCCTCGCTGCGTTTGAACAGGGGCAGAACGTCCTCCCAGCCCCAGCCCGCGTTACCCATCTGGCGCCAGCGGTCATAATCCTGTTTCTGCCCGCGCACATACAGCAGCCCGTTCAGCGATGACGAACCACCCAAGACCTTGCCGCGCGGCCAGTCGATCGAACGACCGTTCAGGCCCGGATCGGGTTCGGTGCGGTAACACCAGTCGACCGACGTGTTGTGCATCGTCTTGAAATAGCCGACAGGGATGTGAATCCACGGGTTGGTGTCCGGACCGCCGGCCTCGAGCAACGCGACGCGCGTACCGGGATCGGCGCTAAGGCGATTGGCGATGACACAGCCCGAAGATCCAGCCCCGACAATCGCGTAATCAACCTCCATCATCGCCTCCTTTTGCTGCCGATGAAAAAAACTCTATGCAAAACGCATCAACTAAACTAGCATTTTTTGATACATAACGTCTCAAAAATTGCGATAGGGAGGATGGCAATGGAGATCGGACGGAAACTGAGTGGAATTTCCCGGAGGGATTTTTTTCGCGTCGCTGGACGCTACGGGATGAGCTCGACCCTTTTGGCCGCAGGCGGATTCGGAGGGGCGATGAGCTTGGCCAACCTAGCCCAAGCGGCTGAATCTACATATGAGAAGAGGTTCTCGAAAGAACCCAAGCACACGCTGAAATTTGGTGCGGCGGGGTTCAACACGCGCAACCTGCTGATCGAGCGCGCCGGAGCGATCGAATTCGCGCGCGATCTGGAAGAGCGCACGGATGGCGAGATTCGCATCGAGTTCATCGGCGACAACCAGATCTGCGGGCAGCTGAGCTGTGTCGAGAAGACCCAGCAGGGAATCGTCGACATCTATGCGGCCTCGACCCAGAATTCGGCCGGCGGAGCGCCTTATCTGAACGTTCTGGACTATGCCTACATGTTCCCCAGCCGGGCTGCGCAATATCATTTCTTCTATAGCCCGGCCAGCCAGCGCATCCTGCGCGACCCGCTTGAAAAACGCCACGGGCTGAAATTCCTGTTCACCCATTGCGAACTGCGCGGCCTGCAGATGGGATCGACCTTCGCCGACAAGCCGACGGTTACCAAGCTCGAGGAGCTGTTCGGCACCAAAAACCGCGTGACCGGCACCCAGCTGGGCCGGATCGCCATGCAGCTTCTGAATCTGAACCCGGTGCCCGTCGCATGGGAGGAAACGCTGGATGCACTGAAAACCGGCCTGATCGACGGGGCCGAGACCTGGGCTTCGGCTGTGGCCTATGCCAACATGGCGCCGGTCGTGTCGCAGTCGGTCAACCTGCAGTTCTTCTGCGGCACCGAACACACCTCGATGTCGGCCAAGGTGTTCGACAGTCTGGGCGGTGAGTTGCAGGACGCGGTCATGGAGTCGGCCTATTTCACGCAGGCCCTGATCCAAGGTGCGAACGAAGCCGCGCTGGTCAATACCGTGGGCTTCTCGGACCCGCAGCTGCCCAACACGATTTTTGCCGAGAACGGCGTGCGCCCGGCCTTCTTGCCGGACGATCAGCTGAAGCTGGCCGAGGAAATGTGTGCTCCGAACTACAATCCTGAACCCTGGGCCGAATGGCGCGAGCGGCTGAACAAATGGGCCGGCGGCATCGACACCTATCAAGAGATCTACGATATCGCGCGCGAGATCCCGGCCGACACGCTGCCGGAAAACGTTGAACCGCGCCGTTGGTGGAAGGGCGAAGCCTGACCAGGGCTGACAGGACCGGCCTGCATCGGCGGGCCGGTTTTATCGGGGACCGATTGGGAGGACGGGGTTCATGTCGTTTTGGGCAGATGTCGGCGCGATTTTCGGTGCCTTGCTCAGCAGGGATTCATTCGAGATTCAATCAGCCTTGCGATCAGATGCCGCCTGGGCCGTGGGCGCGGTGGCGGCGGCGTTGGGGGGGCTGTTGGTCATGTTCGTCTATCGCAAGGTTCCATTCATCGAACGCCATTTCGAGCGGTCGGTCATGGTGTATTCCTATCTTGCGATCGCACTGATCATTTTCTGGGGCGTGATCGACCGTTTCGTGTTTAACGATCAGGAGCCTTGGTCGACCACCATTCCGCCGCTGCTGTTCATGGTGATGGCGTGGTTCGGCGCCTCGTACAACGTGCGGCTGCGCACCCATCTGAGCTTCAGCGAATTCCGGTCGGCCATGCCGCGCGGCGGGCAGTTGGCCTGCCTGATCTTGGATGCTGTTCTATGGTACGGGTTTGCCGTGATCGTCATCGTGACGACCTCGCGTCTGGTGGCGTTGTCGGCGTCGAATTTCCAGATCGTGCTGGGCACCGACAACGTGATGCAGTGGTGGTTTCTGCTGACTGCGCCGCTGTCCTTCTTCCTGATGGTCGGCAGGGTGTTCCAAAACCTTGCCGACGATCTGCACAACTGGAAAACCGGGCAGCCGCTGATCCAGCAAGCCGTGATCGGAGCAGACTGATGACCGATGGAACCTGGGTTACACTGATTTCGCTTGGGGTGACGTTCCTGTTCATGCTGGGCGTGCCCGTGCTGCTGGTCATAGGCTATTGGGTGGTCGGCTGTTCCTTCGTGCTGGGGCTGACGCTCGACAACATGGGGGCCGAGCTGCTCAACGTGTTCAACAAGGGCTTTGCGCTGCTGGCGATGCCGCTGTTCATCCTGACGGGTGACCTGATCAACAAATCCGGCATCGCCCGAAGGCTGAGCGATTTCGCCTATGCCTGTCTGGGATGGATACGCGGCGGTCTGGCCATGGCCTCGTTGGGGGCCTGTGGTCTGTTTGCCGCCATATCGGGGTCGAACTCGGCCACCACCGCGACGATCGGGTCCATGCTGCACCCCGAGATGGTCAAGGGCGGCTATGACGAGCGGTTCAGCGCCGCCACCGCCGCGGCCGGCGGCACGGTCGGCATCATCATCCCGCCGTCGATCATCTTCATCGTCTATGGGTTTCTGATGAACCTGCCGATTTCCGAGCTGTTCGTGGCTGGCATCCTGCCCGGCGCGCTAATGGTGATCGGGATGCAGTTTGCCTGCTGGGTCATCTGCCGCATGAACGGTTGGGGCCATCTGATTCCGCTGCAGATGAACCGCATCCTGAAAACCGCCTTTGGCGCCTGGCTGGGGTTCTTTGCCATAGGGCTGGTTCTGTGGGGGATCTACACGGGCAAGTTCTCTCCGACCGAGGCCGCGGGGGTTACCGTCGGGTTCTGCGTGATCGCCGGTCTGGTCAGCCACCCGATCAACCGGATCATGGGCGCGCGTGGCGACATTTCCCCCACCGAAAAAAGCTTTGCCGAGATGATCGTGGTCGAAGGCTTCACCATCCCCGAGATCCCCTCGATCGTGATCCGGTCGGCGCAGATCACCGGCATCCTGGCCCCCCTGATCGCGATTTCCGTCGTGATGCAGCAGATCCTGTCTCTGCTGGGGGCCCAGCAGACGATCGGAGATTTCGTGACCTCGATGGGCGGCTATCACGCGGTGCTGTTCACCTCGATGGTGATCGTGTTCTTTTCGGGGATGGTCCTCGAAAGCCTGCCGGTGACAATCATTCTGGCTCCGATCCTGGCCCCGATCGCAGCGTCGGTGGGTGTGGACCCGATCCATTTCTCTGTCATTTTCCTCGTCGGCGCGTCGATCGGCTTCATCACGCCGCCCTATGGGCTGAACCTCTATGTGGCCTCGGGCGTGACCGGGGTGCCGTATTTCCGCCTTCTGCGCTATACGGTGCCTTATCTGGTGGCCTTGCTTTCGGTCTGGTTCCTAGTGGCGATGGTTCCCGATTTGGCCTTGATCCTGCTGCCGAACAACTGAACAGTGGCCGGATGACAGACCCCGAGGCACCCGAACGCGACACGCAGATTCCCCCCAACCTGCGCCTGCTGGTCATTCTGGAGGAGGTGGCCCGGCGCGGAGTGGCGGTGCGGCCGGCCGACCTGATCGAGACGCTCGGCCTAGCCAAGCCAACCGTTCACCGGCTGCTGCAGACGGCCGAGGCCGAGGGGTTTCTGCAGCGCGACCTCGATGGCCGTTCATACGGTCCGGGGCCAAGGCTGCGGCGCCTTGCGGTCAATACCATCTCGGCCGAACATCTGCGCACCGCGCGGCTTGCGATCCTGCGGGGGGTGGCGGACGAAATCGGAGAAACCTGCAACCTGGCCATCCCCGACCGCGAGGGGATGATCTATCTGGATAGGGTCGAGACCAAGTGGCCCCTGCGCATTCAGTTGCCGATCGGGACGCAAGTGCCGTTTCATTGCACTGCCAGCGGCAAGATGTACCTGTCCACCCTGCGGCAGAAGCCGCTGAATGGGGTCCTGTCCGGACGCCCGCTGCAGCCCCGGACCCAGCGGACCATGACCGACCCGAATGCCTTGCGGGCCGAGATGGAGAAAATCCGCAGCCAAGGGTATTCGACCGACGATGAAGAATTCATGACCGGAATGGCGGCAGTGGCCGTACCGGTCCGGGACAGGCGCCAGCGCCTGGTGGCCACCCTGTCGGTTCACGCCCCGACCCAGCGCCACGATCTGTCCGGCCTGCTGGGGTTTCTGGACGTGCTGCGCGACGGGTCCGAGCGGCTGTCGGCCTTGCTGAATGACTGATATCACCCTCTGCGGGCCAAGGCCGGATCGCCCCCCAGGTGCCCGACCCGGACGCGCGTTCAGTTTGCGGCCGCGGTTTTCAGTCCGGGCTTTTCCAAGCCGCGCTCGGTCAATGACTCTTCGAAATCCTTGGCCAGGGCATCGCGGTCATGCGATGCGAAATACCAGCGGATCGTGCGGTCGAGCCCGTCCGAGAAGCTGACCTTGGGCTCCCAATCCAGCAGCTTTTTGGCCAGGCTGTTGTCGGCCACACGGTTGTAGGGGCCGGTGGGTTTGCTCAGGTCTCGCTGGATCTCGGCGTCGAGCTGCGTCCGTTCGAGGATCATTTTGGCCGCCTGCAGAACCGAGGTACGCTCCATCGTGCCGAGATTGACCGCGGTGCCGTCCTCGATCCGTTCAGCCGCGCGGATCGTGCCTTCGACGATGTCCGATACATAGGTCCAGTTGCGAATCTGTTCGCCGGTGCCCCAAACGACAAATGGGTTCTGCTGCAGAAACGCCCGCCCGATCATCGCCACGACCGCATGGTTGGCCGGGCAACGTTCGCCATAGGCCGTGAAATACCGCACCGAGGCGCATTTGAAGCCATGCTCCTCGTGATAGGCTTTCAGCGACAGCTCGGCCATGAGCTTGGCCCAGCCATACAGATCGTCGGCCTCGTAAGGCGGTTTGACCAGATCTTCGGTCAGGTACAGGGTTTCACTCGGATCGGCCTGGATGCTGGTCGGATAGACGCAACCCGACGAGGCAAAGGTAAACTGCTCTACCCCCGCCTTGTGGGCTTCGCGGATCATGATGCTGTCCAGCGCCAGGTTGGTCGAACAGGCGGCCTGGTGGGTGCTGATATATCCCCGCCCGCCATGGGTCGCGGCCAGGTGGAACACGACATTCATGTCAGCGACGGCCTCGGCTGCGGTGGTCGGGTCCAGCAGGTCGGCCTCGCGAAATTCGACGCGGCCGCTGTTCAGGACGTCATCCAGGTTTTCCCGGATGCCGCTGGACAGGTCATCGACCGCCCGAACATATGCGCCGCGCTCGACCAGGCTTTCCACAAGGTGGGATCCGATGAAAGAACACCCGCCGGTGACGAGCACGTTCTTCTTAGACCAATCCATTTTCAAATCCTTTCAAACCAATTCAATCAGTATACTCACCAAGGGTCTCTCTGCCTGCAGGGCCGCGACAGAAAGGCCGAAACGTCCGAGACGCACCTTAAAACTCTGACCGCAAATCATTCACCCGTCAACACGGGCGATTGACAGGTTCGGACCGGTATGCACGCATTTGCTTCAGGTCTCTGGCCCGCCCGGTTTTGACGGCTGCGGGGCAGGGGCCAAGAAAGCGATCGGCGGCAGCGGGAAACCAATGAAACGGCAGTTCACCCAGAACGTGGCATGGAGCACGGTCGCCAGCTGGCTCGAACAAATCGCGGCAGCGCTTATTTTTCTGGTGATTGCCAAGCTCATCGGCGTGGAAAGCTTTGGCGTGGTGTCCATGGCTTTTGCCTTCCTGTTTCTGGGCGAATTTCTGGTGCGCGACACGATCACTGAAGGCATCGTCGCACGCGAAGTCATCGAGCCCGGGCGGCTCGAGGCCACATGGGTTGTTCTGCTGGGGCTGGCCGTCGCGATCGTTCTGATTTTGACGACAATCGCCAACATCGCGGCGTTTGTTTACCAAGAGCCCATCGTCAAACCCTTGTTGATGGCCGCCAGTCCGACGGTCTTGATGATAGCCGCCGCCGGGGTGCCGACAGCCTTGCTCCGGCGCCAGCTGGCCTTCAAGGCGCTGGCCATTCGCACCATCGCCGGCGTGGCGGCCGGCGGAGTGGTGGGCATCACCATGGCGGCCAAGGGTTTTGGTGCCTGGAGCCTTGTTGGCCAAAGGCTGACGGAAATCGGTGTGAACAGTCTACTGGCATTCCTGGCGGCGGGTTGGGTGCCCAAGAAATGGCCGTCGCGATCCGATTTCGCCATGGTGAAGGGGCTGGGGGCGCAAGTTCTGCGGCTGCGGTTTATCACCCTTGTGATTCTTCAGACACCCACGGTGATGCTGGGATACATGGCCGATCCGCGAGCCGTCGGCCTGTTCGCCTTTGCGGCCCGACTGTCCGAGATCGTTTTGACCGTGTTCGTCAAAAGCCTGCAGGGGGTCGGGCAACCGGCAATCGCGGCGCTGCGGCGCAGCCGGCAGTCGACGGCGGATTTCTACCTCGACCTGATCGAGCTGGCCGCACTCAGCGGTTTTGTCGCCTATACCGGGCTGGCTTTGATCGCCTTTCCGCTGGTCGATCTTTTGCTGGGTCCCGAATGGCATGAAGCCAGCCGCATCCTGCCGTTCCTGTGCCTGGCCTATGCAATCATTGCGCTGAGTTCGATCCAGGAGGCTTACCTGCTGGCGCTCGACAGGGTGCAGCCGCTTCTTTGGGCTGCTTGGGCCGAGGCGGTGCTGGGCCTCGTCTTGATCGGACTGGCCAGCCAATTCGGGCCGGTCACGGCCGCGGCAGCGGTGGCGCTGCGCGCGCTTCTGGCGTTTCCGCTGCGGATGCGGGCCGCGCACGCCCCCGAGGCAATCAGACCCATTCAGTTCTGCAAGATGCTGGTCGCGCCGTTGCTGTTGGCTGCGGGGATGGCCGTTGTCGTGGGCGGCTGGCGGCTGGCCATGCTGGGGCGTATCCCCGATGCGATCTATGTCGCCGCGGCCATCGGGATCGGCGTGGTATCGACAGGGGTTATTCTGCTGGGCTTCATGCCGCGTGCGGTGGACCGGTTGCGGGCGTTTCTGCACAGCCCGCCATAAAGGAAAGGGTGCAGTTCGCCGGATTGTGCCCTAAGCTTGTTTGAATTCGTTTTGGTATGGTTTTGGTATGAGTGTGAGGACGTGATGATCGATTGGATCAAGAAAAAGCTGTTTCTGGTGAAATGGGGCCGCGTGGCACGCAAATGGCCAGTCGAACGGCTGATGGCCACGACCGATCTGGACCTCACTGATGATGAAATCGCCGAGATGAAATGGGGCATCCATTCGTGGCGGCAGCTGATTCCCTGGTATCTTGCGCGATTTGATACACTGAAAGACAAGCGTCAGTTCTACTGTTTCGGCGTTGCCCATGGCAGCACAGTAGAAGGGCTGGTCATGGGCCTGCAGAACCGCGGCATGGAGATTCCGTTCATGCACCTGTTCGACTCGTTCGAAGGTCTGCCCCAGGAAGACCCGGGTATCCAGGTTCCGGCGGTGTGGAATGTCGGTGCCTTCTCCGCGCCGCTGCCCGAGCTGAAGAAAAAACTGGCCGCCATGGACATGACCGACGATCGATGCACGATCCACCAGGGGTGGTTTTCCGAAACGCTGCGCCCCGAACTGGTGCAAAGCGGCGTCTTTCAGCCCGCGGCCTATGTCGATATCGATGCCGACCTCTACAACAGCACGATGGATGTTCTGGACTTCATGTTCGAACACCGCCTGATCCGCCCGGGAACGCTGATCGGCTATGACGACTGGGGCGACACCGATCTTTGGACCGCTGGCGAAAGCCGGGCCCACAAGGAGATCGTCGAAAAATACGACGTGAAATGCGCCCAGCTGTTTTCCTGGGGCGAACCGCCGTTGATCCGCAAGCTGTTTCTGGTCGTCGACGTCGGAGCAAGTTGACGGGGCTCCGGGTGCTCTGGCCCAGGGATTCTGACAAACCGGTTGCGCAAAACGGGAGGGGTGCAATGGAAGACAACATGCAAGCTTCGAGCCGGGCCGAGGCCTGGCCATTCGGGGCGATCCGGGTTGTCGTGGCGATGCTGGCCCTGGGCTTGTTTGCCTTTGCTCTTTGGGGTGCGGTGGACCTATCCGTGCTCCGGCGCGTGGAATGCTGGTGGCTCATGGTCGCGGCCGTGGCGCTGTTCGGGGTCGCGTTGACGCTGGGCACGCCCTGGCAGACGGCCGGGTTGACTGCGGCAACCTTCCTTGTGGGGTTTGGCGCTCAGCTTGCAGTCCGAGAGCCGACGTGGTTTCAGAACGTCCGCTTCCGGTCCGACGTCTTTTCCGTGGCAATGATGGGGGCCGTGTTGGCGCAGTCCGCCGTCGCGGCCCTGGTCCTGTTCAAACATCGCGCGCTGGCCGAGGCGCCACGAGTGCTGCGAGATCTGGGCGTTTTTCGAGTGGCGATCTTCCTGGCCATTCTGGTGATCGCTGCAAAGGGCGCGATGGGCTTCGTAGCGACCGAAAACTATCCCCGGCTGGTCAAACATGTCGTCATCGGTTCGGCCTTCATCGGCATCAACCTAGCCAGCTTCCTCGCTATCATGATGTCCCTGCCAGCGCATCGGTTGCGCGACCTGTCCCAGCGAGTCGCGCGAAACCTCAGCCTGCCGGGCAGCGGCGATCAGGTCCGAAGGCTCGACAGGGTTGTGCCGATCTGTGGAGCGGTCTTTCTGTTGCTGATGTCCCTTCTGGTCAGTCTGGCCGCTTTGGAGGGCGTCCCGCACCTGGACGACATTCTGTACCAGTTCCACGCCCGCTATCTTGCGGATGGGCTGCTGACCCTGCCGGTGCCGCCATCGACCCAAGCTTTCGACCACTATCTGATGGATACCTATCAGGACCGCTGGTTCGTCACGACCTTCCCGGGCTGGGCGACAGCCCTGGCGCTGGGGGTCAAGCTGGGGGCGCCTTGGCTGGTCAATCCGGTTTTGGCTGGCATCAGCGTTCTGCTGCTGCACGTCTTTACCCGCAAGATGACCGACCGGGGCACGGCCAACCTGGTGGTTCTGCTCATGGCCGTATCGCCCTGGATCATCTCGATGGCGGCCACTCAGTTGATCCACACCTTTACTTACGCACTGGTTCTGGGGGCCTGGGTCCTTCTGCTGAAGGCCCGGGAAAAGCCGTCTGTGATTTTTCCGTTCATCGCCGGCGCGCTGATGGGGTGGCTGCTGATGACACGGCCGTTGGAAGGGTTGTTCATGGGGGTTCTGACCGGGTTTTGGACGCTGACATTCCTTGCGGACCGGCGGCATTGGCGCACGGTTCTGGCCTATGGGTTGGGCTGTATCGTCGTGGGCGGGCTGATTTTTCCCTACAACGCCTATCTGACCGGCGACCCGCTGACCACGCCGTTGAACGCCTATTACGAAGAATATTGGGGGCCGGGATCCAACGCGCTTGGCTTCGGGCCGGATATCGGCGCGCCGGACTGGGGCAATGTCGATGTCTTTCCCGGGCACAGCCCGCTTGAGGGGCTGATCAACAGCCAGCAAAACCTCTATGAACTGAACTTTTCGCTGTTCGGTTGGGGTGGAGCCTCGCTGGCCTTTGTGCTGTTCTTCGTCTTGTGGGGCCGTTGGAGCAGATTTGCCGGCGGGATGGCGTTGATCGTCGTGACCACGATCTGCCTGTACGCGCTGTTCTGGTTCTATGGCGGCTATTTCGCCGGGCCGCGATACTGGTTCATGACCAGCGTCCCGCTGTTGATCCTGACGGCATTGGGGATCACGACGGCCGCGCGCAGGTTTTCGCAACTGTACCCCGACGGGCTGGCGCAGCAGCGGATCGGAGCGGGCGTCGCGTTTCTCTGCCTGTGCTCGGTTCTGGTGTTCGAAAGCTGGCTGGGCTTCAACCGGTATCCCGAAATCAACGGGTATCACGACGAATACGAAACGCTGGCCCGTCAGGATGCATACCGCAACAGCCTTATGTTTATTTCGACCGATGCAGACCGGGAATACGGCAGCGCCTTCTGGCTGAACGATTTCACCCCGGGCGCAGACAGCCCGTTGTTTGCGATGGACTTGGGGCCGGAAAGCAACCGGACCGTTGCCGCTGCCTATCCAGGACGTGCGATCTATTTCCTGAAAGGGCGATCCAGCGATCAGGATCATGTGGTCTTCACCCGAGGCCCGATCTCCGCCTCTGAACTCGAACAGCCGTGACGAAATCGGACGAACTAGCGGGTCGGATAGGTCTCTACCAGCGTTGACCCTGCGTCGAGCTGGTCGATCAGGCCACCGGGGCGCACGCCGTATTCATTGTAGCCGTCGGTTGCTCCGGTGGCATAGTAGATGAACTCACGGTCGTAGTATCCAGGCGCCGACGGTGATTGATCCTGAATGATGGCGTTGTTCAGAACGACCCAATCGGGTTTCCCTGTATCGCCGTTAATCTGGTTGCCCGCATTCTGCTCAATAACGACAGAAGTAGACGCCCACACGTTGATTCGCGGTATCGTGTTTTTCCCGCTTTTCGGCAACGGCACGCGTATTACCGTGTTCCTGCGAATTGATAGTCCGTCGGCCCCTGCTACTGAAATGCCGTGGGTATGCGCATTGTAAATGACATTGTTTTCGATCATGACGTTCTGGTGGCGCAGCAGGGGATCATTCAGGTTTTTTCCGCTTTTCCCCATAAAAATCGTTTGTGTGTAGTCTCCCGCGCCCATGTCGAATATGTTGTCCCGGATCACTATGTCCGTGCTGCGCCTGCCGGAACTGCGCGTAATCTGGAGCATATCTCGGTGATCCCTCCCCGAACTGGCTCGAAAGTTGTGCACCCTGTTACCTTCGATCCTTAAGCCATCAATGCCGGTAAACATCATCCCGTCGGCCCGTATGTCGTATATCTGGTTGCGAAGCAGCGTCACGTTGACGTCATTCGAACCGGTTACGGCCTTCCACCATTTTCGGAAGACACTGTCTGTGATAGCAACACCAACGCTGTTTCTGATGTGCAGGCCGCGGCCATGCCCTATGCCAAGCTTATAATCTCCGTCAAATACCGATTTTGAAACATCTATATTGCGGCTGTTGTTGATGGTGAATCGGCTGATCGAATCTTTGTCACCCGGCTCGAACGCATAGTCGAAAACCAACCCTGAGAGAGTGACGTTTGCGGCTCCCTCAAGACGCAGTTCCGAAAAACAAGCGGGAGATGACGGATCGGCCGAACGAATTGTGACAGGTTTTGGAAAAACTTTGCCAATTGTCAAAGCGCCAAACCTCCCGCCCGATAGCAAAAATACTTCGCCACCCTCTGCGCTTGCCACAGCGGCGGAAAGCCCTGCCGCGTCCTTCACGGTTTTCCCTGCTCGAGCCTCCGAGCCGAAGGCAGTCATCTTCGCGCCCGTGCACGCCGGCGCGGCCGACAGAAATTCGGGTATCACAAAGAATATAATACAGAGATAGCGTAACCGCCAAAGGGCGATCGTTGACTTTTGTTTAATGGGCATGACTTCGAACTCTTCGCTGATTGCGGCGAGTTTAGTTTCAAGGAACGATCATGTCCAACGCGCCCGTTCGTTCTAAGGACCAGCCGCTGATCCGCAGGTTTTCATGCCTCTGGACGAACCCGGGCTTTCGGGTATCGCCGTAGAGCGAAATTTGGATTCAACCGGCTCAGAGGCATATTGACGTTGGGGCATCCGGCAACTCACCGCCGAGGAGTGCAGATGATTTGCAAATAGCTGCCGGCAATATGGCGATTTTGTGTCCATTGTTGCGCCA
Source organism: Ruegeria sp. BHSA191 (assembly GCF_059613325.1). NCBI lineage: Bacteria > Pseudomonadati > Pseudomonadota > Alphaproteobacteria > Rhodobacterales > Roseobacteraceae > Ruegeria > Ruegeria sp. BHSA191. The sequence continues at coordinate 26,007 of NZ_JBXWSH010000011.1, forward strand.
GGCGAATCAATTGTGGAAAAGACGCACAACCGCAAAGGGAAGTGGAACAATTCCTGGTAACGAGTATCCAATTTGCTCGGAAATGAAGGCAGGAGGACGATATTGTCCTCAATTCGGCAGTAATTTCCAAACAAGGCCTCAATTCGGCCAACGTGTTGCCGCCATGCGGCAGTTCCATCCGACCTGGGTGAGCGGGATGTCGGGCGCTTTGCAACGAAGCGCTTCTGGAAACATAGGTGTAGGATGTCGATGACAATAACAGTAACCTCCGCTGCGGAGTTGAAGCAGGCACTGTCTCAGGCTTCGGGCGGAGAAACGATCCTTCTTGCCGCCGGTGATTATGGCAGGTTGGATATCAGCACAAAATATGCATCAACCGTCACTATCAAGTCGGCCGACGCAAATAATCCTGCCGAAATTTCGGAGATGCGTTTGAATGGCGCCTCAAATGTCGCCTTTGATGGCGTGGTGTTTGACTATACCTTCAATGGTCAATCGCAGAGTTACAAACCCTTCCAGATCAGCAACAGCACCAACATCGATATCACTGGGTCCGTATTCTCGGGAGACTTGCCGCAAGGCGTGTCCGCGACGGCTGACGGATATGGAACGGGTATGGGGCTGCACATTCGTGGCAGTTCGCAGATTTCAGTTACCAACAGCGAATTTCTGAACTGGTACAAGGCTATGAATGTCGGATCCAGCACCGACATCACGGTATCTGGAAACAACATCCATTCTATTCGCTCAGACGGAATGTATTTCGACGGCGTTCAGCGGGTCGTGATCGAAAATAACTATATCCATGATTTCAACAGATCTCTGAATTCGGGCGACCACGGAGACTTCATTCAGTTTTCAAAGCTTCTCGGACCCAGCGGGGATATCACGATCCAAGGCAATGTGCTTGACATGGGGTCGGGAGACTACGCCCAGTCGATCTTTATGGGCAACGGGAAATCCAGCCCAAGCGACCCCTCAATGTTCTACACGAATGTTTTGATCGACAACAATACGATTTACAACGGTCATACGCACGGGATCACTGTGTCGGGCGCGAAGGACCTGACGATTACCGACAATTCGGTTCTTGCAGTTTCCGGAAGCTTGACCGGCGGCGTATCCGTTCCGAAAATCAACGTTTCGAGCGGGTCTCAGAACGTTACGATCGACCAAAACATCGTTTCGACCGTCGTCGGCTACAGTGGGCAACCGGACTGGAGTGTCAGCAGCAATGCTTTTGTGCAAAATTCCGATCCCAGCGGTGCCGGGTACTACGACAATGTGTTTTCGTACAATGCGATCGCTGCACAGGACGGTTACAATCAGTTCAGTGTCAAAACCGGAAGCATCGCCGACAATTATGACGCCGGCTCTGATATGACGGCGATTCAATCCCCTATCTCCTACGATGCGTGGGTAGGAACCACGGCCGTTACCGCTCCGCCGTCTTCAGGAATTACGGCAGGAGTCATCCAACCAAGCGCTGGCTCAACCTCACCTGATGACGGGACAACAGCACTTGACGATGGGATGCAACAACCGGCTCCCGGAGAAACGCTTCTAGATCCGGGCACAGTTCAGCTCGATGCAGATCAAGCGCCGATAATGGTCTTTGATGACTTTGTGCTGGACATCGCCGGGGCGGCGAATAGTGGCCAAGCGATTTTCAAAGGTGACGCTATCGTCGTAGATACACAAAATGGGCCCGCTATTCATCTTGACGGCTCTGACGACTACGTGAAGCTTGGGCGTTTGAACGAATTTGAGGCGTCGGATCAGTTGGCATTCACAGTAGAGTTTGCACGGGATGTCGCTGACGGAAGCGCACAACGACTCGTCTGGAACCACAAGAAGATAGGCTTAACGCTCACGGACGACGGTCTCATTGCTCACGTCGCCAACAATGACGCCAAGTTTCACAAAGGCTTCAAGGCCACAAACATCGGTTTGAACGACACGGAAACGCACGAAATCATGGTTCTGGTTGACCAGAGTTCGGACCGACTGCAGGTGCTCGTAGATGGGCAGGTCGTCATCGACAGAAGTGATGTTGACTTCGACTTTTCCGGAGGCCGAGAGTACGGCTGGACACTTGGGACACCATGGGGGCGTGATGTGGAAGGAAAGATCAGCAAGTTTGCTATCGACGATGAAGTCCAATTTGTAGATACCACGGTCTACGACGATAGTCTGCTCGGCTGACCGCTGATGTGACCGCAGGAGACGCCCTCGATCCCCGTTAGAGTTTTCTGCATAGATTTCCCTGGCTGAGAGAGGAGCGGAAACGCATGAAAGCATCGAAGTTCACGGGCACCCAGTAGGCGTTCTCGCCAAGCAGGCGGAGGACAGAACGGCTGTCGCGAAAATCTGCAGAAAGGCTAGGATCAGCTCGGCGACGTTCTTCAATTGGAAGAAGACGAATGCCGGGCTGATGCCGTCAGAGATGAAGCGGCTTAGGGAGCTGGAGCAGGAGAATGCGTGGCTGAAGAAGATCGTGGCTGACCTGTTGCTGGACAAGGAGATGTCGCAGGTGACAGGACGTCATCTAGCGAAATGTGTGGTTCGCCCCGCCTGCGCAAGGTTCTTCCTGATGACGTTCAGTATAGCATAAGTGTATCTGGCCTTTCGCGAGTGGGCTGGTTGTCAGGCCAGGCCATGATGAGTTCCGCACGCGTCGTTCCCAATTAGCGTGCTCGGGCACGGAGCCCGCTTTCGGAGCGGGTCTTCCGCGCGTCGATCATCCTTCTCGTCGTCATGTAGAGCCTCGCATTCTGAGCTATCCCTCCGAAAATCGGACACTTACGTGAGCTACGATTTGCTGTCTGCTGATCTTTGATGAGACGGAGATCAGAGATGTCGAAACGGAAGCAACATTTGCCTGAGTTCAAGGCAAAGGTGGCGCTGGAAGCGCTGAAGGGTGAGCAGACGGTGGCGGAGCGCGCGAGCCGGTTCGGGGTTCATCCGACGATGATCCACGCTTGGAGGAACGCCCTGCTATCAGGCGCGTCAGGCGTGTTCAAGCGCGGCTGCTCCAAGAAGCCCGAGATCGACGAAGAGCAGTTGAAAGAACTGCATGCCAAGATCGGGGAGTTGACCGTTGCCAACGATTTTTTTCCAGAAAGCTCAAGCCGTGGACCGGCAAGTGAGGCGGAAAAATAATCGAACCAGCCAATCTGAAGCCGTCCACCGGTAAGCAATGCAGGCTACTTTCGATCTCGCGGTCGTCGTTCTATTACACGCCCAAGGGCAAGATTGCGCTGAACCTCGCGCTCATGCGCCAAATTGATGAACAATTCCTTGAGACACCGTTCTTTGGCGGGCGGCAGCCTTTCGGGACATTGCTGCGCAATACCCGCTGTCCGGTAGCAAATGCATAGCATGTGCGAAAGGCGGCAAAGCCGCGAAGGGCCACCCAATCTACCCTTATCTGCGTGGATTGCGGGTGGAGCGGCCCAGCCAGGTCTGGGCGGCCGACATCACCTACCTGCCCCCTCTCGGCAGATTTGCTTTGCAAATCGCCTGACGGGCCATGGATGCGGCGTGGGTTCCCTGGTGGCGATCATGGACTGGCACACCCGAAAGGTGCTGGCCTGGCGCATCTCGAACACGCTGCAGGCAGACTTCTGCGTCGATGCGCTGAACGAGGCTATCGCCAGGTGCGGCCCACCCGAGATCATGAACACCGACCAGTGATCGTTGTTCACGTCCTTTGCCTGAACTGATCGGTTGCGGCGCTCTGGTATCCGTATCTCACTCTCGGCGATTGCGCGCAATCGCTTGCCGGCAATGGATGGCAAGGGCCGGTTCCTCGACAACATCTTCATTTAGCCGCTCTGGCGGAGCCTGAAATATGAGTGCGTCTATCTGCACGCCTAGGAGGCCGGATCAGAGGCAAAGGCCGGCGTCGGGAGATGCATCGAGTTGCACAACCGCAAGCGCCCCCATTCAGCCCTTGGCGGCCAACCTCTAGCCGTGGTCTATTGGCTGAGAACAACGAAACTAGACCCGGTCAGCAGGAGCGTGCAGTAGCTTAATTTACGCTGGAAACTGTCCAAGGATTGGGGAGCAGCTCAGACACCTTGTTTTTGCGCTTGTTTTCGAACAAAGCTAGCGGTGCAAATTTTGGTGTTCTTGGTACTTCCGCTATGATCTTATCTGATCGTCATAAATTTGTTTTTGTGCACATCCCCAAGTGCGCCGGCACATCGGTGCGAAATGCTATCCTACCGTTTCACGACGCTGATGAACGATTCTTGCAAACCGTTGGTTATCTTCCTGGTCTGGGCACAATCGACTACCGACACTTGCCGCTGCCACTGCTCCGTATGATCGACCCGGATGCGTTTCGAAAGCTTCAGAGCTATGAAAGCTACGCGCTCTTGCGGGACCCGTTTCAACGATTTGGCTCCGCCATGTCTCAGCGCGCTAAAATGTACTTGGGAAAAGAGTTCGCCAGATTTGAGGAAAGGGAATTGTGCGCAGAAATAGACAAGGTCATCACGTATCTCCAATCAGAACCAGAGGTTTTTACGGCGGAGTATATCCACTTCGCTCGTCAGTCGGACTTCGTAGAGTTTGAAGGCAAGCAACTGGTCAGGAACCTGTATCCCGTCGAACATATTGATTGTTTTATGACGGATCTCGCAAATCAGCTTGACACTAACGCCTTGGACATTGGGCACGCCAACCGGACAACCGTTTTTCGGTTCCCAATACTGAAGAGCACAATGTATAGCGGCAGTGCGCTGGCCAAACGGGTACTTCCCGTTCCAGTGTATGAAGGGCTAAGGCGATCGGCGCGACAAATAGTTATGAAACCGAGTAGCACATCCTCTTCCATTTTCGTCACACGGCAGATTCGTGACTTTGTTGAACAATACTATGCCCGTGACATTATTTTACATAACTCGGCCCTTGAAAAGATTAGTACTTAGGGTCAGGACACAAAGCCAGTAAATGACAAGTGCGGCGAGTGCGATAGCTTACAGGAATACTTTCGGGCATCTGTCATATCGGGTCGCGACGCGCCACCAGTCCTTGAGCCGGCCGAACATGATCTCGATCCTGGTGCGTCGTTTGTAGCTGCGCTTGTCGTACTTGATCGGTTTCTTTCGCTGTTTCCGGCCAGGGATGCATGCACGTATCCCTTTGTCTTTCAACGCTTCTTTGAACCAATCCGCGTCATAGCCGCGGTCGCCAAGCAACTAATCCACATTCGGCAGGCAGCTAAGCAGCGCCCGCGCGCCGACGTAGTCTCTGACTTGACCGGTGGTGACGAACAGGTCAATTTGTCGTCCCTGGCTGTCGCAGATGGCATGCAGCTTGGTGTTCATGCCGCCCTTGGTTCGGCCCCTCTCGGCAGATTGCTTTGCAATCGCCTGCCGGACAACGGATCAGGCGTCCACACCCTCCTTTTTGACGCCCATGCCGGTCGCGGTGCGGTGTGCCTTCAGATAGGTGGCATCGATCATCACGGTCTTCGTCTCGCCATGTTCGGCGGCCAGACCGGACATCATCCGGCCGAAGATGCTCTTGTCGCTCCTACGCTTCCAGCGATTGTAGAGTGTCTTGTGCGGACCATAAGCTGCAGGCGCATAGCACCATCTTAACCCATTGCGATTGATGAAAATAATACCGCTCAACACACGCCGAGCATCGATGCGGGGTTTGCCGTGGGGCTTAAAAAAGAAGGGCTTAAGACGCGCCATCTGCGCATCTGTCAGCCAGAAAAGATCAGACATGTTCACCGCTCGTTTTTGAACCATGAAACACGCCGTCACCCAGAACCCAAGGGGTCCTGACCCTAAGAAGACCTGTTTACTAGCCAACGTGCGTACTTGCTTCTATTCTGTCGATCAGGGTGTTTCCGACGTTGCTGCATTCAGTGTGCAGCGTCCGAACCCAGAATGAGATCGGTTGTTGTTTAGTCAAAGCGGTGAGTCTATTGGTTACTTCGACAGAATCAAGGCATTCGATTGGAACTGTCAGCAAAGCTGGGCTGCCCAGATCTAAGCCGTTTTTGATCCCCTTTTTGTTCGTTGGTTTCATCTTACCATTTTACTTCGACGTCCTCGGAATGCAGATCAACGGCTATCGGTTGGTTCTTATTATTTTTTTTGTTCCTGCGGTTGTGCACTGGCTGGACCGATCGACAAGAGTTCAAACCCCCGACATTCTGATTCTGTGTTTTGCCATTTGGAATGGGTTGGCGATAATCGCAAATCATGGGTTTGCGCGATGGGAGTATGTGGGCATCGCTCTAATCGAAACCCTATCGCCCTACTTTATCGCACGTTGGATGATCCGGGATGCCGATGCATTTCGCAGCTTCGCCATTTGGCTCTTTGCGGTGGTTGCAATCATGTTGCCATTCAGTGTTTATCAATCTGTAACCAACACCTCGTTGCTTCTCAATTTTTTTAGCAATTTCGGGCAGGTCTACAAGACTGTCCTAGATCAGCCGCGTCTTGGGTTCTACCGGGCACAGGGCTCGATGCCTCACCCTATTTTGTTCGGGTTGTTTTGCAGCACAGCATTCGCAATGTCTTGGTACGTTTTGGGGTATGGTAAAAGTCTGAGCTACAAGCTTTCCCGGGTCGGAATTGTCGTGTTTGCTACCATTACATCGCTGTCCTCTGGCGCTTGGCTTGCCATTGCCGTGCAAATTGGACTGATGGGATGGAAAACGGTTTTTTCGGCCATTAAGAAGAAATGGAACTTATTGCTGTACCTCTTTGTCGGTTTATACGCGTTTATCGAAGTGTTTTCTAATCGGCCGCCGGCTCAGTTGTTTGCTGCGTACCTGACATTGAAGAAATCGACGGCTTGGAACCGGATTCACATCTTCACCTACGCATCAGACGATATATTGCGCAATCCCGTGTTTGGGATCGGTTTGAAAGATTGGAGCAGGCCGAGATGGATGGTCCCAAGCGTAGACAACTATTGGCTGCTCGTGACAATGCGTCACGGATTTCCTTCTTTGATATTTCTTCTTCTTATAGTCTTTTTTGTGTTCAGGAGCATAGGACGGGCCAAGCTTAATGGGCGGCTGGCAAGTTATCGGTACGGGTATTTGTTTTCTCTTTCCGGTTTTTGTGTAGCAGCGATAACTGTGCATGTGTGGGATGCAACTTTCTGCTTGTTCATGTTTATGCTCGGTGCAGGACTATGGATGGTAGATGCCGAAGATGAAGCTGTAGAGAAGAATGCATCTTCTGCGTCACACGAACGTCGAACAATTCGATATACACGATTTGGTTGAGGAAAAGTGCTGCCAATACTTTGGAAATCTGGTGGCTGACCGGAAGAAAGCCGCCGTTTTAACAGGGAAAACGAAGTGACTATGTCGAAATCCAGAATCGAGACAGATGCCAGCACAGGACGAAGGCCGAAACGGTCACGACAACAAAATCTGCTGGCACAAATTCCGATCTCTGTGCGCAAGAACTATGGTTTGGCGACGAACCAAGAGTTCTGGAAACTGATCCCTTATTTGTTGCGTTGCAGAATCCATGAACGCGATTTTTCAAATGGACAGACTAAGATATTTGTTGCCACTCATCACAAGGCAATGACCACCTATTTTAAGGCGGTGCTCAAACTTTTGTCCTTTGGTCTCGGTGTACGTTTCGAGGATATTTCCAAAGAGATCCCAAAGCCGAATACTAGGGTTTTCCTGTCAATGCACAGTCGCACGCCATTTGCCGAAATTGGTCCCTATCGTGGGATACATGTCATGCGAGATCCGCGAGACATGATTGTGTCCTCGTATCATTACCATCTGTGGACGAACGAGCTTTGGGCTCACATTCCGGATGAAAATGGAAGAACTTACCAGGAGAAGCTCCGCGCTGTCGACAAGACAGAGGGCTTGTTCATGACAATCCGCCACTTCATCTTTTTCAGTCGCGAAACTCTTGAAAACTGGAATCTGGATGACCCGAACATCCTTGAAGTGTCATATGATGAGTTGATGGGCAGCCGGCGCGATGCGCTTTACAGCGAAATCTTTTCTTTTCTGGGTTTGACCGCAGAGGCGCACGAATTGGGGGTCCGCTTGATGCGCTTGTTCGAAGCGGGTAAACGCAGCAAGCTATCAGCGTCAAAGGTCAATGAGCGTGCGCATATCCGCAGCGGGCGCAGCGGCCAATGGAAAGATGAACTGGAACCCGAACACTTGGCTTTCATCGACCAGGAGCTTGGGCACATCTTGGAAAAATTTGGATATGCTCGGGCCTGATAGAGAGTGGCAAATCTTCTGTGTATGACTGATCCGGTTCATGCTTCACCGAAAGGAAGTGATCAGCCCCACCTAAGTGGTCCAGTTTGACTGTTAGTGCATAGTCGGCCTCTGGTCCATCGGGACGACGGTTTCCGGGGCCGGTGGGCGGTAACCCAAGGCGCTGTGCGGTCGTTTCGTGTTGTAGTGCCTCCTCTATTGTTCGATCAGGATCTGTGCCTCGCGCAGGGTATAGAATATTTCGCCATCAAGCAGCTCATCGCGGAACCGGGCGTTGAAGCTTTCGCAATAGCCATTCTCCCTGGATGAGCCGGGTTCTATGTAGGCGATCCTGGCGCCGACCGCGGAAATCCAGTCCCGGACAGCCTGTGCCACGAACTCCGGGCCATTATCCGACCGGATGCAGGCCGGCACACCGCGTAGGATGAATAGATCGCTTAGGGCGTCGATGACATCTATGGAGTTCAGCTTGCGCTTCACCTTGATCGCGAGGCATTCCCGGCTGTACGCGTCGATGATGTTCAACGTCCTGAATGCCTTTCCGTCGTCCGTCCAGCAGTGCACGAAGTCAAAGGACCAGACATGGTTGCGGTACTCCGGCCGCAGCCGTACGCAGGATCCGTCATTCAGCCAGAGCCGCCCTTTCCTCGGCTGCCTCGATGGCACTTGTAGTCCCTCCCGTCGCCACAGCCGTTCCACGCGCTTGTCGTTGACCTGCCAGCCTGCATCTCTCAGCAAGGCTGCGATCCGACGGTATCCATAGCGACCATATTGGCGCGCAAGCTCAATCATGTCCGCTATCAGGCGCTCTTCGTCAGCCCGGCCCCTCGGCAGCTTGCGCTGTGTCGAGCGGTGCTGGCGCAGCACCCGGCAAGCACGACGCTCCGAGACGCCCAGCTCGTTGCGGACAAGTTCGATACAAGCTCGACGACGGGCGGGGCTCAGAAGTTTCCCTTTGCCGCCTCCGCCAGGATCAGCTTGTCCAGCGTCAGGTCCGACACGGCCTTCCTTAGCCGCTCATTCTCCTTCTGAAGCCGTTTGAGCTCTCTGAGCTGGTCGGTTCCCAGCCCGCCATACTGCTTGCGCCAGCGATAGTAAGTCTGTTCGGTAATGCGAACCTCACGGATCGCATCCACCCGCGTCATTCCTTGCCCGACAAGCACCTCAACCTGCCGCAGCTTCGTGACAATCTCTTCCGGCTTGTGTCGTTTCATTCCCATTCTGATCCTCCGTTTCCTCAACATAACGGCGGACCACTTCAGTGGGGGAGGGTCAGCTTGAGTATCTGAAATCGCATGGACCGGGACGGATACACAAAGTTCATGATACTCCCGGCTGATATGCTCAGGCAATTCAGTCCCACGTGGCGCTTAGCCTAGGGGTAGTAGCTTTTTTTTTGTCATTGCCACCGCGCGACGTATTTTCTTTCGAACTGGCAGAAGCCCGTTCATTATGGCATCAAGCTCTGCCATCCCCATATCTCCGCGTAGGGACGTACGTGGCCGCACGAACGAAGAGTCGTTCATATACCCACCATCACTGGAAAACGCCACTTGGTATCCACACTGGCGAAGCACACGGAGTACGCGCGCATTGTATGAGCCGAAAGGTATACCGGCGCGCATCACAGGGAGCCCACAGACATCCTCCAATACGGCTTGCGACTCCAACAGTTCTCGACTGAGGGTCCTCGTATCTAGGGTATCCCACGCGACATGGTTGATCCCGTGGCTGCCTATTCCCATACCTTTTGCGACCAGAGCGGAAATGTGACATCGCGCCAAAGATCCAGGCTGACCAACCCTTCCTGTGAGGACGAAGAACGTGGCTGATAAACCCCGCTGCTCCAGAGCAGGAAGGGCAACTTCAAAATCAGAAATATTCCCATCATCGAAAGTCAGAAAATAACGTGCAGGCTCAGGCGCGCCCGCAACGCGATCTAGAACATCCAAGAATTGCTTCTCAGAAAGCCAAAAAGGGGCTTCTCCCGGGTCAAGCACGCGCTTTGGATCTCCGATCCCATGAAAGTTGAGTCCTATCCGCCGGGCCATTTCACAACCTGACCTTTCTGTGTACGGATTCGGCCAGCTTGATCAGCGCAGGCGTCATTCCCGATGGCCGCGACTCGAACGGGCCTGCTGCCGTTACATCTGTCCCGCCTGTCCGCACTTTAAACCGCGTGACACTGGGGTTCCCTTCTGGATCGATGCCGCCCAGATCGAACCACCTGGCGCCACGGCGACGGCAATGAAGCATAGCTTGCCACATGAGGTAGTGCCCAGCGTTCAATCGCCGTCCGGCCTCAGAAGTCGCCCCGAACAGGTATGTTGCAGTGGTACCGGCATACCCAATGGTCATCGCACCAATGTCTTCACCGCCCTTGCGAGCGACCAGAACGTCATGTTCGAAATCAGATCCTGACAGGTGATAATAAAACTCAGGCGGTATGTCAGGCTGGAAGCCTTTTGAGGAACGGACCTGATGATACAGCCTAGAGAACCGATCCGACAATTCGGTAATCGGCCCTTTTTGAATATCTAGATCGGCCTTCAGGGCATTTCGCAAAGAGTTTCGCCACTTCCCGTGCAGGGCCTTCATTAGGTTAGCCTCTGATTGGTTCAGGTCGATCAAAACCGTCCTATATGTGCTGGACCTTTCTGACGGCACAAATCCCGCCTCGGTTATCACATCGAGATGCGGAGTTGCACTGACAGGCATGCGAAAGCGCAGGACATGCCCAGCACCGTGTGTGTATTTTCGCAAACCGGACAACACTGAGCCCAAAGTCTCGGGAACCGTGCGCTGGCCATGTCCCGTGCATGTCAGCGGTCCGGAGGCTATCCATGCAACTCCCCGCCCTAGAATCGGGACTTTCTTGACTCTAAGACACGCAGCAGCAACCGGCATGCCGTTGCGATCGAACATCCCCAAAAACTCGGCGGAGGCGCCGATACGGTCCGCGGCAGCCAATGCGTAAGTTAGTGTTTGCTCATAAGTCAGGTCATCAAAGCGGCGGCTGATCTCGGGCCACTGATCTGGCGACAGTTTTCGCAATTCTATTTGCTGGTTCGCCAACGTACTCCAGCTCCACACTTACTATTTTCCAAAATCTTGTCAATTAGCTCTTCTTCTTGGTCTGGTAACCGCTTGGAGGGATTGATCGTGAACTGCATGGGGATCAAGTCCTGGGCAAACCAGCTGGCGGGAACTGCGTGTTGGCCAAAAAATGCGCGGATGTCCTCCAAGGCACCTCTGGGGTCTTCACACACTGTCTCGTAGTTTATCCTGATCAACCTGTTCGCCCCGATATGTGAACAATCGAGATCAATATCGTGCGCTACGCCCACAACTTGCCGGCAAGCTCGCTCGATGTCAGTGGCGCCTCCAGCCATTGACGGGCGAACAGACCACCATTGCTCGCGGTCTGGTTCTGGGCCTTTTTGGCGTCGTTGCGCCCTGAGAATGGACCTGACTGTGTCCTTGGGGTCGCGCCGAACTTCGATGAATAGGCAGCCGGGAAACAGCGCGTCTAACAACCTGATCCGATTTGAATGCATCACATTCTTGTTAATAAAAGGCGCATGAAACAAGTTTGACATCCCCGACAGAGTTGCCTTGATTTCTTGCACGGGCAAACTGGATAACGCGCTTTCGTCAGTCCACGCTCTGTCCTCAAACCAACGCCGCCAAATCCAGCCACCTTCGTTTGGTGCCGCCCATCCGGCGATATGACCGTAGTCGCTTTGAAAGGCAGGCTTGCGAGGCCGTAAAAACAATTGGCCTAGTTTAGTAACCACCAGAGGGGTCATGTAGAAACGATGTGACAAGTTCGTGAAATAAGCGAGTTTGAACGCTGTGACCACCACCTCATAAATCAAGGATGTTCCAGAGCGTGGCGCGCCCACAATGAAGATATGTGGCCAGTTAGCTTTCGGCTGACTTTCAAGCATTCGCGCCTCAGCCGGGGCAAGAACTGTATGGACTGCCCCCCGCAGCGCGGATTTGAACCTGGCTTCCATTATGCTGTCCCTGCACGATACTTCGGCGGCATTTGCCCTTTGGATTGCTTGAACAGGGCTCCAGCCAGAAAAACAAGCCTCGCCCGCCAAGCACTAGCTGCTGGCTGCTCGGGTCGAAAAACACTTATTGGCAAAAACCACGCGGCCCTTAGCAGGTCACCAACAAGCATCATCAAAGTCCCAAACCAAGCAACTAAAGGCCCGCGGGTAAAGCGCAGAAAAAGGATGTGGCCTTTCGCGATCTCAACGGATTTCCAAGGAGACGTCTGCCCTGTCGAGACAGCGCCAATATGCATCAAGCGAATATCCGGATTGTAGCGCACCGCTAGGCCCGCCTGTCGAACCCGCCAACACCATTCCGATTCTTCGCTGTACATGAAGAACCGTTCATCCATCGTGCCGATCTTGTCTACAACCGTGCGCGAAATCATCATGAAACACCCTGCCACGACATCAACATCTTGCATCGTGTCTCGAGGCAAGGATGCGTAACGTTGATCGCCGAAGTAGCGGCTATTGCGAAGTATCGTGTTAGGTACAAACATGCTCCAGAAGAGGCTGCGCAGTGATATTTCTCGGAAAAGGGTTGATTGCTGGCTCCCATCCTCCAAAGAGACATGCCCACCAAGAATTCCAACTTCGGGATGGTCCCGAAGATAGGCAACGGCGTGTTCCAAAGTGCCGTTGAAAACCTGTGCATCGGGATTGAGAATTAAAAATATGCGACCACGCGCCATACGCATGCCGATATTGTTACCCCAAGCATAGCCGCCGTTGTGGCCGGCTTCCACGACCGTAATCTCCGGGAAATCGGTACGAAGCTTATGGACACTACCATCGCGTGAATCGTTATCGACCACGATTATTTCCAGCTTCAAGGTGCCGGAGTGTTCCAGAACAGACTGGATCGCTTGTGCGGTTACCTCGCAAGTCTTGTAGTTTACAATTATTACACTAAGATCGACTTCCTCTCCACGCGACACGCAAGTCAGTTCGTTTTTGCCATTCAAGACCGAACAGTCGCCCATACGTCAAAAGACCTTTTGATTTTCCAAATTCATGATCAACCTCTAAAATCAGGATTCGATAGATCCACGCGCTCGGGTCTTTGAGCCTTTGGGGTGCCCGAAAGCATTTTTAACCAAGCCCAAAAACAGACTCTCAACTCCTACGGGGCGCTTCACCATATTCCATAGCAAATAATGTGTTCCTACATAGACTGTCGCACCAACCAGCACCTTCGTGGCAAAACGATAGCGCAACAATGGTAGGTCATCGGAGGTGTCAAAGGCCCATCCAATGTGGTCGGGGTTGCCCATCGCGCCGCCTACTAAGAGAACTGCTGCGATCATGGTCAACGTTGACACAAACGACCTCCAACCAACCGTCAGTGGGCCGAAAAAACTCTGCGTTCCAAACCTCTTGGCAACCGCCAGCGTAGTCAGGATAGCTGCCGCGCTCGAGGTTGCAGCTGCAACCAAAGCGCCAGAGAACCCAAACTGCACGCCAACAGACATCGACAAGCAAACAAATGCCAACAGAAATACATTTCTGACAAACAATACCTTTGTCGACCCTTCGACATAGGCAGCCGAGCGGACGTTTTCTTGGAGCGTTTCAAGTGCCTTTAGTGGGGCCAAAATCCAAATGACCTGTACGGCTGCCAACCAATTCCATCCGATCACGACGATAACGATATGATTAGCGACCAGAGCCATACCAATGGAAATCGGCAAGACGATCGCAAGAAGAAATTCGTTCAGGCGGGTGAATGCTTCATCTTTTCGGTCGGTGTTCCTGGAAATTTCCGCAAGTCCAGGGTAAAAAACGCGTTGAAGCGGGGCAAAAAGCTGAGTTGTAACAAGTGTGCTGAGCCTGTTGCCAAGTCGAAATATACCAGCATCCGAGTATCCCAGAGTTGCGCCGATAATTAACTGGGGCATGTTTTTTGAAAAGAACTGAGCGATTTGAGCTCCAGTCGACCAAATAGAAAAAGACAAGCAATCATGCCAGCGCGCCAGCGAAGGACGGATCGTCATTGGTGCCAAGCCGAATGTCCAAATGCTGCGCGTCAACATGGCACCGAAACTAGCAGCAATAATAGCCCAATAGTCCCGCCAGAACCAAGCTAAGCTAACCGCTATGACGGAATAAACCACTCGGCTAACTGTCTCTTCTCCTGCTGCATAGATGAAGCTCAGATCGCGCTCGAAAAGAACAAAGCGGGGGCTCTTGAAGGCTATTACGAAAGACAGCACGCAAAGAACAAAGGCAAGTTCAGACAATTCAGGAAGACCAAGCAGAACAAGAAATTGACGAGTTGAGAAAAAGAATGCTGCGGCCGCGGCACCAACAATAATCTGAAAGGTCAAGACAGTTCTCAGATGTTCCGGGGTCACTTCTTCGACTCGGATGAGAACGATGGCGATCTGCCGTTGAATCATCTCAAGAAAGGCTGTTGCGACCAAGAAGTAGGCGGCAATGCCGAAGTCTGTGGGTGTCAATAGACGAGCCGTCACTATCAAAGTGATCATGCCCAACACTTGTCTAAACAGGCTGGAGGCTAGCAATGTGGTCGCACCCACTGCAAGCGCTGACGTTCGGGATGTTGAGCGCCTGTGCCGATTAGAATTCGTAGGTTGTTTCAAATTTCTATACTTTCCAAACTCGCTACAAACAGTGGTTTACAGCAACTATGTTTCCAAATCCATGCTGCAGTGAGACATGTTAATGCGTTCGAGCTAGGGCTACGCCGCACAGGCCTGACCGCCCAATCTCGGTGTCTCGGTCTGTTTCAGATGTATTAAACCTTGGTATCTGCGTGGTTTCTGCATATTTTCATCGCCAGCCGACCTGTTGCATCTTTTTCCGAAGTGTAATCTCTATTCGTGTCATGAATTGGACACGAAATGTATTACGAAGCCAAGTCTGCAGCGAAGTACGTCGCCCGCGATTTTCGCAGTTGAGAGTATGTTGTGTGAGTAGTGGTATGACCTTATGAAAATCGCGATTTTTGGCTTGGGGTATGTTGGGTTCACCGCGGCCTGCTGTCTGGCCCATCAAGGGCACGAAGTGCTGGGCATCGACGTCAATGCCGACAAGGTGTCCGAGATCAACTCCGGCAAACCACCCATCAAGGAACCGCAGGTCGGCGAACTGCTGACCCAGGCACTGGACAGGGGACTGATCCGTGCGGTCGTCGAATGCCCCGATCTTTCAACCTGCGATTTGGCCATCGTCTGTGTCGGAACGCCCAGTTCGACCGACGGCTCCCACAACATGAGCTATGTGGCCGAAGTCACCCGGCAGATTGCCGAAACCGTATCCGAGAACCGGGCGCGTCCGTTGACGGTTGCCTACCGGTCCACCTTTCGGCCCGGAACCGTCGCGCAACTGGTCGAGCCGATCTTTCGAAGCTTTCTGGGCGATCGGGTCGCGCAAGCGGTCGAAATCGTCTACAATCCGGAATTCCTGCGCGAAGTCTCGGCCGTGCATGACTTCTTTCACCCACCCAAGATCGTCGTCGGCACGAAAGATGGCTGCCGCTCCGATGTAATGGACGCGCTGCACGAGGGCCTTGACGCGCCAGTTTTCTACACCTCGTACGAAGAGGCCGAGATCACCAAGTTCGTGGACAACACCTGGCATGCCACCAAGGTGGCCTTTGCCAACGAAATCGGCCGCATCTGCCATCGCATGGGCGTATCCGCAAAAACCATGCACCAGATCTTTGTCTCGGACACCAAGCTGAACATTTCGCCTTACTACACGCGGCCGGGCGGCGCCTTCGGGGGGTCTTGCCTGCCCAAGGACGTGCGGGCCCTGCAACATATCGCGGGCGAGATCGGTGCGCATACGCATCTGATCGACAGCCTGCTGCGCACCAACGAGGCGCACAAGACCTACCAGGCCCAGGACATCATGGCCCGTCTGCCCGATGGGGGCAGGGTGCTGATGGTGGGCCTGGCCTTCAAGGCCGGCACCGACGACCTGCGTGAAAGCCCGAATGTCGACATCGCGCGCCGGCTGCTTCAGGGCGGGTACAAGCTGTCGGTCTACGACCCGGCCATCCGCCCTGCCGACCTGCGCGGGCAGAACCTGGGCTATGCCTTCACGCATCTGCCTTCGGTCGGCAGCCTGCTGGTCGATCGGGCCACAGCCGAAAAGGGGCCGTGGGATCTGGTGATCGGATCGAATGCGATCGTGAACGATTTGAACCTTGGCGATTTTCCGGTGGTGCAAACCTATGAATATGACTGACACCACCCTGGCCGTTCAGCCGGTCTCGATGGATGAATTGCGGCGGGCCCGGCCGCTGCAGGGGCTGAAAGTTCTGATCGTGGTCGAAAACCTGCCCGTCCCCTTCGACCGGCGCGTCTGGATGGAGGCGCGCACGCTGGCCGCCGCCGGCGCCGTCGTTTCGGTGATCTGTCCGACCGGAAAGGGCCACGAAGAGCGGATCTGGGAAGAAGAAGGCATCAAGGTCTATCGCCACCCGCTGCCACTGGATGCAAGCGGCGCGCTTGGCTATCTGCTGGAATACGGCGCGGCGCTGTTCTGGGAATCCTGGCTGGCGTTGCGGATCAAGCTCAGCCGGGGCTTTCACGTCATCCACGGCTGCAACCCGCCTGATCTGATCTTTCTAGTGGCGTTGCCCTTCAAACTGTTCGGCGTGCGGTACCTGTTCGATCATCACGACATCAATCCCGAACTCTACGAGGCCAAATTCGGCCGGCGCGGGTTCTTCTGGAAACTGATGAGGACCTTCGAACGTTTGACCTTCGCGTCGGCCCGGGTGTCGATCGCGACCAATGAAAGCTATCGCCGGATCGCCATCGAACGCGGGGGCATGGCGCCCGAGGATGTATTCATTGTGCGCTCGGGCCCGGACCTGAGCCGTCTGGAGCGCGTTCCGCCCAACCCGGCCTGGCGGAACGGTCGAAAATACATGGTGGGCTATGTCGGCGTGATGGGCGATCAGGAGGGGATCGACCTGCTGCTTGAATCCGTGGCCCACCTGGTGCAGGGGCAGGGCCGGGACGACATCCAGTTCTGCTTGGTCGGCGGCGGACCCAGCCTCGAGAAACTGCGCGAACAATCCGCCGCGATGGGCCTGTCGGACTACGTCACCTTCACCGGGCGGGCACCGGATCGGGACCTGTTCGAGATCCTGTCGACGGCGGATGTCTGCGTGAACCCGGACCGGGTAAACGAGATGAACGACAAATCCACCATGAACAAGATCCTTGAATACATGGCCTTCGAAAAACCGATCGTCCAGTTCGACGTGACCGAGGGCCGGTTCTCGGCGCAGGACGCGTCTCTGTACGCGCGGCCGAATGATCCGGTGGACATGGCGGCCAAGATTGCCGAACTGCTTGAAGATGAAGAGCGTCGGGCCCGAATGGGCCGCTATGGCCGCGCGCGGGTCGAGTCTGAAATGGCCTGGCCTCATCAGGTGCCCGCCCTTATCGCGGCCTACGAACGGGTGTGGAAAGGCTGAAATATTGCAACTTATTCCGTGGCCCGGTGTGCATTTGGTCTAGCGGATACGCTCGGCCGATTCCGCAATCCCATGGCTGGCTTCTCAATCAAGTGCCAAGACAAAACAGCAAAGACGAGTGTGAGAGGCAAGGAAAACACCATATTGGACACTGGTGTCGTCATACCGGACTGGGCTGCAATCTGCTGGATGGGGAAAGCATAAATATAGAGTCCATATGAATAGTCGCCCAAATTATTGAATTTCAACAACTTTTCGCATCTTGAGTATCCCACAAAAAAAACTGCGTAAGATAATGTGATGGAGAAAACGGGCAAGAACACCGGAGTGAACCAAGTGACGAACGCAATACATGCTGCTCCGACGAGAGCAACCAAGGACAAAGGAATTTCATAGCGCCAGAGATAGAAACACATCCCGGTCAGAAATGGCAGTCCAAGCCGCGCCATCTGCTCAATTCGTGTGTTCAACTCCAACGCCATTGTAGTGGCGTAGACACCCAAGAACAACAAAACCAGAAACGCAAACGGCTTACGCCGTTGCAATAGACCCAACGTCCCGCAAATCAGGACTCCGGCGTAACAAGTGACCTCATAGGACAGTGACCAAAGAGAGCCGTTGATTGCCGGCCCATGTGGGTTTCCAACAAAAACACCTGGCAGTGTATACAACAAGTCAAACAAGGTCATGTTGCGGAAAAAATACTCGATTGTTGCAGGCCAAAATACACCGGCGGACGCAGCGGTCAAAAACAATCCCGAAACGAAAATGGTAATTATCAGGACAATGGTTAGCGCTGGAAAGAGTCTTAAAACCCGAGACACAAGAAAGGATGGTACAGATCGCTTCCGATCGAAGCTACGGGTAATGAAAAAACCCGAAATTGCGAAAAATATCCAGACACTGACTGTTCCAAGGGACAATCCGTGCAATTGGGCTTCAAGCGGTTGAACTGCCGCCTTGCCGAGGCTGAGAGGATATGCGTGTGAGACCAGAACGCCTGTTGCCGCGAGGATTCGGATCAGGTTGAAATGGTTGTCTCGACCGTTCGAGCGATCCGCAATACAGGGGCTGCTACCCAGAACTTTTGCGAGAGTCCGTTGATACATTTTCATCACCAAACTAGCTAGAATGGTACGAAACGCGGCATGCGGTTCAGGCTGGGCACCATGAACCGCTGCAGCCGCGCGTCGGCATCCGCCTCGGTTTCACCGGGCAGGATGGGCGTGACGAAACGGACAAGGGCGCCATCCGTCCGCCCCATGACAAAGCCATCCTGGATGACGCTCAGCTTGGCCCGGAAATCGTTGACCATCCGCTTTCCGCGCTGCTCGAACCAGTAGTAGACCAGCTGTTTCGACAGTTCTTTCTGGATCACCGCCCGATTGACGGTGAAACTGCCATAGGGCGTCTTGTCCAAGGTAATTTGATACGGCTCGAGGCTGAATATTTCCCACCCGCCGACAGGCAGACAGACCTCAGGGGAATGGATCCCGTCGCCGTCGGTCTGCTTGTCGTAGAAGGCCACGAACAGGTTCACGAATTCGCCCGACGTGGTGTCGGCATATGTTGCGTTCAGATAGTCGCTGGCGCCCAGGGTCCGCTCGACCTTCGGGTCGAGGCTGGCCGTCGACCCCGACCAGTTTCCGAGTTGCCGCGGATACAGAACAAAGGGATCGCGTTCCACCGGCTGAACATCGGCCGCGGGGCGCAGCACCCAAGCCGCGGATACCGACAGCGTCAGAAGGGCCGCGACAGCCAGTTGCAGCGAAGGCTTCAGACCAAAAATGCGCAGCGCGATGGGGCCGAACCCATCGACATCCAGATCGATCGCTTGTGCAAAGGGCTTGGGATCGGGGGCCATGCGCTGCAGCCCGATGGCCATCAGGAACAGGACCCCCACGCATAGCAGGAAGATAATCCAGCCCTCGAAGAAATGCATGAATCCTTCGGCCTGTTCGATGCCGTATTGATTGACCAAAATGCCGATCACGCCGATGCGGATCGAATTCATCAGAACGGTCAGCGGAGCGGCCGCCAGCAGCAGCACGACCTTGTGCCAGATCGGGCCGCGATAGAGCAGGGCGAACAGGTACGAGAAACTGAGAATGGGAAACAGATAGCGCAGGCCCGAGCAGGCCTCGGCCACTTGCAGCTTGTAGACACCCAGATCGATGACATTGCCTTCGATGAAGACCGACACGCCAGCCAGTTGCACGAACCACACGCCTAGTTCGGACGAGATCCACTGAAGGAATATCGTCAGCTTCCAGTACACGAACTGGGGCAGGGGCAGCATGAAAACCAGGTGAAAGACCGGCAATTGGTGGTGGCGGCCGCGCTGCCAGCCGAACACGGTCAGCACGACTCCGCCGGTCCAGATGATCATGGCATAGGTCACGATGTCCGGAATCCGCGCCAGATTGCCCAGAACCGCCACCGCAAGCGCCAGGGCGATGATCGCAACCCCGGGCCAGCGGTCTTGAACTTCGGGGAGTGTCGCCGGCGCGTTGCGCAATTCCCGCAGGAAGAGATACAGCGAAATGATCGGGATCAGCGGGCCGTGGCTGTATTCAGGCGTGCTCCAAGCAGTGCCCAGCGACACGATCCCGATCCAGAACACCGGGACCGATCCGGCCAGCAACAGCACGAACCAGCCAAATCCGGCCACGTTGATCCGTGGCCAGACCGCTCCCAGAGGTCCGCCGGACTGACCGGATTTCGACTCAAGCTGTTGCATCAACCCTCATATTGCATCGAAACCGCGGCGCAAGCATCCTCGCAGATCGAAATCCCGAAATCGTGATCGCCACCTGCGACGCATCGCGCCGATCACGGCTTGAGGGTGAACCGCCGCCCCAGTGTCACGAACACGCCGTTGGATGTTGCCCGGAACCCGTTCTGGTCGTCGTATTCGTACTGATAACCCATGTTGACCGCCCAGTCCCGGGTGATCGCACGGGAATAGGAGGCGTTGAACACACTACGCTGGCGCGGATTTTTAGGGCCTGACCCTTCGTTTTCCTGGTCGATGAAATTCACGCTGAACGACAGGGCCGACACCGGATTGATGATGTAGTCATAGGTCAGAAAAGCCAGCGTCTGCCGCGTTTCCACACTCTGTGTGCTGGTGCCGACCCGGCGCTGGATGGTTGCCCCGATCCGGGAACTGGCCAACCTGTAGCTATAGTCCAGTTGTCCGATCGGCGTCACCTCGTCGAACGGTCCTCGGGTGAATCCGATATCAAACCCAAAAGTCCCGTTGGCCCGCTGGAAATCACGCCCGAAGGTCGCATTGATGCGCGAGCCGTTCACGCCGAAGGTCTGGTCGATCAGAATATCGGCGGACCCGTCCGGCAGCGTCTTGTTCCAGGAAAAGTCCCAGACGAAATCCTCGGTCACGTTGCTGGTGTTCGAAACGCGCTGGGTGTCGTCAACCTTGCTGTAGCCGATATTCGCACTGACGGTCGTGGTGGCCGAAACATCATAAGTGGCGCCAGTTGACAGAACAGTGGTGTTGCGATCCGTCTGCACGGCGTCATCGGCCTGGAATTCGCGGTAGTTCAGGCTGACGTTGGTCTGCAAGACCGGAGAGATCCGCATCAGCACGCTTCCGAAGAAGTCATTGGCGTTGTTGTCGAACAGTCCTGGATCGATGGTGTTGGAATAGCTGCGTTCACGATAGTTGTAGGAAAACCGGAACCCAAGGGGGTCGTTCAGTCCCGTCTGCCAATTCAGATTGCCGCGGGTATCGACCTGATCGCCGATCGTGCCGATGACATCGGCAGCATCGATCACCCCATCCAGGTTGACGTCGGTCAGCGACCGGTTGAAGGCCAGATCCCGTTCGCGATACGAAGCCAGCAGACTGAAGTTGCTGTTGGCGTTTCTGCGCTGATAGTTCAGCTGGGTAAACGGGTCGGAAAAGCTGCCATCGGTCCCGATGATCGGCTCGTTCGCGATGCGATACAACCCCGACAGGTCGAATTGCAGGGTCGAGTTCGGAGTCTGGTTCAGAATCCCCAGGGCCAGCGTATTCTCCCACCAGGTGGTCGAGCCCAAAGATGGATCCGTCAGACGCAGGTTGTCGTCGTGCCGCAGCGACGACAGATAGTCCAGCGTCACGGTCAGACCGGTGCCGGTACCCGCTGCACCTGCGGCTTGGCCCACCCGTCGCGCAGGGTTGCGCTGCGCCTGCTGCACGATCAGCTGCTGGCTGGGCGCTTGCTGCGTGGTGGCCGGCTGCGTCGTTGTCTGCTGCCCCGACACCTGTTGGCCCGTGGCGGGCGACACTGCCGCCACGAAAGCGACGCTGCCCAAAAGCGTCAGGCCCTGCCTCTTCCTGAATTTCCCCACCTGTATCTGCCCCTATTCGAACAAGCGGCGCGAGGGTACGACCACGACGTCTCCGGGTTTGAGCACCGTATTGCCCTGAATGCCACCGCCCGCGCCATCATAGTTGTAGAGGTATTTGTTCATCACGCCTGTTTTGCTGTCCACCCGTCGCAATTCGATGCGTTTGCGGGCCGCGAAGTTGGTCAGGCCGCCGGCCTGGGCCAGAACCTGAAGAATTGTCGTGCCTTCCGTCGCCGGAAGCTTTCCGGGAATGTTGACCTCGCCCATGACGAAGACGTCGATCGTTGGCCCTGTCGGCGTCAGGCCGGGAAGGGCCGGGGCCGCAAGGGCTGCGATCGACGCATAGACGGTCGGAGGTGTGTTGAAGTTGTTCGCCAGTGCCGACGCCAGCGCGGTCTGCAACCCGCTGGTCGACTTGCCGGCCGCCCGGATCGTTCCCGCAAGCGGGAAGTTTATGGAGCCGTCAGGCAGAACCAGCACGGTTCGGTTCAGGGTCGGGTCCTCGAGAACCTCGATTTTGAGCGCATCTCCCGGCTGGATCTGATAGGAACCCTGCGCGAAGGCGCCGGTCGACAGCACCAAGGCCGTCACGAAAGTGATCAATGATCCGATGACTGTCCGCATGTTCAATTCTCTCATTTTCCCAAAGTATGCCCATTTTCTCCATTCGTCACAATCGGCCTGACGCAGCAAACGGGATCGGTGCGGCAGAATTGCCGCGGACCTTCTATTGACCGCCGCTCAACTCGATCTGCAGCCGTTCGATCTCGGCTTCGATGTTTGTCACCACATCCGGGGCCGCTTCCCTCGATTGCGCAGCCTGATAGACACGCAGGGCGTCCTCTCTACGCCCGACGGCCTCATAGGCTTTGCCCAGATGCTGCAGGACCACGGGATGATCCGGCAACCCCTTTGCCGCACTTTCCAGATATGTCAGCGCCTCGTCATAGTTGCCCAGACGATAGGCGACCCAGCCATATGTGTCCTGAAAGGCCGGAATGCGGCTGCCACGCAGGCTCCGCACAAGAACTTGCGCCCGCTGCAGGCTTTCGTCGTCATCGCGGCGGGTCGTCAAAAGGCTGGCCAGATTGTTCGCCACGACCGGCGAGCGGTTGCTAGCGGTATAAGCCTTTTCATATGCTGCAATCGCCGCTTCCCATTCGCCGGCCCACTCATAGCCTTCGGCCTGCAACATCAGCAGGTCCGCGTTGTCGGGCAAGGCGGTCAGCGCTTGTTGCACCGTGGCCCGGACCTGCTGCGGATCTTCATGGCGTTTTTGCAACGCGATCAGCCCCAGCCAGGCCCGCGCCGATTCCGGGTCATCGGCCACGATTGCGCGGTACAGCCGCGCGGCCGCTTCCGGCTCTCCCTTCTTTTCGAGCACATGCGCCTTGACGATCCGCAGGATGTTCGACTCCGGCGCCTCAGCCAGCAGGGAATCCAGGCGGGCTTCGGCTCCGGCAAAGTCGTTTTGAACCACCATCAGACGGATCAGGGCGAGATCGGCTGGCAATCCGAATTCCGGGTCTTCCGCCAGTTCGCCCAGAAACGCCGCCAGATCGCCGGTGCGGTTCTGCCCTTCCATCATCCGCGCCTTCAGCTCGCTGGTTTTGCGGCGTGTATCGGGATCATCCAGCGGGTCGAGCGCCTGCAGCACGGAGTCCAGCCGGGGCCAGTCCTGCAAGGCGACATAAACATCGCCCAACGTCAACAGAAGCCGAGGGTCGGTCGGGGCCTTGCGCAACGCGTCGATCAGGACACTTTCGGCGATCTTCAGATTGTTCTCTTCGATCAGGTGCAGGGCATAGTTCAGGGTTTCGGTCGGCGCGTTGCCGGACAACTCGACCGCAAGCGCCAGCATTTCGCCCTTCAGGTTGCGGTCGCCGTTTCGGTCATGCGCCTGAGCCATCAAGGTCACGAGCTGCGGGTCGCGTGCGTTCGTCTCGAGCGCCGCGCGCAACAGCAGGATCGCGTCTCCAATGGCGTCATCCTCGATCAGCCACGCCGCCTTGAGCTTGACGGCCTCGGTCTGGGTCGGGTCTTCGCTCAGGACGCGTTCGATCACGGCGCGGCCTTCTTCCGGATGGCCGGACAGAATCAGCATCCGCGCGAACTCCACCTCGTTCTCACGTGTCTGCGCCGTGCGCGGAGCACCATCCAGCAAGGCGCGCATCTCGGACAGCGCCCCATCGATATCGCCTGACTGGAACCGCAGCGCGGCACGCATCATTCGGTATCGCGCGGCATTCGGCCCGCCCGCCGCGATGGTCCGGGTCATTTCCGCGATGGCGGCATCATGGCCGCGATGCTCGGTCAGAAAGGCAATCAGACGCTGAACGGGAAAATAGTCTTCGGACAGCGGATCCGCCTTGGCCCGCAGGATCTCTTCGGCATCGTCCAAACGGCGCTGATCGATGAAATGTTCTACCAGCATCTGCTCGACGCCCTGATCGCCGGGGAAGACGTCGATCATCTGGCGCAGCTGCTTTTCGATCTCGTCCGTCTTGCCCAGCTGCTGAAGAGCGTGGAGCCGGATCGTGTAAAGGTTCCCCTCGGTCGGCGCAAAAGCCAATGCGGCATCCACCTGGTCGATCACATCATACCAATCCTGGGCGCGCACGAGATGATCGATCACCACGTGCCGAGCCGTCATCATGTCGGGGCGGTCATTCAGCATTGCGCGCGCCGCAGCGACGGACTGTCCGACGCCGGCATCGTTGCCATCCCGCACCGCGTCGGTATAGGCCAGCGTGTTCTGCAACGACGCGATCTCGGCCTCTTCCGGGGCCAACTGCGCGGCCTTGGTGACATAGCGCCGCAGATCTTCCCACAGCCCCTGTTCCAACGCCATTTCCGCCAAGGCCCGATTGCCTTCGAGGTTGTCAGGATACTGTTCCACCAACAGCAGATACTGGCGATAGGCCAGTGGCACGTTGCCGCGTTCGCGCTCGAGCCGGGCGAAGGTCAACCGCGCTTCTTTATGTTGTCCGTTCAGTTTGAAAACGTTCTTGAACTCGATCAGCGCGCGCTCGACGTCGCCGTTCTCGAGATGGGCAAGACCGGCCTGATAATGCGCCTCGGCCCGTTCTTCCGCTGTGTCGCAGGCGCTGAGGAAAAGCGCGGCAGTCAGCAGGAATGCCGCGAAGGTCCTGCCAAGAAGGTTTCCGAATGCGTTCATCACGTCACTCCTGCAACTGCCAGCGTCGCTGCCTGATGCCGGGCCATTCTCAACAGCCGGTGCCGCGAAGGACCACGAAGAGCGTTTTGAACATGATCGAAAGATCGGTGCCGAAGGACATCGTTTTCCAGTATTCCGAATCGTGATGCGCCCGCTCGGCGAATGAGGACTGGTTGCGCTCGGATACCTGCCACCGGCCGGTGATGCCCGGCCGCATCACATAATACAGGTGCCCGGGATACATGCTTTGCTGCTTGACCATCATAGGTCGCGGTCCAACCAGGGACATCTCGCCAACCAGCACGTTCCAGAACTGCGGCAGTTCATCCAGCGACGACTTGCGCAAGAAGGAACCCAAGCGGATGATCCGGGGGTCGTCTGTGAGTTTCTGATTGCGCTCCCATTCGGCACGTGCGTCAGGGTTGGCTGCCAGATGCGCCTCGAGGACGGTTTCGGCGTCCTTCACCATCGTGCGAAGCTTCAGCAGGTGGAAGGTCTTGCCATTTTGGCCGACACGCTTTTGACGATAGAAGGGCTGTGCGCCCTGAAAGGCCAGCAGCACCGAGAAAACCACCACCAGCGGCACGACGATGGGCGCGGCAGCGATCACGAATACAATGTCAAAGGCTCGCTTTCCGAAGCGTCCATAAAAACCGGAACACCGATCTGCGGCCGGCAATACCGGAACTCTGCGGTAACCAGTCCCGGCTACCTCCTTGGAATGGATTGTCACTATTTAAACCCCCAGCACACAACGGACACCTACACTCAATCACACACTCAGGAACCAACTACTCGCACGACCTCAAAGCGCTATTCAAATTTTTTCATACAAATGGGACGCTTCACCCTTTCTTCATTGTTCACATGAATTGATGAACGCCTGCGTCGAAAAGACTAACAAATTCTTAAGGGCTTGCAAAACATTAATGGGCTCGGACCGCACTGTTTGAGTGGGAAGCGCACGGAATTTCAACGGCATGGCGTGGCGAAGCGCACGGGTCGCCCGGTCAGAAAACATCCGTCCATTGTGCATGATTCGGGATCAATGCAGCCGCATGGGCGCCTTTAATCCCGATAATGCCCCGATTTGGCTTTGCGGGCCCGCCCGTTGATTCTGCGTTGCACCGGCTTGCGCGCGATGGCCTGACGGAAACAATCACCTAAAAATGTTTCCATTGCACCTTCTGGGCGGGTTAATGTGTCACTCTGGAGATATGGGGGATGCTCTCTATCTTGATGTTGTGGCACAATGACGTGCATGTTGAGGGCCGATATAGTGGCTTCTCGTTATTTTGTTAGGATTTACCTGTGGTTCAGGGTGCAAGTTTGGGTAATCTCTGGAGAGTCAGGATTTTTTTCGACAAGTCGGAAGGCGACCGAGGTGCCATGGCCTCCAGCGACGGGTTCTATCTGGATTATTTTGGCCTAGACCAGCGGCCATTCACTCTGCTGCCCGATCCCGGTTTCATGTACTGGTCGCCGCTGCACAAACGCGGCTATTCGATCTTGCAGTTCGGAATCATGAGCTGCGCGCCGATCACCGTTCTGACCGGAGAGATCGGCGCCGGCAAGACCACGCTGATCCAGCATCTTCTGAAGGACATGGAGGAGTCGATCACCGTCGGGCTGATCTCGAACGCTCAGGGCGGGCGGGGCGAGCTGCTTCAGTGGGTTATGCATGCCTTGGGCCTGCCGTTTGAAAAGGACGCGGCCTATGTCCAGCTGTTTCAGGCGCTGCAGGAATTCCTGGTCTCCGAATACGCGCAGGGCCGGCGTGTCGTGCTGATATTCGACGAGGCGCAGAACCTGACCGTCGAAGGGTTGGAAGAGATCCGGATGTTGACCAACATCAATGCCAACACCGATGAACTGATCCAGCTGGTCTTGGTAGGGCAACCCGAATTGCGCGACATGGTGCTGGACCCGAAGATGCGCCAGCTGACCCAACGGGTGGCCGCGAGCTTTCACTTGGAGCGGATGGATGCGCCGTCGGTCGAAAGCTACATCCGGCATCGGATGAAGGTCGCCGGGGGGACCGGGGACGAATTCACCGAAGACGCCTGCAAGCTGATCTTCGAAAAGACCCGTGGCGTTCCCCGGCTTGTGAACCAGCTGTGCGACTTCACCTTGCTGTACGCCTGGACCAACGAGACCAGAAACGTGGATGAAACCACAGTGCAACAAGTGATCGACGACGGCGTGTTCTTTGGCGGGAACTCACTCGAGAAGGAGCTGACAGACTGACATGGGCCCGGTTCGCTACTACATCTCGATCTTTCTGCGGCGCCTGCCGTATTTCCTCATCGTTGCCCTGATCGTATCCGCTGCGTCGATCATCATCGCACGCACCCTGCCGCCCACCTATGTGTCGCAGATGCGGTTGATCGTCGAATCCCCGCAGATTCCGGGCAATCTGGCGGCCAGCACCGTCAACACCACGGCGGCCGAGCAACTGCAGATCATCGAACAGCGCCTGCTGACCCGTCCGATCCTTCTGGACATCGCCGAGGAGTTCGACGTTCTGCCCAATCAAGACGAGGCAAGCCCGGACCAGATCGTCGACACGATGCGCGCCAACACGCAAATCCGGATCGCCACCGGGCGCAATCAAGCCAACCTGATGACCATCACCTTCGAGGCCCGTTCCGGTCGGGTCGCGGCCGGTGTTCTGAACGCCTATCTGACGGAAATCCAGAAGCTCGACGTGAATTATCGCAAGGAGCGGGCCTCGGACACGCTGGAATTCTTCGAACAGGAGGTGGACCGGCTGAGTGACGAGTTGGACCGGCGCAGCGCGCAGATCCTCGAGTTCCAGAACGAAAACTCGGACTCGCTGCCGGCCAGCCTGCAGTTCAGACTGACCCAGCAGGCGACTCTGCAAACCAACATCCAGCAGCTTGACCAACAACTTTTTTCACTGCGAAACCAGCGTGAAAAGTTGCTGGAGATCTATGCCACGACCGGTCAGATCTCGACGATCGGACAACAACCGCAGACCCAGGCCCAGCAACAGTTGGCGCAGCTGCGCAATCAGCTGGACAATGACCTGGGCATCTATTCGGAAAACAGCCCCAAGATCAAAATCCTGCGCGCGCGAATCGCCCGTCTGGAAGAGGTCGTAGCCGCGGAGCAGGCCACCAGCGCCGCAACATCGGGCGCGCAGACCGGGAACTCGACTCTGGATCTGCAACTAGCGCAACTGGACTCGCAGATCGAGTCTCTGGAAGATCAGAAAACCGATGCCGAAAAGCGCCTGGCCGAGGTGACACGGACCATCGACCAGACCCCGGCGAATGCGATTACCCTCGCCGAGCTTCAGCGCGACTACAACAACGTCCAGGCACAGTACAACACAGCGGTGGCGCGGCTGGCCTCGGCCTCGACCGGCGAGCGGATCGAGGTAACCTCGCAGGGGCAGCGGATTTCTGTGATCGAATATCCGGTCGCGCCCAGTTCACCGACCAAGCCTAACCGCCTGATGATCGCTGGCGGCGGAATCGCCTTCGGTATCGCCCTAGGGATCGGGCTGGTCGTTTTGCTGGAACTGCTGAACAAATCCGTCCGCCGACCCGAAGACCTGATCAACAAGTTGCAGGTCTGGCCGATCGCGACAATCCCTTATGTCCGCACGCGCGGCGAGGTCATTCGCGCGCGACTGGCCTGGGCCGTTGTCATCTTGGCCATTTTGGGCAGCGTGCCGGCCGCCGTCTGGTCGGTTCACACGTATTATTTACCGCTCGACCTGATTGCCGAAAGGGTGATCGACAAGCTGGAGGTGTATTGGTGAGTTCTGTTCAAGTCAGCGATGGGAGCGCGTGATGGACCGTCTGCAACAGGCGATTCAAAAGGCCCGAGAGGAACGGGAAAGCCGTCAAAGAACCGTGCCCGCGGAACCGCTGCGGCTTGACCCGGATCAGGCTGTTGCGCCCTCGGTGACGAATGTCGAAACGTTGTGGTCGGATCTACCCGCCATCGAGATCAACCCGCGCGTCGCCTCCAAAAACCGCCTGGTGTCGTTGGAGGGCGGGTCGGACGCCGCGCCCTATGACATGCTGCGCACCAAGATGCTGCAACAGATCCTGTCCAATGGCTGGCGCCGGGTTGCGTTGACGTCGCCCTATGCCGGATGCGGCAAGAGCACGGCGGTCGCAAATCTTGCCTTCAGCCTGGGGCGGCAGGAAGATCTGCGCACCGTCGTGATCGATTTCGACCTACGGCGCCGTGGGCTGGCCGACGTGTTGGGGCAGAGCGGCGCGCACAACATGGCGGACATCATATCCGGTTCGGTACCGTTTCAGGAGCATGCGCAGCGGCACGGCAACAACGTGATTTTCGGACTGAATTTCAGCCCGACCCGCAATCCCGCCGAAATTCTGCAAAGCCGCAGGACGATCGAGCTGCTGGAATGGATCGAATCCGAATACCAGCCCGATATCATGCTATTCGACACGCCGCCGCTGATGGTCAGCGACGACAGCCACGGGTTCCTCAGAAACGTCGATTGCGCCTTGCTGCTGGCTGCGGCAGAAGAAACCAGCATCGACCATATAGATGTGGCGGAACGCCAGCTGGCCGAATTGACCAAGATCATGGGGATCGTCCTGACCAAGTGTCGCTACGTCAGCGGGGCCTTCGGCAATGAATACGGATCGTACTGACGCGGCCCCCGAAAACGCGGTCATCATTCCCCACTACAACGACCTTCCCAGGCTCGAACGCTGTTTGCGGGCACTGATGGAAAATGACACCACCAGCACCGAGATCGTGGTCGTGGACAATGCCTCGTCGGTGTCGCTGGACGCAATTCAGCGCGCTTTCCCGATGGTTCGGTTTCTGGTCGAAACGCAAAAAGGCGCCGCCCATGCCCGCAACAGGGGCGTGGCCGAAACCAGCGCCCCGCGGCTGTTCTTTCTGGATGCCGATTGCGTTCCCGCCGCCGACTGGCTGACGGTCGGACGCCAGGTCGCCGACACCGCCGACCTGATCGGCGGGCGGGTCGACGTGTTTGACGAAACCCCGCCACCGCGCAGCGGGGCCGAGGCATTCGAGGCTGTTTTTGCCTTCAACTTCCGCCGCTACATCGAGGTCCAGGGCTTCTCGGGTGCCGGAAACCTGCTGACGCGACGGGACGTGTTCGACGCGATCGGCGGTTTCACGAACGGCGTGTCTGAGGATCGGGAATGGACCATGCGGGCGGTCTCGCACGGGTACAGCCTGATCTATGAGGACAGGTTCCGCGTCAGCCACCCGTCGCGCCAAGACTGGCCGGCGCTGAAGACCAAATGGCGGCGAACCACTCAAGAGGCCTTTCAGTTGAACGGAACCACCATTCGGGCGCGATTGCACTGGATGATGCGGGGGCTGGCCATGCCAGCCAGCGCGGTGGTGCATACGCCGAAGGTTCTGACCAGCGACAAGCTGGACTCCGGCCGGGAAGTCGGTGCGGCCATCGGCACCCTGTATCGGCTGCGATGCCAGCGGATGGTCTGGATGTTGCGGCAGGCCGCAGGGTTCGAGATCTGAGCCGGGCCAAACGAAAAAAGGGCCGCATTGCGCAGCCCTTTTAACATAATCATCATTATGACCGTTTGATCATGCCGCCTTGCGACGACGGGTCAACGCCAGACCTCCCAAGGCCGTCAACAGCAGCAACCCGCCGGCCGGCAGCGGAACCGCGGCCACGTCGAAGTCAAAGGTGATGGCGCCGCCATTGGTGGTCCCCGACGAGTTCGCCCAGCTGAAGACCAGGTTCTGCCCCGGCGCGCCGGTCGACAGGAAAGTGGTATTCAGACGGGTAACACCCGATACCAGCGCCGCCGAGTTCAGCACGGTGTTGGTCGCCACATCAACCCAGCTCATGGTCAGGCCGGTGAAGGTTCCCAGAATTTTTGCGGTGACCGAGGCCTGTGCATTACCAGGCAGCGGCGCGGTCGGCGCAGTGAAGTTCACCGAATAAACACCCGGACCACCCATGGTGGACACCGTTCCGACAAACAGGTTGTCCGAGGTGATGTCATAGCTTCCGCCAGCACTCACAGTCGTGATGGCCTTGGCTGTCCCGGTCATTACAAAGGACGCGGCCAGTGCGATCGCGACCATTTTCAAAGTTCTAAACATCTATTCCCACCCTCGTATACTTGAACACATAAAGACCCGGACAGATGTCAGGCCGTGGATTGGATGAAACTAAGGTAC
Organism: Ruegeria sp. BHSA191; assembly: GCF_059613325.1. NCBI lineage: Bacteria > Pseudomonadati > Pseudomonadota > Alphaproteobacteria > Rhodobacterales > Roseobacteraceae > Ruegeria > Ruegeria sp. BHSA191. Next base: position 57,506 of record NZ_JBXWSH010000011.1, read on the forward strand.
ACCATCACGTTGTTGTTGCGAGAACTTTTTTAATAATTGTGGCATTTTTTGGGCTTTTGGCGACAATTGACCCCCAAATCAATCCTTGGGCGGCTCTTTGTTTCCTTTCGGTTAACACTGCATCCTCCGCCTTCTGGCTCGAATCGGCTTCGCGTCCTCGGCGTGAAGTTCCGATGCGGACACTGCCCAAAGCCGTAAATTGGTGCTGTGCGCCTGCACCTGCGGAACGCCCGCGCCCCTTGCGAATAAGGTTTTTGCAACAACTCGGTTCCGACCGCCCTCATTGGTTCGGACCGGTCTGCACGCCACTGCGCTGACCGGTGTCGGCGGAACCAGCTGCGCCGAATTGCGTCTCGGACCATTTTTTTGTCCTTCGTCGGCCCAAGAACTTCGTGTAACCTCGCCCATACTGAAGATGACGAGTGTGGGTACCTGACCGCCGGAGGTATCCGAACGGTTTCCTGGGCCGGGGCGACATTCTGCGCGCCGGTCGGTTATTGAAGAGTATTTTGATGAACGCAGCTGATTTCGACCCCGATGGCCTGCACCTGACTGCCAAACGCATCCTCGTCACCGGTGGCGCGGGTTTCCTGGGATCGCACTTGTGCGCACGATTGCTGGATCAGGGGCATGAGGTCCTGTGCGTGGACAATTTCTTTACCGGACGACGCGGCAATCTGCGTCATCTTCTGAACAACCCCCGCTTCGAGGTCATGCGCCACGACGTGACCTTTCCGCTGTATGTCGAGGTCGACGAGATATACAATTTGGCCTGCCCGGCCTCTCCGTTCCACTATCAGCACGATCCGGTGCAGACAACGAAAACGGCGGTGCATGGTGCCATCAACATGCTGGGCTTGGCCAAACGGGTCGGCGCCACCATCCTGCAGGCCTCGACATCCGAAGTCTATGGCGACCCCCAGATCCATCCGCAGACCGAAGACTATGTGGGTCATGTGAACCCGATCGGGCCGCGTTCCTGCTATGACGAAGGCAAGCGCTGTGCCGAAACGCTGTTCTTCGATTACCACCGGCAGCACGGCCTGCCGATCAAGGTGGCGCGCATATTCAATACATACGGCCCGCACATGCACCCCGACGACGGGCGGGTGGTGTCCAATTTCATCATGCAGGCTCTGGCCGGAGAACCGATCACCGTCTATGGCGACGGCGGTCAGACCCGGTCGTTCTGTTTCGTGTCCGACCTGATCGACGGGCTGATCCGCCTCATGGAATCCCCCAAAGACGTGACCGGGCCGATCAACCTGGGCAACCCCGTCGAACTCAGCATCCGCGATTTGGCGGAAACCGTGATCCGCATGACCGGCTCGACATCCCGGCTGGATTTCCGCCCGCTGCCGCAAGACGACCCGATCCAACGTCAACCCGACATCACCCGTGCCAAAGAGCAACTTGGCTGGTCCCCCAAGGTGCCCTTGGAGCAAGGCCTCGAGGCCACGATCGCCTATTTCCGGCACCTGACCACCGCAGCGCCCCAAACCGCTGCCGGCGGGGCATGACCCGGATTGACGATGCAATGCGCCCGCGGTGGTCAATAACCCTTTTGTTGCTGGGTGTGACCGTCGCCGCCGGTCTGTCGATCCTTGCAATCAATCGCGGACCGCTGGTGTATTTCGATACCGGCAGCTATGTGCGGCAGGGCAATGTCGTTCTGTCGATGATCCTGCCGGCGGCGGGTGAACCGGACAGCGCAACCCGAGCAACCCAGAAAACCCGGCACAAGGCTGACGACGACCAGACTGCGGGCGGATCGCGATCAATCTTCTACGCCGTTTTGGTGGCCGCATTCTGGCGCGTCGGATGGCTGGCCGGTCTGGCGTGGCTGCAACTGGGCCTTGTGCTGATGGCCGTCTGGCTGGCGATGCGGACGCTTGGACGCGTCGCGCCGACGGCACGTTCGACCGCTCAGTTGGTCTGCCTTCCGCTGCTGGCCGCTTCGACGACGTCGCTGCCCTTCTATGTCGCCTACGTCATGCCCGACATTTTCACGCCGGTCATGCTGATCCTTGTCGCCGCCGTGGTGGCTGCAGGCCACCGGATGCACGTTTCCGAGGCACTGGGAGCACTGGCGCTCGGCACCTTTTCTACGGTCCTGCACCCGTCGCATCTGGGCATCGCGGTGTTGATGGTTCCTCTGGTCGTTCTGGCCGCCGCGTTACGGATCGGCCAGGGGCGCTGGCTGGCGGCCGGGTTCGCGACGTGCCTTGCCGTGTTCGCGATCGCCGAACGGAAAGCTTTCGAAGTTGCCGTCGAAACCGTCACCCACAAAGACGTGGTCTATACGCCTCACATCACCGCCCGCTTGATCGTCGACGGGCCGGGGCTGGCCTATCTGGACGATGTCTGCCCTGCGCCGGACCTGGCGACATGCGCCCTGCACGAGGCCCTGACATGGTCGGATGATCCGTACCGCCTGACCGCGTCCCATATCATTTTCGAGCGGTCCCCGCGGCTGGGCTCGTTCCGGTTGTTGCCGCCCGAGGATCAGCAGGCCATCGCGTTGGAACAGCGACAGTTCTTTCTGCGCGTCCTGTCCGCCTATCCCGTCGCGACGGTAACCGCATTGGGCAAGAACGCCCTGAGACAGCTTGGAACGCACAGCGTGGCGATGACGATCCCCAACTCGGCCACGATACGCAACGCCAAAAAGCTCTCGGGCCTGCCCGAAGATCAGCTTGCCGTCCTGGACAAAACGACCCTGAAACGATCCCAGACCTGGATCGACCCGCTGGTGGGGGTCCACTTCGCGATCTATGCGGTCTCGGGGGCGATCGTGGCCGTTCTGCTGCTGTGGCCTGCCCAGGTCGCTGCGCCCTACCGGGTGTTTACGCTGTTCCTGTTGATCGGAATCGCCGTAAACGCGCTGGTATGCGGCGGCGTTTCCCAGCCAGCCGACCGTTACGGGGCGCGGGTCATGTGGCTGCTGCCCTTCGCCGCCACCCTGCTCGTTCTGGTGCGAAATCCACGCTCTAGACCACGAACGCCCACCGAGGATGAATGATGCAAAACGACCAACCGACGATCAGTGTGGTGATGCCCGCCTACAGGGCCGAACACCTGTTGCCCCGGGTGCTGCCCCCTTTGATCGAGATGTTGAAGGCCGGCACGGTCCAAGAGGTTCTGGTGGTCGATGACCAGTCCCCGGACGGCACGGCCGCGCTGGCCCGCGAAATGGGGGCGACGGTCTTGACGACTCCGGTCAATGGCGGGCCGGGCGCCGCGCGCAATCTGGCGGCCGAACAGGCCACGGGCGACATCTTGTGGTTCGTCGATTCCGACGTCATCGCCTGGCCGGACGGCCCCGAACACATCCGCCGCGCCATGTCCGAGGACAATGTCGGCGCGGTTTTCGGATCCTATGACGACGCGCCGGACGGGCAGTCGTGGTTTTCGCGCTACAAGAACCTGCTGCACCGCTATCACCATCAGCGCGCCCGGCGCGAGGCACGCACGTTCTGGGCCGGGTGCGGCGCCATCCGCCGGGACGTCTTCCTCGAGGTGGGCGGCTTTGACGTCAAGACCTACGAGATCCCCTCGATCGAGGACATCGAACTGGGCTATCGCATCGCAGAATCCGGCCGCCGCATTCTGGTCGAACCGCGCCTGCAGGGGAAACACCTAAAGATCTGGACGATCCGCAACAGCCTGAGCACCGATATCTTCTGCCGGGCCCTGCCATGGTCCCGCCTGATGATCTCGCGCGAGGGGCTGACGGACGATCTGAACACCTCCATGGCTGAGCGCGCGCGCGCGGCCGTCGCGGGGCTGCTGATTCTGTCGCTTCTGATTCTGCCGTTCTGGCCAGGCCTTTGGCCCCTCCCCCTGATCCTGCTGGGCATCGCCTTCGCGATCAATCTGGACCTGTTCAGAACAATGGCCGGGCATGGTGGGCTTTGGTTTGCCGTCAAATGCCTGCTGTATCACCAAGTCTACTATGTCTACTCCGCGGCCGTATATGTCTGGTGCCTGTTCGAATACCACGTTCTGGGTCAGCGTCAGAAACTGCAGGTCAGGCGGAACTGAGCGGCCGGTGCGGGTCTGAAACACGCACAAGATTCGCCCTCCCCGAACGTGAGTCCCGCCCCGGGCGCCACCGAAACAAAACAATCCCCCCGCAAATGGGCCATTGTTTACCTTGGGTACATATTCAAAAAGGGCGTATTGGAACCGTTCGACGTTGCGGCGGTCATGCCGGCGCCAGCCGTCCCGCCCGCCGGACACAGACTGCGGAAGTCGGTGTGATTTCGATGCGCCCCGCGCGAATGATTTTCTGGTAAAACAAGTGTTTGCAGCCTGTCCGGCCTTTGGTGCAACGCGTCGGCAACTCCTCGACGGCGCAGCCGCGAGCCCAAATCGCGTGGGGGCCGGTAGATGTGAACCGGGTCATTCATCGCTTGCGGCGCGCGGCGCAACTTTCGCGCGTCGGGCACTTTTTGAGCGGCCTGGGATCACGAAGCGAGCGTGTGACAGGAATTTGTTGCGAAGTTGGTGCAGCCTCTAGTAGCCTGACCCAAGCTATTTTGTGTGAGATTTGGTGTGAGTGAATTGAAAAACGATACTGTTCCGGTCGTCGTCATCGGTGGCGGACCAGCAGGTCTGACCGCTGCATACGAACTTCAGAAACTGAGCGACAAGCATGTCCCGCGGGTCTACGAGGCCTCGGACATGGTGGGCGGCATCTCGCGCACCGAAACCCACAACGGATACCGCTTTGACATCGGCGGGCACAGGTTCTTCACCAAGGTGCGCGAGGTCGAAGACATGTGGCACGAGGTGATGGGGGATGACTTCATCACCGTCCAGCGCCTGAGCCGGATTTTCTATCGCGGCAAGTTCTATGACTATCCGCTGCGCATCTTCAACGCGCTCGGCAATATCGGCCCGTACGAGACCTACAAGATCATCGGCAGCTTCATCAAATGGAAGATCCGGCCGAAGCCGCAGGAAGACACGTTCGAGGAATGGGTGATCAACCGCTTTGGTGGCCGGCTCTACATGCATTTCTTCCACAGCTACACCAAGAAGGTCTGGGGGATTCCCCCGTCCGAGATCCGGGCCGACTGGGCCGCGCAGCGGATCAAGAACCTGTCATTGCCCAAGGCTGTCTGGAACGCCATCTCGGGCGCCAATGACACGGCCAGCCTGATCGAGGAATTCCAATACCCCCGCCTGGGCCCTGGCATGATGTGGGAAAAGACCCGCGACCTGATCCGGGAACAAGGCGGCTCGGTCGAGACCCATTCCGAGGTGTTCCGGGTCAACCGCGATGGCAACCGGGTGACTTCGGTAGACATCCGCCACTGGAACGAAAAAGGTGAGAAAACCACCGAACGGGTCGAGGCCGACGAGTTCATCAATTCGATGGCCGTGCGCGACCTGATCCATGCCTTCGACCCGCCGCCGCCGCCCGAGGTGATCGAGGCCGCCGACCGACTGAAGTACCGGGATTTCCTGATCGTGACGCTGGTGCTGAACCACGCCGACCCGTTTCCCGACAACTGGATCTACATCCACAGCCCCAAGGTCAAGGTCGGGCGCATTCAGAACTTCCGCGCCTGGTCGGCCGAAATGCTGCCCGACCAGAATACCGCCTCGATCGGGATGGAATATTTCTGCCAGAAGGGCGACGGGCTTTGGTCGTCCAGCGACGAGGACCTGAGGAAGCTGGCCAGCGAAGAGCTGGAGCAGCTGGGCCTGGCCAAGGCGTCGGACGTGATTGACCACGCCGTGATCCGGCAGCCAAAGGCCTATCCCGTCTATGACAGCGAATACAAGGACGCCCTGGACACCGTCAGCAGCTGGCTGAAGACGCTGGAAAACTTCCAGACCGTCGGACGCAACGGGCTGCACCGTTACAACAACCAGGATCACTCGATGCTGTCGGCCATGTATGCGGCCCGCAACATCCTGGGGGAAGACAACGATGTCTGGGACGTCAATGTCGAGAGGTCCTATCATGAGGAGTTCGAGGCAAAACCCAAAAGACAGGCGGCCCGGGCCGAGCGTGTCGGCAAAGGCGCCGTTCTGGAATGAACTGCAACCCAACGGGTTGCCCCTTGCCCGACCTGTAAAAAGTCCGGTCGGGCAAGGACTATGCCGTGCAAACCAGGCTCTGGGCCCGAGTGGCACCGCTAACGACCTTTCCTTTTCTGATACCGTGCACCTTCGGGCCGTTCCATGAACCGCAAATTACGCAACCGCCTTTTCACCTTTCACACCTGGCTGGGGCTGCATCTGTCGATCTTCTTTGCCTTTCTGTTCCTCACAGGTTCCATTCTTGTCTTCGGCAATGAAATTCAGGCACTGACCCGCCCCGCAATCTGGACCACCGCCGCGGAAGAGGACCGCACGGCCAGTTTTGGAGCGATCTACAAGGGCATCAAGGACGCGCATCCTCACAGCACCGTTCAAACCATCACCAAGCGTCCCACCCCGTGGTTCGTCGACCGGGCCGAAGGCCGCACCGGCTGGGGCGAACAGGTCGTCTTCTGGACCGATCCCGCCACCGGCGCGCTTGTCGAGACCACCGGCTATCCCGGGTTTCAGAAAATCCTCCGCGAGCTCCATGTCAAACTGCTGTCGGGTCAGAGCATCGTCTACAAGGCGGTGGCGGCGACCTCGATCATACTGCTGTTCCAGATCGTCAGCGGCCTTATCACCTATCGGCGGTTCTGGAGAGGGTTTCTGCGCTGGCCCACAACGGCCAACGGCCTGCGGCCTTGGGCCGGCGGAATGCACCGGCTGACCGCTCTTTGGGCCACGCCCCTGCTGCTGATCAGCGGTGTCACCGCCTTCATCTTTCTGTTGGGTGATTTCGGCATAGACGGCCACCGCCCCAAGCCACAGCCAGCGGCCGCACGGGAAACCGTGCTGCCCGCCGGATTCACACCCGATCTATTAGATCGGGCCGAGGCCCGCGCGCGCACGGGCCTGCAGGGGTTCGAACCCACGGGCGTGACTTTGCCGGGCAAGACCACCGAAAGCTTCCGCTTCGTGGGATATCTGCCGTCGATGCCGCATATTCGAGGGCTCAGCACCGTGGCGGTGGACCCCACCACGCTCGAGATCACGGGCGCCTTCACCCCGAATGACAACACCAGCCTTGCACGCTGGCGCAACGTCGTCGACGAGCTGCACTACGGGTTCTGGGGGGGCGCCTTTTCGCGGGTGCTGTGGCTTGTCATGGGGCTGATCGCAACCGGCGTGGCCGTGACCGGCGCCGTGATTTTTGCCGCACGGCTAGCCCCCGAGGCCGCGCAATATGGTCCGCTGCGGCGGATCTGGCGTGGGCTGGGCATCTTCCGCTGGGGCTACCTTCTGCTGGTGCCGGCGGTCGTGGCCGCTGGCCTCTACAATTTCGGCCCCGGCGCCCATCGCACCAGCCGCGTCGCCCCGGCCGATGGAATGCCCCCGGTCGCCCGGCTGATCCTGCGCGACCCGCTGAGGGCCGGCAAGCCACTCGACGTCGAACTGCGCGTGCGGGACCCCGCGCTCAGGATCGCGCGGGTCGAAGTCAACGGCCAGACCCCCGAGGTGACCGGCCCTCAGACCGCCGCCGACGGCCCGGCCAAGGCGCGGTTCAGACTGAACCCCGCGCAACAGGCCAACGACATCACTGCGCATCTGGCAAAAGAGGACGGCAGCGAAACGGTCGTCACCTTTCACCTCGGGCCGCCGATCTGGTGAGGTGATGAACATAGGGCGCAAAATACGAAAAAATGGCGGCCAGGCGCGGAAACGGTCCAATTTCGCCCTGTTTTACCGATACGCTCGGTGCTCAGGTGTCGGATTGCCATAGGCGGGAAGTTTCCGGGACGGGCCGCGACCATTTTCATGGACGCCCCCCGGGTGAGTATGAACAGAATTGATTTTGAGTAGGTTAGGGTTTTGGGTTTCATGAACAAAGTTGCAGAACCAATCGGCACGGATCGCGCCAACACGGATGAGCCGGGCACGCCGGATGTCACCGGCATGAGCCTGAGCGTGGTCATTCCGGCCTACAACGAGGAAAACGCCGTTCGCGCGACCGTGGAAGACGTTCGCGCGCATCTCGGGCCGCTGAACATCCCCTACGAGATCATCGTGGTGGATGATGCCAGCGAGGACGGAACCCGCGCCGAAGCCGAAGCCAGCGGGGCAACCGTCACCTTCAACGACGTCAATTCGGGCTATGGGGCCAGCCTCAAGCGCGGCGTACGCATGGCGCAGCATGAATACGTGGCGATCCTCGATGCCGACGGCACCTACCCTGCGCGCTACCTGCCTGAAATGCTGGCCCTGTGTCGCGATCAGGACATGGTGGTCGGGGATCGGGGCGCCGCGATGAAAAACGTGCCGCTGCTGCGGCGGCCGGCCAAGAAATTCCTGTTCGCCTTCGCCTCGTTTCTGGCCGAGCGCAAGATCAACGACCTGAATTCCGGGCTGCGGGTGTTCCGCAAATCCGAGCTGATCCCGTTCCTGCCGCTGCTGCCGCAGAATTTCTCGTTCACCACCACGATCACGCTGTGCATGACGTCGAACGGGAAGCGGATGATCTATGTTCCGATCGAGTACGGAAAGCGGATCGGCAAATCGAAGATCCGTCCGATCGATTTTCTGAACTTCATCATCCTGATCCTGCGCATCAGTACCCTGTTCAACCCGCTGCGCGTTTTCATCCCGCTGGGTCTGGCTTTCTTCACGCTCGGGTTGGTCAAGTTCATCGTCGACATATTCTACTGGAACCTCAGCGAGACCGCCGTGTTTTCGTTTTTGGCGGCCATCATGATCTGGTCGCTGGGGCTGATTGCCGACATGATTTCGCGCCTCCACCTGCGGCCGTGACATGGGGCGCCTGCTACCCTCCGATCCGGTCACGCGCCGCTGGTTGATCCGGCTGGTCGGGTCCGGCGTGATGCTGGCCGGTCTGTTCTGGCTTTTGCCGGCTGACGCGATCGTGGCGGCGCTCAAGGCCATTCCGCCCCCCGTGTTTCTGGCCGTACTGGTTCTGTTCATGCTGGCCCATGTCGCCGCAGCGTTGAAATGGTGGCTGTTGCTGAATCGCCGGATTTCGCCCCTGCTGGCGATTCGCGCCCATTTTGCCGGCCTTGCCGCCAACCTGTGCCTGCCCGGCGCGATCGGCGGCGACACCGTACGCGCAGCCATGGCGCAGGCCGCAATGAGCGACGGGGCCCAAGTGGTTGCTACGGCCACGGTGGACAGGGTGATCGACATGGTGGCCCTGCTGACCCTGTCCGGGCTAGGTCTGGTTCTGGTGTGGGACGGCGCGACCGGGACGACGGCGATCGGGGCCGCGGCCATGATCGTGCTGACCGTGATGGTCGGAATGGTCGCCCTGCCGTGGTTGCTACCGCTGATCTGGCGCGCCTTCCCGGCCTTGCCAGGGCGCAGCTTTGCCCTGAGGCTGGCCGATGCCCTGGCCGGGTTTGCGGCCCGGCCCGGCCTTCTGGCCATCGCCTTCTCGGCTTCGGTTCTTATTCAACTTTCGCTGGTCCTTCTGGCCTGGTGGCTGGCACGGGCTGCGGGCGTTTCGGTGGAGGCCGGCGCGTGGGTCTTTGCCTGGCCCCTAGCCAAGATCATCGCGGTTCTGCCGGTGTCCCTGAACGGGCTCGGGCTACGCGAGGCGACGCTGGCCGGGTTCCTAGTGCCCTTTGGAGTCAGCGCCCCAGCGGTGGTTGCCGCAGGGCTGGTCTGGCAGGTGGTTCTGTTTTCGGCGGGCGGAATCGGCGCGCTGGTTCTGTTGGTCTCAGGGATGAGTCTTGCTGCGCCCACGCGTTCGAGAAAGGAAGAGTGCAAGTGACGGATGTTTCCCAACCCCGATCGGGCGATCAGCCCCATATCATCATTCTGGGCGCAGGTCCGGCGGGGCTGGCAGCTGCCCATTCGCTGGCGGGCAAGGCGCGCGTGACCGTCGTCGAACGGGCCTCGGTGGCGGGCGGCAACTCTGCCTCGTTCCCGGTCGAAGGCGTGGTCTGCGACTACGGCTCGCACCGGTTCCATCCCGCAGCCGAACCCGAAGTGCTGCAGGACGTGAAGACCCTGTTGGGCGATGATCTGCTGCTGCGCCCCCGCCATGGACGCATCCGGCTGGGCGGCAAGTGGATCCATTTTCCGCTCAAGCTGACCGATGCGGTGTTGCGTCTGCCCAAACCCTTCGCCCTGTCGCTGATCGGCGACATGGTGCTGAAACCCTTCCGCAAGAAACATCAGGGCCAACAGACCTTCTCGACCGTTCTGTATGACGGGCTGGGTCCGACGATCTCTGACAATTTCTATTTTCCCTATGTGCGCAAGCTGTGGGGGTTGGAGCCCGAGAAGCTGGCGGTCAAGCTGGCGGAACGACGGGTGGGCAGCGGGTCGGTCGGAAAGATCCTGATGAAGATGCTGCGGCTGTTGCCCGGGCTGCGCAGCGAAACGGCGGGGCGGTTTTTTTATCCGCGCAAAGGGTTCGGGCAGATCTCGGACGCAATGCGCGAGAGCGCCCGGACAAAAGGCGCGGAATTTCTGTTCGACACCGAAATCACCGCAATCCAGCGGCAGGGAAACCACGTCTGCGGCCTGACCGTCCGCGACGCCGGCGGCGAACGACAGCTGACCGGCGACCTGATCCTGTCTACCATCCCGCTGACCGCGCTGACGCGCCTGATCCCCGACCCGCCCGCCGATGTGGTAGAAGCGGCCCGCGGCATCCGGTTTCGCGGCATGATCCTGCTGTATCTGGTGCTGGAAACCGACCAGTTCACCGAGTTCGACGCACATTATTTCCCCGAGCTGTCGATCCCGATCAGCCGCATGTCAGAACCCAAGAACTATAACGCCAGCGGCTCGCCAAAGGGCGTGACGGTCCTGTGCGCCGAACTGCCCTGCGACCCGGACGAGAAATGGTGGAGCATGTCCGACGAGGCCTTGGGGCAGGAGTTCACCAAGTGGCTGGGTCAGCTGGGCCTGCCGGTCACGGTTCCGGTCCGGCGCTGCGAAACCCGTCGGCTCAGCCATGCCTATCCGGTCTATGACATCGGCTACGAAGCGCGGTTCGACACCGTCGATCGCTGGCTGTCGGGGCTCGATGGCCTGCTGGTGTTCGGGCGGCAGGGCCTGTTTGCCCATGACAACACCCACCATGCCTTTGCCATGGCCTATGGCGCCGCCGATTGCATCGACGATGCAGGCCGGGTCGATCGCGCGAAATGGAACCGGTATCGCGAGGTCTTCGCCTCGCATGTGGTGGAAGACTGAGCCATGTCCGACTGGCAGGCCGATATCCTGATGTATCACGCGATTTCGGACGCGCCCGGACCGACGTCAATCGCGCCGCGTATCTTTGCCGAACAGATGCGGGCGCTGGCCGACTCGGGCCTGCCGGTGGTGACGCCTGACGCCCTAGCCGCCCCCCCTGCCCCGCGCGTGGTCGTCATAACCTTTGACGACGGGTTCGCCGATTTCGCCGACACCGCCTGGCCGATCCTGCGCGACCATGGGTTTCAGCCCATCGTCTATCTGCCTTCGGGCCGGATCGGCGGCACCGATTCCTGGGCCGGCGGGCATGTCCCGCCCCGGCCGCTGATGCGATGGGACCAGATCGAAAGCCTGGCCGATCAGGGCGTGGAGTTCGGCGCCCACAGCATCAGTCATCCGGACCTGACGGCACTGGACGCCGGGGCAGCCCAACACGAAATCGAGGCCAGCGGAGCTGAAATCTCGGCCCGCTTGCACCGCCCGATCCGGCATTTCGCGCCGCCCTACGGCGCCTCGAACCCCACCGTCCGCCAGATGATCGCCCGGCGGTATGATAGCGCGGTCGGAACCCGGCTGGGCGTGGCCCGATCGGGGGATGACATCCACAATCTGCCCCGGCTCGAGATGTATTACTTCACCGACATCGCCCGGTGGCGGGCGCATCTGGCGGGGCGCGGCGGCCCCTATCTGACCGTCCGCAAGGCCCTGCGCGGGTTACGGGCGCGGGTTCGGGGAAAGCCGTGGTAAATTTCAAAGACGGCCGGCGCCGGGTTTATCAGCGCGGGTCGGCAAAGGTTGAATTTGGTTCTTGGTAAGTGACTGGTACGAACACATGCACATTCTGATTACCGGCGGCGCCGGGTTCATAGGGTCTCATCTGACCGAACGGCTGATCGGCGAAGGACATCGGGTGACCGTTCTCGACGATCTGTCGACCGGGCTGATGTCCAATCTGGCCGGGGTGGCGGACCACGCCGATTTTTCCTTCGTCGAGGGCAGCATTCTGGATCGGCAGCTGGTTGCAGATCTGGTGCGCCCGGCCGATGTGGTGTTTCACCTGGCGGCAGCGGTCGGCGTCAAACTGATCATGGACGAACCCAGCCGGTCGATCCTGACCAATGTTGCCGGCACCGAAAACGTGCTGGATGCGGCGCTGACCGACAAGACCCATACCTTCATCGCATCCAGTTCCGAGGTCTATGGCAAAAGCACCAAGTTTCCGTTCCAGGAAGAGGACGACCTGACCATCGGCGCCACCCGCAATCTGCGCTGGTCCTATGCCTGCGCAAAGACTCTGGATGAATTCCTGGCCCTGGCGCATGCACGTGAATCCGGGCTGCCGGTCACGGTGTTGCGATTCTTCAACACGACCGGTCCGCGGCAGACCGGGCGCTATGGAATGGTTCTGCCCAATTTCGTGCGGGCCGCGCTGGACGGCGCCCCCCTGATGGTACACGGAACCGGCGACCAGTCGCGCTGTTTCGGACATGTGGCCGACGTGGTCGAGGCGATGTGCCGCCTGATGCACCTGCCCGAGGCCCGCGGAGACGTCTTCAATGTCGGCACCGACCAGGAGGTCACGATCCGCAGGCTGGCCGAGCAGGTCATCCGAACGACCGGATCCCGATCGGAGATCCGCCATGTGCCCTATGACACGGTCTATCCCGACGGGTTCGAGGACATGCAGCGGCGGCTGCCGGACGTCACCAAACTTGAACGCGTGACCGGGTTCCGGCCGATGCGAACGCTGCAGCAGATCATCGACGACATCGTGGCCGAGATGCAGGGACAAGTGACGACATGACCGTCCCCGTCGCGATCCGGGCGGGCCGCGCGCCGTGACCGATCTGGTGATCGGATCCGGACCGGCGGGCGTGTCGGTCGCCTCGGCCCTTCTGGACCGGGGTCGCCGGGTTTTGATGCTGGATGGCGGGCGCAGACCCGACGAGCCGGCGATGGCTCTGCGCGGCCGTCTGGCCGCCACCGACCCCGAAAGCTGGTCGCCGCAGGACCGGCGGGCCTGGCAGGCTCCGCAATTCGACACCCCGGCGGGACAGGTTCGCCGGTTTGGGTCCGATTTCGCCATGGAACCCGGCGCGATGACGCTGACCGATCCAGACGCGGTCGCATTGCGGGCGTCGCACGCGGCTGGCGGGCTGTCGAACCTGTGGGGCTCTGCCGTTCTGCCCAACCGGGCGGCCGACATGCAGGATTGGCCGATCACCGATCAGGATCTGGCACCCCATTACCGCGCCGTCGCCACCTTCATGCCCATCAGCGGGCAGACTGACGCCCTGCAAGACCTGTTTCCGGCCTTTTCGATGCGCGAGAGAACCCCGCTGAGCCCCTCGGTACAAGCCCAACGAGTGCTCGACAGGCTGACACTGCGAAAAGACGATCTGGCCCAACTGGGCGTACGGGCCGGGGCGTCGCGGCTGGCGGTCGAGACCGTGTGCCGGTATTGCGGTCAGTGTCTGCATGGTTGTCCCTGGGGGCTGATCTATTCGGCCGCGCATACGCTTGAGGGGCTGCGCCACCATTCGGCCTTTCGGTACCGGATCGGGCTGGCGAACCGGTTTCAGGAACAGGGCGATGCGGTCACGGTCACGCTCGACGGGGGCGAGACCATTCAGGCCGACCGCGTCTTCATCGCTGCCGGGGTGCTCGAGACCGCGCGCATTCTGCTGCTGTCCTCTCCGGCTCCCGACGCCAGCCTGCGCCTGCTGGACAGTCAGCATTTCTTTCTGCCCAGTCTGCACCGATGGCACCTGCCCCGCCGCCCGGATGCCGGACCCTTCCATACTTTGCCGCAGATCTTCGTCGAGCTGGACGACGCGGCCGTCTCGCCCCATATGGTCCATGCGCAACTGTACACCTGGAACGAATTCTTCGCCCATGACCTGATCCGCAACTACGGCGCCCGGCTTCCCGGCTCGGGGCCGTTGTGGCGCATGCTGGCGCGGCGGCTGATCGTGGCCCAGGTGTTTCTGCACTCGGCGCATTCGGCTCGGATCGGACTGACTCTTGCCTCGGACGGGCGGCTTGTCCCGACGGTAACGGGCAATGACGAAACCGACGCCGTGTCCGGCAAGGCCGCCGCGCGCATCGCGGAGGTGTTGAAACTGGCCGGGTTGCTGCCGCTGGGCTTTGCCCGCCGTCAGGGGGCCGTGGGGTCCAGCTTTCACGTCGGCGGGTCGATGCCCATGGCCAAGCTGCCCGAAGCCGGGCAGGCGGATACGCTGGGACGGCCCCGCGGTCTGTCGCGTGTGCATCTCGTCGATGCCTCGGTCTTTCCCAGCATTCCAGCGACGACCATCACCTTTTCGGTCATGGCGAACGCCCACCGGATCGGGTCCTGTGCGCCCTGATCCGACGGTCAGGCCTGCGCGCCGGTCTCAAATGCTCCGGCCTCGAGCGCGGCGGCCAGCACCCGGTCGCCGTTGCCGTACGCGGCGCGGGCCAGTGCGGCACCATAGGCGGCCAGAACCTTGTCTTCGTGCCAGATTTCCAGAAACGCGGCGCGCGCGGCACGGCCCTGGCTGTCGCGCCGCCCCGGCTCGTGCTGCAGTTCACGCATGGCAGCGATCAGATCCTCTTGCGTGTCGAACAGCGCCCCACCTCCGGCCCGCTCGACGATTTCAGGAAAGGGGCCCAGACGCCGGGCAATCACCGGCGTTCCCAGTCGGAAGCTCTCGATCAGGATGATGCCAAAGGTTTCATAGCACACCGAGGGCACGATCAGACCGATCGCCCCCCGGTAATAGGCATTGAGCTCATCCAGCGTCTTGCGGCCTAGGAACCGGATCCGCGGGTTGTCCGCGGCCTGCCGTTTCAGCTCGGGCGCATAGTCGCCGTCGCCCAGGATCAGCAGGTCGGCATCGGGGTATCGGTCAAAGGCAGGGAACACGTCCTGCAAGCCCTTGATCTTTTCCAGGCGACCGACGAACAGAAAATAAGGGCGGTCATGCACGGCCGGTTCGGGCAGCGCCGATGGGTCCAGGTCGGGCAGGAAATACGGCAGCACCTGCATATCGTGGCGCAGCCCGAATTCGCGATGCTTGGCGCGGCTGAATTCGCTTTTTGCGACGATCAGGTCCATGTGATCCAAGGCGCGGTCCAGCGCCCCGGTATACCGCCACAGCTGTGGTGGGCGCCTGTAACTGAGGACACAGCGCAGGCACTGGCGTTTGTCGCACAGCTCGCGCCCATGGCGCCACAGGACATGGGTAGGACACACCAGCCAGTGTTCATGCGCCTCATAGATCTTCAGGCCCGATCCCATCGGCAACAGGCCCGGCCCTCCGATGAGCGAGGTGTTGTTGTGCCAGATGATATCCGGCTGCTGCTGGTCCAGAATCTGACGAATGCGGCCCGCGTGCACCACCGGGCGGCCGGTCTGCTGGGTCAGAAGGTTCGACAGCATGCCATAGCGACTGCGCAGTCCGATCCGGCGCACTCCGTCCGGGTCGCCTTCGGGTTGGGGCTTGCCGCCGAGGATCAGATAGCTGTCCTCGTCATGCACCACGGTCACGTCATGCCCGCGCGCGACAAGCGCCCGTGCCATGCGCTGGATGCCCACCGCGTCGCCACCGAAGGAATAGGGCGGATAGAAGGTCGTGAACATCAGGATTTTCAACGAACGCATGTCACAATACTCAAGAACCAACACCTTCGGGGCATGAAACACGATCCCCGCCCCGATCGAAAGGCACAAGTCGCCACCGACCGGGCCTACCGCTCCTGCAGCCCAAGATACAGGCTTTCGATCTGCCGGTTGATATGGTCGGGGTCAAAGCGGGACGCTTTCGATCTCTGAAACGCGTTTGCCGCCATGGCCGCGCGTTTCGCATCATCTTCCAGCACCTCTGTCACCGCCTGTATGATCGCCGCGACATCACCGATGGGAACGCAGGCCCCGACCGTGTCGTCGACCAGTTCGTGCACCCCGGAACAATCCGTCGCGACGATCGGTGTGCCGGTCTGCAGCGACTCGGCAATCGAGATCGGAAGGGCCTCCCACCGCGAGGTCAAAAGCATCAGATCCGCCGCCCGCAGATACCGGTACGGAACATCCGTCCGCCCCACGAACTGCAGATACCCGTCCAGGCCGCGATCCGTGGCCAACGCCTGCATCTCGCGATCCAGCGGCCCATCGCCGACCACGACGAAGCGGTATTCGGGATGGCTGCCCTTCAGGCGCGCCACACACTCGATCAGAATGTCGATCCCTTTCTGATGCGCCACCCGGGCGATGGTCACGACCAGGCGCGTGCCCCCGCGCAACAGGTGGTCACGCAACGCGGCCACGTCTTCCGGCAGGTCTACGGGGGGCGGCTTGATCCCGAGGCCGATCACCCTCAGCTTGCCCTTGGAAATACCCCCGATCGCCACAAGGTCCTCGGCGGCGCGGTGGCTGGGCGTGACGATCAGGTCGGCATGGCGCGCAATGGTGCCGAACCCCCTGATCCGGTCGGGGTCCGAGCCGTGATAGGTCACGACCAGTGGAATGTTCAGACCCATCCGCGCCAGCAATGCCACCAGGGCCGGAGCGGATTCATGCGCATGGATCACGTCGACGTTCGCCTCGCGCAACCAGCGACGCAGCGACTGCGCGCCCCGCCCCGCGTTTGACAGTCGCCGCAGAACCGACCCGCCATCCGCCGCAACACCGCGCGTCGGAACCGACAGAAATCGATCGCTCAGTTGTTCGTTCGCCCAGTTTCCGGGGCTGCCGGCCAGATAGATTTCATGCCCGCGACCCGTCAGCCAAGTGCTCAGGTCCAGCGCATGGCGTGCTATTCCGCCCATTCCGAAATCGGTACACATCTGCGCGATGCGCAGGGGCTGGCGGACATCCGTTCCGGGTTCTGTCTGCATGGTTCATTCCAACTGCACTCGGTAGTGAAGGTGTAACAAGAGCACATGTGCGACGCCACGCATATCAACGCCTCCTGTACGACTGGCCGCTGAAAACGCAGCGGCCCAGACTGGGTCAGATCAGGGCGGATGGCCAAATCCATGCCCCCGCACGGATTGGCCAAGCCGGTTTCGCCCGCGAAGCCCAAATCAGGACTGTTGCCACTGATGCCACAATCCGGTCACCTTTGAATCAATGGGCAAATTTTTTTGACAGTTGGCCAGCCGACCTTTGATCGCTGTGTTCAAGCACGTTCAAATTCAATATTTCGGATTATGGGCGCGCAGACGACCGGTTTTGCATTACGATCAGGATTGGAGATTTAGTCATGAAACCACATCAGATTTCGGTCGTCATACCCTGCGTCAATTCCTATTCCGATTTTCAAGGCTGCATGACCGCGCTGCGCAACCAGACCGGCCCCAAACCCGAGGTCCTGGCGGTCGAGCGTCTGGGCTGCGGCTTTGCCCAGAAGGTCCAGGCCGAATTTCCCGACGTTCATGTCATCTCGGTGGGCGCCGAAGCCACGATCCCGCAGATGCGGGCAGTTGGCATCCGGACGGCCTCGGCGGATGCGGTCGGCGTGATCGAGGATCACGTCATCGTCCCGCCGGATTGGACCGCCCGGATGCTGGAAGAGATCGCCGCCGGCGCGGATGCGGTTGCCGGGCCGGTCGACAACGAGGCGACCGACTCGCTGATCGATTGGGCGGCGTTCCTGTGTGAATACAGCGCGGTCCTGCCGCCGCTGGCCGACGGACCGTGTGATTGGCTGCCCGGCAACAACACCGTGTATCGACGCGACGTGCTGAGCAAATGCGACGCGGTGCTGGACGACGGCAAATGGGAAAACCATCTACATGATTACATGCGCCAAGCAGGCGCGAAACTGGTCATGCGCAACGACATCGTCGCCGGCCACAAGATGCACTACACCTTCGGGCTGTATATGGCACAGCGATATCTCTACTCCAAAAGCTTCGCCGGGGCGCGGGTCCGCGGCGAACCCGCGACGAAACGCGCTCTGATGGGTTGTTTGGCCTTTGCCCTGCCGCCGGTCGTCTTTGCGCGGGTGGTCCGCAACATCCTGTCAAAGAAGAGGCATGTGCCACAGCTGCTTCGGTCGCTGCCGCTTCTGGTGCCTTTTGCGCTGTCCTGGGGGGCGGGTGAGATTTCGGGTTACTGGTTCGGGGCCGGACAGTCCCTTTCCAAGGTCCGCTAGCGGGATAGCGGCCGATGTCCGATCCGACCCGACCCGAATTGTCCGTGATCGTCGCCATCGTCGATGGAGGCGCTGCGCTGCGCAACTGTCTGAACGCACTGCGGAACCAGTCAGGCACGCATCAGTTCGAAGTCATCATTCCCTACGACCAGCTATCGCGCGAAGCCGCCGACCTGCAGACCGATTTCCCCGAGTTCCGGTTTCTGGATCTGGGCGTGGTCGCCCGGGGCCAGGTGCCGCGCAACGCGCTCGAACTGCACCGGTTCTGGGACATTCGCCGCGCCGAGGGCGTCAAGGCCGCGCGCGGCCGGTTGATCGGCATGGTCGAAGACCGGGGCATCCCGCGGGAAGACTGGGTGGCCTCCGCCATCGACCTGCAACGGCAAACCGGCGCGGCCGCAGTGGGGGGATGCGTGGACAACGGCCACGACACGGCGTGGAATTGGGCGGTTCACATCTGTGACTTCAGCCGCTACATGCCGCCGATCCCGACCTCCGAGGCCGATTTTCTGTCGGCAACAAACGTCTGCTACCGGGCCGATACCCTGCGTGAATTGCAGGCCCTCTACAAAGAGCGGTTCTACGAACCGTCGATCCACGCGGCATTACAGGCGGCTGGTCACAAGCTGGTCCTGTCAGAACACCCCCGCACAACGCAATTCCGGCCACGCATCCCGACACATCTGCTGGCGGTCGAGTGGTTTCATTGGGGGCGAAAATACGCGCGGATACATTCCGGCGAGATTTCGGCCGCCAAGCGTGTCTTTCGCGCCGCTGTGACCCCCTTGCTGCCCTTCGTTCTGTTTGCGCGGCACTATTCAACCCAGCGGAAGAAACGGATACATCTGCGCGACTTCTGGAAAGCATCCCCCCTGATCTTTCTGATCGTCACGATGTGGGCGTTGGGCGAGCTTGCAGGCTATGTGCAGGGGCCGGAACCCGACCACGCCTGATCCCGGTCAAGGACGCTCGGGCAGCAAGCGGGGCAACTCGACCGGCGCGTTGGTGCGGCTGCTCTCGGCCACCGCCAAGGCAATCTCGATCGCGCGCAGACCAGCATTCCCGTCGGCAATCCGGACGCTCAGGTCCCCGTCGCACAGTTTCAGAAAATCCCTTAGTTCCTCGGCGAAGGATAACTTGGCCGTCGATTTCCACGACCGCAGCTTTTCCCGGACCGCGATGTCGAAATAGTGCCGGGTGGTCGTGACCGGTTTTCCGCCCGGTTCCGGCAGGGTCACCAGCACGTTCTTCATCGGCGCATAGGCCCCGCGCACCAGCCCGTGGGTTCCATGTGCCTCGATGACAAAGTCGTATCCACGCCATTCATCCCATGTGGCCTGATAGATCGCGGCCAGCCCGTCGGGATTGCGGAAGATCGCCATGGCATTGTCCTCGGACCCCGCCAAGTTCCAGACGGACTCGCTGGCCACGCCATAGACCGACGTAACCTCGCCCAGCAGATGCCGCACTAGGTCGGTCAGGTGAATCCCGATGTCCCACATCGCGCCGCCGCCCGCCAGCGGGGTCCGGTATTCCCAATCGTGGGCGAAATGGGCTAGCCCGTCATGGCCGCCGAAGGCCCGCACATGGGTCAGCGTTCCGATCTGGCCGCTGGTTACGGCGTCCTTTACATAGGCGAAGGCCGGGTAATACCGCATGTTGAACCCGGTCGCGACGACCCGGTTCGCGGCTGCGGCCGCCTTCAGGATCCGGCGGCAGGTCTCGACCGAGTTGGCCATCGGTTTCTCGACCAGCACATGCCGCCCCCGCGCAAGCGCGCCCAGGCAGGGGGCCTCGTGCAGGTGCGGCGGTGTCGAGACCACGACGGCATCCATATCGGTGTCCAGAAACCGGTCCAGGTCGGTGAAGACCGGCGCCCCACCGGCTACGGCCCGGGCACCCTCTTCCGACAGATCCATGACGGCCGCCAGCGTCGTGTCCGGGCACTCCTGGATGGTCTCGACCCGCAATTTCCCGATTTTCCCGGCCCCGCCGACAACCCCGATACGCATGAAACAACTCCTTCACTCAATACTTTCGCCCGACCGCACCGGTCCGGCGCACACGACAATCAACCTTGGGAACGGCCCCTTACGGTGCTCGGTCCTTCAATCGCGGATCCGGCGGTGGCCCGGCGCAAAACCCGCGCTCCAATCCAACATTCCTTTCCAGCGCAGTAGCACAGGCCAGCGCGTTGCGCTAGGCTGACCTCGGACAACATGTTGCTTTGGATCGAGTTTTGACGGATCGGACCCACACCGGGAACCAAGCCCAATGGCAGGACCTTGCTGGCTGCCCAGTCTTTGTCACCGGTGCCACGGGGTTCGTCGGTCGGCGGCTGCTGGAACAGCTGACCCAGGCCGGGGCAAACGTCACCGCTTTGCTCAGAACCCGGCACGGCACGCGCGATCTTGCCGCGCTCGGGGTCCGGGTCGAGGTGGGCGCCCTGTCTGACCGACCTCTGATGCAGGCCGCCTTGCGCGGCCATCAGGTGCTGTTTCACCTCGCGTATGACATGCGCGCACCCGCAACCCAAAACCTTGCGGATTTCGAGGTGCTCAGATCCGCCGCCGAAACCGCGGGCGTCGGCCGGATCGTCCATGTCAGCTCGATCGTCGTGCATGACGGCTGGCCACATCAGGATCTGGATGAAAACAGCCCCATGCAAAGGCCGGGCGGGTCGGCCTATCGGCAGGCCAAGCAGGCCATGGAGCAGGCCTTGATGCAAGGGAACTGCCCCGCGGCGATCCTGCAGCCGACGCTGGTCTATGGCCCGCACAGCCGGATGTGGACCGACCAGCTGGCCGACTGGCTGGCGCGTGGAACGGTGGTCCTGCCCGATCCCGAAGGTGTCTGCAACGGGGTATTCGTCGATGATCTGGTGCAGGCTCTGTTGCGCGCGGCGATCCTGCCGGATCTGGACCGCGAGCGTTTCATCATTTCCGGCGCGGCACCTTTCGCCTGGTCGGACCTGCTGCTTGGCTATGCCCGGATCATCGGGCGGGGTCAGGTGCGCCATTCCCCACTGGCCGCGCTGCAGGCCCGGCTGCCCGCGCCATCGGAGGACGCCCCGCCCGACCGGCCAGCTCTGGCCGCGCGCGTCAGCGCCGCCGCCCGCAGCCTGATCGGTCGCGAGAAGTTCGAAACCATGGTTCACGAGTTGAAGCGCCGCTTGCCCGGTCCGGCCGAGGTCTTTCCCGACCACGCCATGCTCGAACTGTTCGCGGCACATGGGGTCTGCCGGATCGACCTCGCCCGCGCGCGCCTGGGCTATCGGCCTGAATACGATTTGCCCGCCGGGCTCGACGCCACACGCACCTATCTTCAATCCCGCCACGGCGCCCCGTAATTGACGGTTTTTTCAGTGTTTCTTGTTTCGAGGTTCATGGGTTTTGACACATATCGCCGTTGACGCAACATCGTGGGAAAACGAACGCGGGTTTGGCCGCTTCACCCGCAACCTGATCCACGCGCTGGTCAGCCGGGACAGGGGGTACCGGTACACGCTGCTGTTCGATCAACCCCCCACGCGCGTGGTGCCGGACGGGGTCGAGATACGGGTCGCCGGGTCCGGGGCTTCGATGTCCGAGGCCTCATCAGGCGCGCGGGCCCGCAAAGGCGCCGACCTGATGACGATGGCGCGGGCCGCTAGGCAGATTCAGTGCGACCTGTTCTTCTATCCGGCGGTTTATTCCTATTTCCCCCTGCTTGCGCGGCGACCCAGCGTGGTGTGCTTTCACGACACGATCCCCGAGCGGTTTCCCGACCTGATCTTTCCCCGAAAGCTGAACTTCCGCCTGTGGCAGGCCAAATGCTGGCTGGCCAAAAAACAGGCGACGCGGGTGATGACGATCTCCGAGGCCTCGGCAACCGATCTGGCGGCCATCCTGCGCATTCCCCGCGGCAAGATCGACACGATCACCGAAGGGGCCGAGCCGATCTTTGCCCCCGCCCGGGACCAGTCGCAGCTGGACCGTGTCCGGCAAAGCCATGGCATCCCGCCGGACGCGCCGCTTCTGGTCTATGTAGGCGGGTTCAACCGGCACAAGAACGTGCTGCGCCTGATCGAGGCGATGCCGCGCATCGTCGCCACGTTTCCCGACACGCGGTTGGCCATCGTCGGGCGCACGACCGGGGCCCGGTTCTGGGACAACGTCGCAGACCTCAAGGCCAGTGCAGCCGCGAATGCCGCGTGTTCCGAAAACATCCTGTTTACCGGAGAGATCGACGACACCCAACTGGCCGCCTTGCTGAACGCCGCCGACGCGCTGGTATTTCCCTCGCTGTGGGAGGGTTTCGGCCTGCCCGCGCTCGAGGCGATGTCCTGCGGAACGCCCGTCCTGTCCTCGGATCGCGGCAGCCTGCCCGAGGTGGTCGGCGATAGCGGGCTGTATTTCGACCCGACATCCAGCCGGGCGCTGGCGGACCAGGCCATCCGCCTGCTGTCCGATCCGGGCCTTCGACACGACCTGTCGAACAAGGCGCTGGCCCGGGCGTCAGGGTTCGGGTGGGACAAGGGCGCGGCCATGGCCGAACAGTCGTTTCAGCGGGCGCTGGGTAGGAAATAGGAAAATTGCAGCATCGTCCGACTGCGCAAGCTGTCACAGTACAGTCCACGGCAATAGGTCCCATTGCGCCCTATTTGGAAACATTCAATCTGCGCCCTGCCCGGGCGAGACTATTTTATTGGATTCGGCCCCGATCCTCCGTATCGGTGGTTGAGGGCGGTTTGTTTAGGTCCAAGACGGCAATTGATTTCAGTTCCAGTTTGTATGATCAGGGTACATCATGAATCTCGAAACCTCACATCACCAGACCCTCAGACAGCGCATCGCCGCGCGCGAGGCGCGGGTCGCCGTGGTCGGGCTGGGCTATGTCGGCCTGCCTCTGGCGCTGACCGCCCATGACAAAGGCTTTGACACCACCGGAATCGACCTGAACCCGCAGCGGGTCGCGTGGATCAATCAAGGTGCTCAGGTCATCTCCTACCTCGCACCAGACCGAATCGCCAAAGCCGTGGACAGCGGACGGTTCCGGGCAACGCAGGACGCGGCAGCCCTGAGCGAGGCCGACATCATCCTGATCTGCGTACCCACGCCGCTGACCGACAGCCAGGACCCGGACATGCGCTTTGTCGCAGCCGCCGCCGAGACCATCGCGCAGCATCTGCGGCCCGGGCAGCTGGTGGTATTGGAAAGCAGCGTCTGGCCGGGCGCCACCACGACGCTGGTGCAGCCGCTGCTAGAAGCGCGCGGCCTGCGCGCGGGGGTCGATTTCTTTCTGGGCTTCTCGCCCGAGCGCGAAGACCCCGGCAATGACAAGTTCGACACCCACAACATTCCCAAGGTTGTCGGCGCCGACGATCCGCTTTCGCTGCAACTGATCGAGGAGTTCTATCGCGCCATTGTGACACGCGCGGTTCCGGTCAGTTCGGCCGCCACCGCCGAGGCAGTCAAGCTGGTGGAAAACAGCTTTCGGACGGTGAACATCGCGCTCGTGAACGAACTCAAGACCGCATTGGACGCAATGGGCGTGGATGTATGGGAAGTGATCGACGCCGCCGCCACCAAGCCCTTCGGGTTCATGCCCTTCTATCCCGGTCCGGGGATCGGCGGCGCCTGCATCCCGGTCTCGCCGGCCTATCTGGCCTGGCGCGCGGCCGATGCCGGATCCGACACGCCGATCATCAACCTGGCCCGGTCCAGCAACGATGCCGTGCCAAGCGCGCTGGCCCGCCGGATGGCCGACCGGCTGGCGCCGGATGGGGCCGACACCGACCAACCTCTGGCCGGCCAACGCATCCTGCTGATGGGCATCGCCTACAAGCGCGACGTCGAGGATACCCGCCGCAGCCCCGCGCTGGTGCTGCTGCAAGAGCTGGAGAAGCTGGGCGCGCGGGTCGATTACCATGATCCGTTCTTCCCCAGCCTGCCGGAAGGGGGCGAGTACCCGGATCTGGCCGGGCGGGAATCGATGCCTCTGACGGCGGAAAACCTGAAACGCTATGGCGCGGTGGCGGTGATTACCGACCACAGCGCGCCCGACTATGCGCTGGTGGCGCGCGAAGCCGCGATGATATTCGACACGCGCAACGTCTTTGCAAAGAAAGGAATTGAGGTGGCCGGTGGCCGCCTGTTGAAGCTTTGAGACCGCGTGTGGCGGCCCTGCCGGGCGAAGGTCCGGCAGGTCGGCAAGGTTTGCTTTCAAGGATGCCCGGACCGAAAGAAGAACCCGTTGATGAGTGAAAAGCCCGCAAGAATCTTCGTCGACCTGGATGGCACGCTGGTCAGGACCGATCTTTTTGTCGAGGCCATCGTTCAGTTTCTGACGAAGAACCCGTTGAACATATTTGTGCTGGTGCTCTGGCTGTTTCGCGGCATCGCCTATGCCAAATCCCGCATCGCGCAGCAGGTTCGGATCGACCCGGCCGGCCTGCCCTACGAAACGGCGCTGTTGGCGTATTTGAAGCAACAAAAGGCCCAGGGCCGGCAACTGGTTCTGGCGACGGCCGCGCCGAAGGCCTTTGCCGAACCGGTGGCCGAGCATCTGGGCCTTTTCGATACGGTCCTGGCCACCGACGTAACGCAAAACCTGAAAGGCGCCAGGAAACTCGCCGCGATCCGGGATATGGCCGGACAGGATCCCTTCACCTACGCAGGTGACACCGCAGCGGACCGTCCGATCTGGGCCGCAGCCAAGACCGAAATCTTGGTGAATGCACCGGCACGGGATGTGGATGCAGCACGGGCGGCGGACAAAGCCGAAATGGTCGTCAACTCGCGGCCACCCGGCTGGAGAGCATTCCTAAAATCGATGCGTCCGCATCAATATGCCAAGAACGCGTTGATCTTTGCGCCTCTGTTCACGTCACAGCAGCACCTGCCGATCGAGAGCGTGCTGGCGTCGCTGCTAGCCTTCATCTGCTTCAGCCTCTGTGCATCGGGCGTGTATTTCCTGAACGATCTTGTCGATCTGCAGGCCGACCGCCAGCATACCAGCAAGCAGTTCCGTCCCCTGCCCTCGGGCGACCTTTCGCTGCGGGCGGGCGTGGTCGGGGCCATCGCCCTGCCGATCGTTGCCTTCGGACTGTCGGTCGTTTTCCTTCCGGTCAATTTCACCCTGGTGCTGATCGCCTACCTTGCCATCACCATGGCCTATTCCTTTTGGGTCAAGCAGATCGCCACGGCGGACGTTATGGTGTTGGCTTCATTGTACACATTGCGGGTGATCGCGGGCTCAGCCGCCACCGGTATCGTCCTGTCGTCCTGGTTTCTGGCCTTCTCGATGTTCATCTTTGTCAGCTTGGGCTATCTGAAACGCTATGTCGAAGTGGCCGCGGCCCCCGCCGATGACAGCACCGTGCATGGCCGGGACTATTCGCATGCCGACAGCGAGACGATGTTCAGCCTGGGCGTCGCAAACATCACCGCGGCGGTGGTCATTCTGGCGCTGTACATCAACAGCCCCGAGGTCCAGACCATCTACCGGACCCCCGAAATCTTGTGGCTACTGTGCCTTCTGCTGCTGTACTGGGGCAACCGGATCTGGGTCGGGGCGCGGCGCGGGCGGGTGGCCGACGACCCGGTTCTGTTCGCGCTGCGCGACCGCATCAGCCTGATGGTCGGCGCAGCCTTCGTGGTGGTCACGCTGGCTGCCAAGTACCTCAGCCTGTGACGGACCCGACAACCGAGGAGAAGGAACATGTCACTCTACTGGTCTTCTTTGCTGCTTGCGGTTTGCGCGAACATCTGCACCAACGTGTCATTCAAACTGGCCGTTCAACAGCTGTCCGGTCCGTTTGACATCCGCGCCTTGGTGGCATCTCCTTGGGCGTGGGCCGGGCTGGCCAGCGGGCTGCTTCTGCTGGGCAGTTTCATCGTCGCCATCCGCGGGATCGAGTTGAGCATCGCCTATCCGGCCGTCACGGGGCTGGCGATGGTTGGTATTCTTGTCGTCGGCTACGTCCTGTTTTCGGAAACGCTGAGCCTTCAGAAAATCACCGGCATCGGGTTGGTCATGGCAGGGGTTCTGTTGCTGTCGCAGGTCGACCAAGCCTGACACCCGGCCCGTTGACCATCGGCAAAACCTTGCACAAATGAACCGATTTGCACCTCACGCCTTGCCCTTGCAACACTTGTTCCGGCATGCAGCGCACACCGTACCATATCGCAAGAGTTCATGGATTCGCGTGATGGGATCGGTGCAAACAGGCAACCGCTAACCAAATTTTTACCCTTGGCAGTTCAAACTTTTGCCATGATTTGAAACCGTAATCGAATTGCGGCTTGAGTGGTGGACATCTTGGTCCTCTCACAACCGGGTCGCGACTCATGACCGGAGGGACTGGGACAGTGTTGGGGATCGTCGGATTGGCAATGATATTCAGCCTTGGTCTGGCCGTGGCCGCCCTGTTGTCCGGGTATTCGGTTCTGACCGCACTGTTGGTTTATATGCTCGCCGGAACTTGCTTTGTCCTGGTTGGCATGGGCGCAATCTGCTTGACCCGCGCGCTGAAGACCACGCAATCGGATGAACGCCGCGCCTTTTCCGGCTGATCGCCGCATTCCGAGACATCTGGGCCGGCGATCCTACGACCAGTTTGCAGGATCAACGCGAAAGAACTTGCGCAATTCCGAATAAAATGCCGGTTCGACCTGCTTCAAGGCCTTGGGCCGCTCAAAGAACAGCTCGACCGTGACGGCAAAGAACTCTTCGTGTCCGGTGGCACCATAGGGGTCGATCACTGTGCGCCGGCCCGTCTCGACCGCTTGCACATGCGCGTCGAAGGCCGCCAAAAAAACACGCGCCCACCCGGCATAGCTCTGCTCTTTGGCCAGTACGGGCACGCCGTTGGTGCCGCCGGACAAGTCATCCAACTGATGGGCAAATTCGTGGAACACGACGTTGTGCCCGTCATGATCGTTTGCCGCGCCCCGCCGGCTGTGCGCCCAGGACAGGATCACCGGCCCCCGATCCCAGCTTTCGCCGGTACGGATGATCTCTTGTTCGGTCACGACATAGCCGCTGTGCCGCTGTTGGCGAGACTTGAAGGCGTTGGGATAGATCAGGACCGTCGTCAGATTGTCATACCATTGGTCCGAGTTGACGACCAGAAGGCAGGCTTGTGCGGCAATCGACAGGCGCATTTCGTCCGTGACCTCAAGCCCGTCGCAGCCGATGAAATCGACCTGGTTCAGGAACAGGTTTATCTTGCCTTCCAAAGTGGCGCGCAGCTTGGCAGGCAGCCGCTCGAGAATCGGCACCGTCGCGTGGATGGTCCGCCGCTCTTCATCGCTCAGCGGTGTTTGCAGCAGCGCGGCCCTAGCCCTGGACTTCGACCAGAAATACCAGGCCACCAGACCGGCGATTGCCGCAACAAGGCTCAGAAAAAGCACCATGTGGCGACGGTATCTCTATTGCCCCACCTCGAAAAGCCGATTCACTCGGTCGAGGGCTGCGTGAATTCCGCCAGCCAAGGTCGTTCGACGTCCAGGCCCTGATACAGCGCATGCAGCAGCAGATGTGCCGTCACCGGGTCGGGGGCAAGGGGGCGTCGGTCCAGTCGTCCCTCTTTGACCGCCGTATCGGCGTCGAAGATCACCGCATCCTCTTTGATGGTGGTCCGCACGCGAAGCTGGGCCAGCGTTTCAGGGTCGACCGCGGTCGGGTCATCCGAAAGGATCACGAAATCAGCCAGTTTGCCCACCTCGATCGAGCCCTTCTGATCTTCCTCGAAATGCTGCCATGCCGGCCAGATCGTCATCGCCTTGAGCGCCGTCATCACATCGACCCGTTGATGCGGGCCCAGGATGTCGCCCGACCGGGTGCGCCGGGTAACCGTCGCTGCCAAGACCCGCATGCTGTCTGGAAATGCCACAGGCGCGTCGTGATGCGTACCGAACATCATGCCGCGCTCGGTCACCCAGCCGGTGGGCGAGATGTTGTCGGCATTGACCGGCCCGACCGTGTGGTCGCGGTGCCAGTCGCCCCAATAGAAGGTGTGCATCGGAAACAGCGATGGGAACACGCCCAATCGTTTGAGGCTGGCCACCTGATCCTCGCGCAGGAACTGACCATGCACCAGAACAGGCCGATTGCCCGGATCCCCATAGGTCAACCGCGCCTCGTCGATGGCGGCGATCAGCATGTCCGTGGCCCCCTCGCCATTGGAGTGGGTCAGGATCTGGAGACCGTTCTCGAAACACCAGTTCACCGAATCCTGCAACTGCTCGCGCGTGATGGCGGCGTAGCCGGCATAGCCGGGCGGGTAATCCCCGACCGGATCGTAGTAGGGCCGATCCCGCAGCGCGGTAAATCCTTGCGGCGAGCCGTCGATTGTCAGCTTGCACCCGCCGACTCGCACCCGGTCGGCATAGGTGCGCGACGCGTCCGATGCGATGAAATCGCGCGATTCCAGAACGTCGGGAAAGGCCACCACGTCGATCGGAAGGTCGCCGTCCGCGGCCACCCGGCGCAGGGCCTGAACTGCCGCGCCCGAGGAGCGCCCCTCTTGCGCGGTGGTGTAGCCAAAGCGCGCCCACATCCGGCTGCCGGCGCGCGCAAAAGTCTGCAGTCCGTCTTCGCCGACACTGCCAAGCAGGGGCACCAAGGCGCCGAAGAATGCGTATTCCTCCAGCACGCCATTCGGCTGGCCGGCATCGTCCTTTCGTATCACGCCTCCGGGCGGGTTCTCGGTTTCTGCGGTGATCCCGGCCAATTCGAGCGCTTTGGAATTGCCGACCCCTAGATGGCCGGATTGGTGGATGATCATGATCGGAACGTCGCGCGATACCGCGTCCAGTTCGGAACGGGTGGGGTGGCGCAGCTCGGCCAGTTGCGCGTTGTCATAGCCGAAGCCGATGATCATCCCCATCGCTTCGACCGTGTCGCTATTGGCCTCGGCCCACGCGGACAACGCCGCCTGCAGGCTGTCAATGTCGGTGACCGTGCCATCCGGTGGTGCCAGCAGGTTCGCCGACAAGGCTTGCAAACCGCCCATGACCACGTGACCGTGGCTGTCGACAAAGCCGGGCAACATTGCGCGCCCGTCCAGATCAAAGATCGTCGTGTCGTCGCCCTGATGGCTGCGCATCTCGGCCAGTTCACCTGCTGCGATGATCCGCCCATCCTTGACCGCGACCGCCTGTACCGTGGGCCGGGCGTCATCGATTGTCAGAATCGGACCACCGGTATAGATCGTGTCAGCGACCTGTTGGGCCAAAGCCATGTTGCTGAGGGTAAGACCGGCAGCAACGCACACGGCAGACAGGGTTGAAAGACGCATTCCGAACCTCCAGCAGCATATGGCAGTTCGGTGGACTCTAGCACGAAGTTGGCGTCCGGTCCGTGCAATGTTCAATTTTTGAACCGGCGCCGGTGTTTACTTGAGCGCGCGCGCCAGAAATTGCCGTGTGGCGTCTTGCTGCGGGTTGTCGAACAGCTGCTCGGGCGGGCCTTCCTCGACAATGCGGCCGTTCTGCAGGAAACACACCTTGTCGGCGGCCTGCCGGGCAAAGCCCATCTCGTGCGTGGCCATCACCATCGTCATGCCCTGTTGCTTGAGCATCAGCAGCACGTCCAGAACCTCGCCCACCAGTTGCGGATCCAGGGCCGAGGTGATCTCGTCGAACAGCATCACCTCGGGCTGCATTGCCAGGGCGCGCACGATGGCGACCCGCTGCTGCTGCCCGCCAGAGAGTTGGTCGGGATAGTTGTGCATCCGGTCGGCCAGCCCGAAGCGTTCGAACATCTCTTCGATCTGGGGCAGCAGTTCGGCGCGCGTGCGGCCGCGCACGCGGCGCGGCGCCAGCATCACGTTGTCCAGCGCCGTCATGTGCGGGAACAGGTTGAAGCTCTGGAACACGATGCCGATGCGGGCGCGCACCGATTGCGGATCCAGCCCGGGCACCGAGATGTCGACCCCGTCCAGCAGGATCTCACCATCCTCGATCGGCTCGAGCAGGTTGATACAGCGCAGAACGGTGGATTTGCCCGCCCCCGAAGCGCCGATCAGGCAGACCATCTGCCCCTCGTCCACGGTCAGGTCGATGCCGTCGCAGACGGTGCGGTCGCCAAAGCGTTTGACGACGTTGCGCAAGTTCAGTTTCGCCATCAGCGCCGCTCCCGCATCTGCCGGGCCATCAGGTGGTCGGCATAGCGTGTCGCCGGGATGGTCACGATCAGAAAAATGATCGCCGCGCCCACATAAGGCGTGAAATTGGCCAGCAGCGATTTGAACACGCCGGCCTGGCGGAAGATCTCGACCGGGCCGATGAAACTGAGAAGCGACACGTCCTTTTGCAGCGCGATCAACATGTTCATCTGCGAGGGCACGACGTTGCGGACGGCTTGTGGCAGCACCACGTCGCGCATCACCTGGCCTTCGGTCAGGCCCAGCGACAGGGCGGCGGCGCGCTGGCTGTGGTGTACGCTGTCGATGCCCGAGCGGAAAATCTCGGCCACATAGGCCGAATAGGTCAGGATCAGCGCCAGCGATCCCCAGATATAGGGCGAGTTCCACGGCCGGGCCAGACCCAGCCCGGGAATGCCGAAGCCGATCAGATAGACGGTCAGGATCACAGGCACGCCGCGGAATATGTCGGTGAAGGCCGCGCCGAAGATACGCAACGGGAACAGAGCGGGCGATTTGGTGTCGCGGGCCAGCGCGATCAGTAGCCCCAGCACCGCGATCGCGGGCGCCGACCAAGCAAAGATCATCACGTTGATCTTGAAGGCATCGAGCAGCTTCGGGAAGGTCTTGACCAGAACCTCGCCGTTGAAAAAGCTCTGCTGGACCTTGGCCCAGCCCGGTGCCAGCGGCACCAGCACGATCAGCGCCAACACGACCAGAACGGTGCTGGTCGCGGCGATCCGGATCGATCGCCGCCGCTGCTGCGCCTCAAAAAGTTCGCGGCGGGTCGGACCCGCCGTTCTGTTTCGTGTCATGTCACTTGATCAGCGGAACGCCCGTCGTGTCCTGCAGCCATTTGGCTTCGATCTCGGCAAGTTTGCCGCTTTCAGTCAGCGCGGCGATGGCCGCATCCACGCAGGATTTCAGCGGGTTGCCTTCCTCCATCAACATGCCGAACTGGTCGGGGTTGTCGCCTTGATCGGCAGGGAACTGGCCGATCACCTTGGACCCTTCGATCATCACCGCGCTCAGGAACAGGGCGGTGGGCAGGTCGAACAGCGCGGCGTCGATCTGGTTCGCGGTCATGGCCGCGTTCACATCGGCATTGTCGCCATAGAGCAGCGGATCGGCATTTGGCTGGATTACGTTGGCCAGTTTCGGCACCGCTGTGGTCGAGCCGACCGCGCCCCATTGCAGGCCCTTCAGCGCCTCGAGCGTGGGCGGGGTGTCAACGGCGTTTGCGCTGACCAAAACCGCCATCGGCGCGGTGTAGTAAGGGGCCGAGAAATCGACGACCTGATCGCGCTCGGGCGTGATCGAGTATTGCTGGATGTTCACGTCGAAGTTCTTGGCGCCGGGTTGGATCGCCTCGTCAAAGGACGACCGGACCCAAACCACGTCATCAGCGGCAAAGCCCATCTCCTCGGCCACGGCATAGGCGACGGCGGCTTCAAAGCCTTGGCCGGACTCGGGCGCGTCATCCATCACCCAAGGGTAATAGGCCGGGTTTCCGGTGGCCACGGTGAACTTGCCCTCGGTCAGGGTCTTGCCCGCGGCGCAATGCCCATCCGCAAGGGCCGAAGTTGCGGTGAACGCAAGGGTTGCGGCCGCGATCGAAAGCATCTTGGACATGGATCTGGGTCTCCTGTTGGGAATGTCGGGCCCACGGTAGTGTTGCCCGCCGACCCTGTCCAGTTGGTCGCGGTCTATGCCAAACACCGCAAGAAGTTCAAGCCGTCACGCGGGTGGAATGTTGTGGTTCACCCGGAACAGGTTGCCGGGGTCGTACCTGCCTTTGATCCGGGACAATTGGGCCGCGTTCGCACCATAGGCCGATGACAGGGCGGCGGCCTCATCCGCGGGCATGAAATTGACATAGGCACTGCCGGTTGCATACGGCACCATGCGGTCATACAGCGCCCGCGCCCAAGCAATGCAGGCATCGTCATTGGCTGGGTCTTCCCAACGGGTGTGCACGTTCATGATGAAATGGGCCGAGCGTTGGGGATAGGCTGTCGCCGCAGCCTCTACCCGTGCCATCGCGCCGCCGACGTGGGCGATGAACACTTCACAAGCCGGGTCCGGCAAGGTCGAGATACTGTCGAGCAGCCCTGCGACCGCATCCGTGGGCAAGGCATCAAAATCGTGGCTTTTCCAATAGTTGCGCGCGCCGGGGGTCAGCAGAGGGTCGAACGCGGCCTGCCAGTCGACGAAGGCGTGCGGCGCGATCACGTCCACGATCGGGTCTCCGAGGGCGCGCAGCGGCTCCATCGCGGCTTCTCCGTCTTCGATGGGCCCGGCATAACAGGCGGCAAAGATCAGCACCTCGCGCCCGTGCCAGTCTTCGGGCAGGAAGGGCAAGGGCGGGGCCTTGCGCATCACCGTCCAGACCGTCAGCTCGTCAGGGGCGGTGTCGGCGATCCGGGCGTATTCGGGCAACAGGGAGGGACCCTGTTCAAGCGGGTGGATCACAAGGCCGGACAGGACTTGCGGCCCCAGCGGATGCAGGCGGAACTCGAACGAAGTGACCACGCCGAAATTGCCACCGCCCCCACGGATGGCCCAGAACAGGTCCGGGTGGCTGCTTTCCGACGCGGTCACGATCGCGCCATCGGCCAGCACCACCTCGGCCGAGATCAGGTTGTCGATGGTCATGCCGAACTTGCGCGTAGTCCAGCCAAAGCCGCCGCCCAAGGTCAACCCGGCGATCCCGGTGGTCGAGTTGATGCCGGTCGGAACCACCAACCCGTGCGCCTGCGTCTCTCGGTCTACGTCACCCAGTACCGCGCCTGGCGCCACACGCGCGGTGCGCGCCTTCGGGTCGACATGCACCGATTTCATCTGCGACAAATCCAGCATCACCGCATCATCGGCCACCGCATGCCCGGCAATCTGATGTCCGCCCGAGCGGACGGACATGATCAGCCCCGCCTCGCGCACGAAATTGATGGCCTTTTGCACATCGCTGGCGCCGAGCGCCCGGATCACAAAGCCGGGTTTGCGGTCGACAATGCTGTTCCAAGTGGTCCGGGCGTCATCGTATTCCGGGCTACCGGGTAGGAAGACGGAGCCGCGTAGCGCCGCGTCCAAAGCGTCAAGCGCGTCTTGGTCCACGGATTTGGTGCTGCCGTTCAGCGTTATCAGGTCAAACATGATCGGTCCTCCAGATCAGGTGGACAGGATCCTTGCTTGTCTGCCTCGGCGGGTGCCCTTTCGCCTGTTGCCGGCGTCGGGCGCAACTGAGATCGGATGCTACGTCAGGCGAAAAGGCCTGGGTCGACACGGTCAACCGGCGTGATGACGTCAGCAGGAATGTTCAGGCGCTTCGCCGCCTTGCGCAGACTTTCCTCGTCCGGGGCTTCGTACAGGCAATAGGTCTTGCGCTTGTCGGCACTGAGGAACGAGAATATCCACTCGATCCCCTCTTCATCGTTGATTTCCTTGATCTTGATCTTGTCGTCGTCTCCCAGATCAAGCTGTTCGGCAAAATTTCGTTCAATGATATATCTTGGCATGGCACCCCCCCGGTACACACTTTCTGAAAACTAGGACGCTGCTCCCTCAAGTCTTGACGCCAAGGAAACCATAGCCAATTCTCGCGCGGTTGCCAACGCTGCCACCTCGAGCTCCAAGGCAATGCTAAGGTCCTGAGGGCGACCTCGGCGGCGCAATGCTCGGGCTCGGGCGGCTTGGCTATGGGCGATCCAGGGTGGAGCGGCCATCGCTGTATCGACGGCCATCGCGGTGTCGAACAGACTCTCGGCAGTGTCCCATTCGCCCAAAAGCGCCGCCAGCGCGCCCAGCCGTCGTGCAGCGGCGCCGGTGCAGACGGTAGTTGCCCCGGCGGTGATGGTAAGATCGCGAAAGGGCAACAGTTTCTGATAGATGATCTCGGCGAGGTCGCGCCGCTCGACCGCTACGCAGATATCGGCGAGATAGCCCAGAGTGGTCGAATACATCGCATCCTCCGGCAGCTCGAAGCCGGTTTCGGACAACTCATCGAGGATTCGTTCAGCTGCCTCGGAATAGCCAAGCTCGGCGGCGATCAGGCCAAAGCCGGGCTTCCAAGCGACATCTTCCGGGTTGTCGGACATCAGGCGTTTGACGACGGGCGCCACTTCGTGAAGGCGGTTCTGTTCCCGACGGATCGTGAACATCTGAACGCCATACACGCCCTCGACATGGGCACCGTGAGTCTGACGGCCGATCTTCAACGCCTCGGTCGCATAGGCTTCGGCCCGGTCAAACCGACCGTCCAAGATGTCCACCATGGCCCGGGCATGAATCTGCACCCAATAAAGTTGCAGATGCATGTCCTTGCTCGAAATCTCGGTCAACAGGTCCAGCGAGCTGTCGACCAACGCACGGTCAGCCATCTCGGCACCGACGAACAAACTGAGCGTGCGGTCGCGCCCCTGGTCGATGCTGCCCAGTTTTTCCGCCGTCGCGTGCATCGCCTCCAGATTTTCCCGCCAGTTCCA
This sequence comes from Ruegeria sp. BHSA191, assembly GCF_059613325.1. NCBI lineage: Bacteria > Pseudomonadati > Pseudomonadota > Alphaproteobacteria > Rhodobacterales > Roseobacteraceae > Ruegeria > Ruegeria sp. BHSA191. The sequence goes on from NZ_JBXWSH010000011.1 coordinate 92,512, forward strand.
GCGGTCGTCGCCCTGCCGGGCGATGAACGGCGCACCATAGCGGGTCATCATGACGTGAAACTGCGATTTGTGGTCGCCCAGCCGCGCGGCCAAGTCCATGCATCGTTGACCATATTCCGCGCCTTCGGCAAGGCGGCCAATGAACATGCAGGCTTTGGAGATCTGTCCCATGAGGCTGCAGCGGCGCGCCTCGTCTTGCTTGGGCAGTTTTTCCAGCGCCTCGAGGCAGAGCGAGATCGCCTTTTCATGATTCCGGCCGGCCATCATGCAGGTATCCGCAAACTGGTTCGTGATATCCGCGGCCAGCGCATCCCGGCCGGTGCGCCGCGCCGCATCCATGGCTTGTTGCAGCAGCGCAATCCCCTCGGGCAATTGCCCGGCGCTGTCATGGGCACGCCCCAGCAGCGAAGTAGCAACAATCACCTCGCGGCTGTCGTCAGAGCCCAACTGGCCCGCGGCCTTCAGCGCTTCAGCCGCGTTGGCCAAGGCCTCTTGGCTGGCCGATCTGCCCAAGGCCATTTCGGTGGCCGCGCGCCACCGTTCAAAGGCAGCGGCCCAATCCTCGGCCTCGGTCAGGTGCCGGGCGACGGGTTCCGGGCGGCGCTCGATGTCAGCGGCGCGGTGCAGGGTCAGCGCTCGGGCCACCTGGGCGTGCTGGACCTTGCGTGTGGTGCTGAGCATGGATTGATAGGCCGTGTCGCGGATCAGCGCGTGGCGAAATACGAAATGCCCCTTGCGGTGGCCACTTTCAAAAATCAGACCGGCGTGGCTCAACTCATCGAGATGCGTGTGCAGGTCCTCCGGGCCCAGGGACATGATTTCCAGCAGCAGGTCAGGCTCGAACTCGCGCCCGATCACCGAGGCGGCCAAGGCGACCTGTTTGGCGCCGGGCGACACCGCATCGAGCCGAGCCATCAACGTGCCCTTGAGCGACGAGGGCACATTGCGCAGATCGCCCGTCTGGGTGATCGTTCGGGTCAATTCCTCGACGAACAGCGGGATTCCGTCGGTTTTCTCGATGATGCTGGCCACCATTTCGGGGTCGGTCGGGCGGCCGGTCAACGATTCGATCAGGTCGCCGACCTGGGCAGGCCCGAAGCGACGCAACTGCAATGTCTGGACATGGGTATCGCCGGCGCCGGTCCGCATTTCCCATTCGGGGCGATGAGTGATAACCATCAGCAACGGCAGGTCGACACAGATCGATTTGAACCGCTCGAGAAGGGCCAAGGTCGAGGCATCGATCCAATGGGCGTCCTCGACGAAAATGATGACGGGACGATTTGACGCTCGCGCCCTGACCGTGGTGATCAGCGTCTGAATCGTCAGATCACGCTGCTCTTGCGGCGAAAGGTTCAGAACCGTTTGGGCCAGCGCGCTGTGCGGCGCAACCAGGGCCGCAAATACCGGGAGCACCTGCTCGAGTTTCAGACCCTGACGCCGGGATAGCATCCCGCGCACATGCTCCTGAACCCTGTCGTCGTCAAAATCGTGCCCAACGCCCGCATCCTGCGAAATCCGTGCCGCGACCGGGTGAAACGGGCTGCTGGTCAGGTAAGGCGAGCAGTTCAGGCGGATGATGTCGGCGTGTTCCGCCACGTTGGGGTCCGCAAGAAACGCCTCGACCAGCCGGGACTTGCCCATACCGGCCTCGCCGCCCAGCAGGATCACCTGGCCCGCGCCATCCTGCGCCTGCCGCCACGACTGCAGCAGGATGTCCTTTTCCGTCTCGCGCCCGATCAACCTGTTTTGGGCCGCACCGTCATGCACGGCGCGAAAGCGGCTCTCGGCGCTGCGTTCCGCCACGACTTGCATCAATGTCCGCGGTGCATCGAACCCCTTGAGCGGGACCTGCCCCAGTGCGGCGAATTCGAATACGCCCTGCAACGCCGTTGTGGCGTCCTCCTGCGGGACGACCACGGCGTTCGGCGGCGCTCGTTCCTGGATGCGGGCGGCCAGGTTCAAGACCGGCCCGGTCATCGCCCCTTCCTCATAAGTGTTTTTGCCGATCGCGTCACCAACGACCACGTCGCCGCTGGCGATGCCGATCCGAACCGACAGCGGGGTCCCGTCCGGGGTTTGCAGCGCCTTGACCCGCGCCACCGACTCCTGGCCTGCTTTGACCGCGCGGATCGCGTGATCCTCGTAGGCGCGCGGCCAACCGAAAAAGACAAGCAACCCGTCACCCAGATATTTGGCGACATAGCCGCCATACCGGCTGACGGCCCCGGCGACGGCGTCCTGATAGCGCTGCAGCAGGGTCCGCATGTCTTCCGGGTCAATCCGGTTGGTCAGTTCGGTCGAGCCGACAAGATCGGCAAAGAACACGGTCAGGTGCCGGCGCTCGGCAGCCGCAAGGTCAGCTTGGTCGGATACGGTCCCCGCCGCTTCGGGCAAAGGGATGGCAGGGTGCGGCGACCCGTCCGGCGTGCCGCCCAAATCCCGCGCCGCCGCCAGTATGAGCTTCCGGTGCCCAAGGCTGACACCCAGTTCGCGCAGGTCAGCGTCGGACAGCAAGGGCAGCACCCGTTCATCGACGTCGTTCTGTGCAAACGCATCGGCATACTGGTCCAGGCCCAGATCGTGCAGCCATGTCTCGACCGTGCTGTCCATGCCTGATCATGCGGGGTTCCGCGGTGTCAATCAAGCAATCGGTCAGTGCGGCCGAAAATGTCTCGACACGCAGGTTTGGGCGGATCAGACTGCGCTGACGTTTCAATTCCTTGATCGGGCAGAGTCCAGCCATGCAGCGCAGCGGATTTTTTCAATTCCGAATGACGGTAGCCGGCCTTGCACTGATCGTTTTGGCTGGGTTGATCATCCCAATGGGTGCCTGCGCCCAGAACACCGTCGAGACGGGCGTGACGGGCACCGTACAGGTCAGAGACCTGCTGAACCGACGATGCGTCGTCTGCCACAGCTGCTATGACGCGCCCTGCCAATTGAAGCTGACCGCGCCCGAAGGCGTGGCGCGCGGCGGGACCAAGCAGGTGGTCTACGACACCGACCGGCTGACAGATGCGCCGCCCACGCGGCTTGGGCTCGACGCCCGGACCGTGCCGGACTGGCGCGCGCTGGGGTTCCACACGGTCGCCGGAGGTCCGGGGCAAAAGCCCGGGCAACTCAGTCTGTTGGAACGCTTTCTGGATCTGGGCCACGCCGCGCCGCTGCCCGAGGGAGAGCCGGTTCCTCAGGAGCTGGGTCTTTCGATCAACCGCGAACTGGTCTGCCCGTCGCCGCAGGAATTCGATGCGTTTCGGCGCAAACACCCCTTGGCCGGAATGCCCTACGCTGCCGCGCGGTTGTCGGATGACGAGTTCACCCTATTGCGCGAATGGGCGCGGGCCGGCGGGACACTCGATCCGGAAGCAGCGGATCTGCCAGCTTCGGTCCAGGCGAAGGTCGATAGGTGGGAGGCCTTTCTGAACGCCGACGATCTCCGTAGCCGGTTGACCAGCCGCTACTTGTTCGAACATCTGTTCCTGGCGCGCCTGCATTTCCCGGATGACGACCCGCGCCGCTTCTTTCAGATGGTAAGGTCCACGACGCCGCCGGGGCAGCCGATCTCTGTTATCGCGTCCCGCCGGCCCTTCGACGACCCCGGCGCAAGGCCGTTCTACTATCGGCTGCAACTTGTGACCGAGACCATCGTGCACAAGGAACACCTGGTTTATCCGTTCGGGTCCCGGCGTATGGACCGGTATCGGGAGCTGTTTCTTGAACCCGACTGGTCGTTGGAACAACTGCCGCCCTATGGCGATGCAGAGGGCGGCAACCCGTTCAGCACCTTCGCTGCGCTCCCCGCCCGCAGCCGCTATGAGTTTTTGTTGGACGACGCGCTGTTCTTCGTGCGCAGCTTCATCCGAGGCCCGGTCTGTCATGGGCAGACGGCGGTCAACGTGATCGAAGACCGGTTCTGGGTCAGTTTCCTTGACCCCGAGGCGGATCTGTCGGTGACCGATCCCAGCTATCTTGCCCAGGGCGCGGCCTATCTCGAATTGCCGGTCGCCAGGGCCGATGAAGGGGTGCTGGGCGATCTCCAGTCGCTCTATCACCGCAATCAGGTGGAATACCTTCAGTTTCGCGACGCCCGCTATCGCAACAGCCCGGCGCATCGGACGGGGTTCGGCTATGATGCGATCTGGGACGGGGGCGGGACGAATCCACAGGCATTGATCACCGTGTTTCGGCACTTTGACAACGCCTCGGCGATGATCGGGTTTCACGGCGACATCCCGGAAACCGCCTGGGTGATCGACTATCCGGTGTTCGAGAGGATCTATTACAATCTGGTCGCAGGCTACGACGTGTTCGGCCGGGTCGCGCATCAGCTGGCCACACGGCTGTACATGAATGAGCTGCGTATGGAGAGCGAAGATAGTTTCCTGACCTTCATGCCGGCCGAAATCCGAACCCGGATGCATGATGGCTGGTATCAGGGATTTCTTGCCGAGTTGCACACCTATTGGCATCAGCGCCGTCTCGATGACGATTTCCCGACCGGGATCGCCTTCGGCACCGACAACCCCAAGGCCGAGTTTCTGCTGAACTTGCTGAACCGCGGGAATGGGCTGTGGCCGGTCACCGACCCGATCAATCGCTGCACGGGTGACGCCTGTACCAGCGACCCCAGCGCGGCGCTGCTGCGGCAGTTGTCCAGCCAAACCGGCCCGTGGGTCAGGTATCTGCCCGACCTGTCGGTTTTGCTGGTCGAACATGGCGAAGACCAGACCGAGGTCTTTTCCCTCGTCCACGACAAGGCCCATTCCAACGTTGCATTTCTGTTCCGCGAACACGCACGACGCCTGCCCCGGGACGACACGATCACGGTGTTGCCCGGGCTGATCGGAAGCTATCCCAATTTCTTCTTCCGCTTGTCCAGCGACGCGTTGCCCGACTTCGTGTCTGCCGTGAAGGCGATCCGCTCGCAAAGCGACTATATGAATGTCATCGCCACTTACGGCATACGCAGGACAAGCTCCGACTTCTGGAGGCTCAGCGACCGCCTGCACGAGATGTTGGCACGGCAAGCGCCGGTTCAGTCCGGCGTTCTGGACCTCAACCGCTACAAGGACCCGAAGGCGGACGATCAACCCTCATAGAGGCCCGACACCCGAAGGTCATCGACACCCGGCTTGCCCGGGGCCGAGCGCTGGCCTATCCTAGTGGGGATGAAATCCTTTGCCGAAATTCGCCCGACCTACAGCCGGTCCGAACGCGTCAGCGACGGGGTGGTTCATGTACTGGGCGTTGGTGCGGCATTGGTCGCGGTACCGATCCTGGTCGGCCAGACCGTGCAGTCCGGACCCGAGCCCGCCGCGGTCTGGGGCGCGTTGATCTACGGCGTGACGCTTGTCTTGATGCTGAGTTTTTCAGCGCTCTACAACATGAGCCAGAGCCCGGAATGGACCGATGTTCTGCGGCGTCTCGACCACTCGGGGATCTACGTCAAGATCGCCGGAACCTATACGCCGTTCCTGCTGTTGTCCGGCGGGCAGGCGCCGGGCTTGCTGTTTGGTCTGTGGTCGTCGGCCACGCTGGGTTCGGCCCTGAAGATGATCGCTCCGCACAGGTTCCGGTGGTTCGGGCTGGCGCTTTACCTGATGATGGGATGGGCCATCGTGTGGGCAGGCCAGGGTGTTCTGGCCGATCTGCCCTCGGCGGTCGTGATCCTGATGATCGCGGGTGGGCTGGTCTACACGGCCGGCGTTGCGTTCTATCTGCTGGACTGGATCCCGTATCACAACACGATCTGGCATGTGTTCGTGCTGTCGGGCAGCGGTCTGTTTTTTGCCGCTGTCTGCATGCGGGTTCTGCCTGAACCGGTCTTGGGCCTGTAGACGCCGCGCGTTCCAAGTGGTGTTTTTTTTCGCCGTCGGGTGTCTCGGGTCGGAAGGCAGTCGGCTACCACTACGGCGAACGGGGCTGGCCGACCCGCCCTGCGCAATCGCCACAGGCCGCCGAAAACCTGCACCGCTGATCCGCAAGGGGCTTGAACCAGGGGGCCGTGGCAGTGTCATCTGAGACCCTGCGAAGGGAGGGTCTGCATGAAGCTGCGGCAAATCATAGCCGGTCTGGTCTGTCTGGTCGCGCTGCTTGGCTGCGCACCCAAGGAGCGCATGTACGAAAAGACGGTGTCCAACTATCAGCCCGCCCGTGAAGACAGCAAACTAGGACGCGCGGCGCGCCGGTTGGGCGACCCTGGGGACGGGCGCTCGGGCGTGCGACTTGTCAGCGATGGAGAACAGGCGCTGGTCTCTCGGCTGTTGATGGCGGCCGCCGCCGAACGCACGATCGACGCACAATATTACCTGCTGCATGACGACCCGACGGGGCATCTTTTTGCAGCCAGCCTTCTTCAGGCGGCTGATCGCGGAGTGCGCGTCCGCTTGTTGCTGGATGATATGGACACCGCAGGCTATGACGCGATGACCGCCGCACTGGACCTGCACGAAAACATCGAAATCAGGCTGTTCAACCCGTTCTGGCGCGATCAAAGCTTGGTCGTGGCCGGTTTGACCGATTTCAAGCGGATCAATCGACGGATGCACAACAAGTCCATGACGGCCGACAATCTGTTTACCATCGTGGGCGGGCGGAACATCGGGGCCGAGTATTTTCTCGCGCGCGAGGAAATGAACTATGCCGATCTCGATGTGCTGGCTGCGGGGCCGGTGGTGACCGAAGTTTCCAAAAGCTTCGATGCCTACTGGAACAGCCCGTTCGCGGTGCCCGCTCGCGCGGTTGTCGGGCCGCCGGAATTCAGCCTTGCCGCCGCCCGCGACCGGTTGCGCCAATTGGTCGAAGACGCGAAGCGAACACCCTATGGCGCCGCGCTGCGCCGGTCGGCGCAGGAAAACTTTGCAGACGGGGCCCTTTCGCTGGATTGGGTGCCGGCCCGACTCTATGCGGACCCGCCTGCCAAGGCAGCCGGCGCCGACATCGCGGATCCGATCCTTGCCGCGCAACTGCTGCCATATTTCGAGACAGCAAAATCCGAGGTCACCATCGTTTCGGCCTATTTCGTGCCCCGCAACAGCGGTGTCCGATGGCTGACCGCACTCGAGCGCCGAGGCGTCGATGTCCGGGTCGTCACCAACTCGCTGGCATCGAACGATGTGCTTCCCGTCTATGCCCATTACGCCACGAAACGCAGACCGTTGCTGCGCGGCGGCGTCGATCTGTACGAACTGCGACCCGACAACTATCAACAGCAGCGAAAGGGCATCAACTGGGCGCAGTCTCGGTCGGGGCTACATTCCAAGGCTTTCGCGATTGATGATCGATACCTGTTCGTGGGGTCGTTCAACTGGGACCCCCGCTCGGTCAACATCAACACCGAGATGGGAATCCTGATCGACTCGCCCGCCCTGACCGAACAGGCCATCGGTGCGCTGGACGACGCGCTACCCGCCTATACGTACCGGGTCACGCTGGGGCCAGCCGGGCAGTTGACCTGGCGGACCCGTGCGGCCGACGGAACGGTGCTGGAATATGATGCCGAGCCAACGGGCAGCGCCTGGGATCACATCGTTGCAGGGTTCCTGAGCCTGCTGCCGATCGGGTCGCAGCTGTGAGCAGGGACCACGCCCGATCGTGGCGCGATGGACAGGGGGCTTTGCACCCCCGAGGGCGGGGCCGCGTCGTCATGCACTGACGCGCGCCAGAAACCGCTGCAAACGCGGGTCTTTCGGCGCATCGAAGATCTGTGCCGGGGGGCCCTGTTCCACGATCCGACCGCCCTCCATGAAGATCACCCGGTCGGCGATTTCGCGGGCAAAACGCATCTCATGCGTGACGATCAACATGGTCTGGCGTTGCGCGGCGACCGAACGCATGAGGTCGAGCACCTCGCCGACCCATTCCGGATCCAGCGCCGAGGTCGGCTCGTCAAACAGCATCAACTGCGCCCCGATCGCCATGGCGCGGCCGATCCCCACACGTTGCTGCTGTCCGCCCGACAGGCTGGCCGGATAGCTGTCGGCCTTTTCCGCCAGACCGATTTCCTTCAGGATGCGACGGCCCTGCGCCTCGGCCTCGGCGCGGGGGCGTTTCTGCACGGTGACCAGCGCTTCCATGATGTTTTCCAGCGCGGTGCGATGTGAAAACAGGCCGTAATTCTGGAACACGAAGGCAGTCGCGCGCCGCAGGGCCAGAATATCGGCACGGCTGGCCCGTGTCGCATCGACCGAAATGCCTCCGACCGTGATGCGGCCCGCATCGGGCGTGTCTAGAAAGTTGATGCAGCGCAGCAACGTGGATTTCCCGGTGCCCGAGGGGCCGATGACGACGACGCGCTCGCCCTTTGCGATCTCGAGATCAATGGTGTTCAGGACGGCGGTGCCGCCAAACCGTTTGGTCAGTCCTTCGATACGGATCATCGTGCATATGCCCTGTTCAGTCGGATCTCGAGGACCTTCTGCGCCTGGCTCAGACCTTCGACCATGATCCAGTAGATGACGGCGACCACCAGGAAGGCCTCGAAATACAGGAAGCTGCCCGCCGCCTCTTTCTGGGCAGCGCCCATCATCTCGGTCACGCCGAGGGTGAAGGCCAGCGAGGTGCCCTTGATCATGTCGATGAAGTAGTTGACCAGCGTCGGAGCCGCCACGCGGGCCGCCTGCGGCAGGATCACCCGCCGCATCAACTGGCCTTGGGTCATGCCGATGGACTGCGCTGCTTCCCACTGGCTGCGATCGACGCCGATGATCGCCGCGCGGATGGTTTCGGCCATGTAGGCGGCAAAGTGCAGCGTCAGCCCCATGATCGCGGCGGTCACCCCGTCAATCGCGGTCAGGAAAGACAGAACTTGCGGCAACCCATAGTAGAACAGGAACAGTTGCACCAGCAGCGGCGTGCCGCGGAAGAAACTGATGAACAGCAGTACCAGTTGATCCAGCACGGGCACGCGAAAGACACGTTCCACCGCCAGCGCCACCGCGAGAACCAGCGCCAGCACCATGGCGGCCGAAGCCATCGCCAGCGTCAGCGGCACATAGCCCAAGATGACGGGGACCAGCCCCAGCATATATTCAAGGTCCAATCCCCGCATGGCTTCAGTTCGCCGTGATGTCGGTTCCGAACCACTTGACCGAGATTTCCGCCAGGGTGCCGTCCTGCTTCAGCTCGGTCAGCGCCGCATCGACCCGGTCGCGCAAAGCCCGGCCTTCCGCGTCATCGCGGAACGGCAGGGCGTTGCGGATTTCCGAGAAGGGCGCGCCGGCCAGCTCCAGCGGCAGCGGGCTTTCGGCGATCAGCTGGGCCGAGGACACGCGGTCCATCACGAAGGCATCGACACGGCCCAAGGCGGTGTCCTGCGCGATGTTGGCCTCGTAGGTCTTGATCTCGATCTCGTCGGAATACGGCAGTTCTTTCAGAAGCTGCTCGAAATTCGAGCCGAGGTTGACGGCGACGGTGTGGCCTTTCAGATCTTCGACCCCCTTGATGGTGTCGTTGCCCTTGCGCACGACCACCTGCGCGCCGTCGATCACATAGGGCTGGCTGAACGCAAACCGGGCTTCGCGTTCGGGGGTGATGGTGATCTGGTTGGCGATCGTGTCGATCCGGCCCGCGTCCAGCGCGCCGATCAGGCCCGAGAACGACATGGTCTCGAACGCGATGTCCAACCCTGTCTTTTCGCCAACGGCGTTCATGACGTCGACCTCGAAGCCCTGAAGCACGTCCTGCTTAACGAAGGTAAAGGGGAAATACCCGCCCGACATGCCCACGCGCAGGGTTTCGGCGGTTGCGGCAGTGCCCAGGCCCAAGGCCAGAACGGTTGCTAGGATACGGTTCATTTCGGCAAACCTCTGTTATGCGTAGGCCGCGGAAATTGGGTATCGGCAAAGCCAAGTCAACCGGGTGGGCTAACAAAAGACGCTCTGTTCGGGACACTGGGTTGGGGCGAAACTCGGTTCGTAACTTGCGCCCCGTTTCTGAACGAGCGTTTTACAAAGCTTTGTTCGCAGAGGCGGGTGTTCCTTCCCAACGCCTTGATGTCGGCGTTGGGCTTCTTCTGGAGTGATGTCGAGGACAAACGAGACCGGACGACGCGGGTTTCCGCCACCATCCTGTGGAATGTGTCGCAGACGGATGCGGTCAAATCCGCCCAAGGTCATTCAAGATCGGACAATCCGGGCGGTCATCGCCGGCACATTCCGCGACCAGGTGAGACAGCGTGGCGCGCATGGCCTTGAGATCGGCGATCTTCGCGTCGATTTCCTTCAGGTTTTGCTTGGCGATGCGCTTTACATCGGCGCTGGCGCGACGCTTGTCCTCGTACAGTGCCAAAAGCGTCCGGCAGTCTTCGATGGTAAAGCCCAGCGACCGGGCGCGGCCGATGAACGCCAGTTTGTGCAGCTCTTTTTCGTCGAAATGCCGGTATCCGTTGGCGCCGCGCCGGGGTTTGATAAAGCCGATGTCTTCGTAGTAACGAATGGTCTTGGCCGGAAGGCCCGAGCGCTCGGCGACATCTCCGATATTCATGGTTCCCTCCTTGTCTAGTCGGCATTGGCCGGGTTGAGCGTCAGGATGCGGGTTTCTTCGGGAGCGTCCTGTGGTGTTCGGGCCGGTTTCACCCAACGCAGCCGCAAGGCGTTGGACAGGACGAAAACGCTGGACAGCGCCATCGCGCCCGCGGCCAGAACCGGCGACAGAAGCGGCCCGCCGAACGGGTACATAACCCCGGCGGCCACCGGGATCAGCAGCGTGTTGTAACCAAAGGCCCAGAACAGGTTCTGCCGGATGTTGCGCATGGTGCGTCGGCTGACGTCGAACGCGTTGACCACGCCGGTCAGGTCACCGGAGATCAGCACCACGTCGGCCGCCTCGATCGCGATGTCGGTGCCGGTGCCGATGGCAATGCCCACATCCGCCGCCGCCAGCGCGGGCGCGTCGTTGATGCCGTCGCCCACGAAGGCCAGCTTGCCTCCGTCTGCGCGCAGGCTTTCGAGCGCTGCCACCTTGCCTTCGGGCAGCACCTCGGCGACCACGTGGTCGATGCCTAGTTGCGCGGCGATGGCCCGGGCCGTGGCGGCGTTGTCACCGGTGATCATCGCAACCTTCAGACCCAAGTCATGCAGGGCTTGGATCGCGGCAGGCGTACCGGGCTTGATCGGATCGGCCACAGCGATCACCGCCGCGATACGCCCGTCGATCGCGGCATAGAGCGGCGTTTTCCCCTTGGCGGCCAGGTTCGCGCCGCGCTCTGCCAGCCCGCCGATCTCGATCCCCTCGCGGGCCATAAGGCGGTCGGCGCCGATCAGAACCCGGTGACCTTCGACCATTGCCTGCACCCCGTACCCGGTGATCGAGTCAAATCCTTCGGGACTGGGCAGGGTCAGCCCGCGGGTCTCGGCGGCCCGGGTGATCGCGGTTGCGATCGGGTGTTCCGACGTGGCCTCGACCGCGGCGACAAGGCGCAGCACCGCGTCCTCGGTCATGCCGTCGGCCACGATCAGGTCGGTCAGTTCGGGCCGGCCCTCGGTCAGCGTGCCGGTCTTGTCCAGCGCAACGACGGTGGTTTCCTGAAGCATCTGCAGCGCGTCCCCCTTGCGGAACAGCACACCCATCTCGGCCGCACGCCCGGTGCCCACCATGATCGAGGTCGGCGTGGCCAGACCCATGGCGCAGGGGCAGGCGATGATCAGAACCGAGACCCCGGCCACCAGCGCCAGGCTCAGCGCCGGGTCCGGGCCGAACAGCAGCCAGACCAGAACCGTCACCACGGCAACCGAGATCACGGCCGGAACAAACCACAGGGTGATCCGGTCGACCAGACCCTGGATGGGCAGCTTGGCCCCCTGTGCCTGTTCGACCATCTGGATGATCTGCGCCAGCATCGTGTCGGCCCCGACCTTTTCGGCCCGGAAGGTCAACGCCCCCGTTCCGTTCACGGTGCCGCCAACCACGGCGGCGCCCTCGGCCTTTTCGACCGGCACCGGTTCGCCGGTGATCATGCTTTCATCCACATAGGACCGCCCGGTCAGCACGGCGCCATCCACCGGGATCTTCTCGCCGGGGCGGACATGCACTATGTCGCCCACGACGATCTGATCGACGGGCAGTTCCACCACGCGGCCATCGCGCTCGACCCGCGCGGTCTTGGCTTGCAGCCCCACCAGTTTGCGGATCGCCTCACCGGTTCGGCCCTTGGCGCGCGCCTCGAGGAAGCGGCCCAGCAGGATCAGCACCACGATGACCGCCGCCGCCTCGTAATAGACGTTTGCGGTGCCCGCCGGCAGAAGGTCGGGCGCAAAGGTCGCCACCAGCGAGTACCCATAAGCCGCCGCCGTCCCCAGCGCGACCAGCGAGTTCATGTCGGGCGCGCCCCGGAACAGGGCCGGAAAGCCCTTGGTATAGAATTGCAGCCCCGGCCCGAACAGAACGATCGTGGTCAGTACGAATTGCAACAGGTGGCTGGTCTGCAGACCGATCGTCTGGGCAATCAGATGGTGCATTCCGGGAACGACATGCGCGCCCATTTCCAGAACAAAGACCGGCAGAGCCAGAATCGCGGCAAAACTCGTGCGCCGGGCCAGGTGCTGGATTTCCTCGGCTTTGCGGTCCTCGGGCTCGGGCCGTGCCGCATCTCGGAGGGTGGCGGCGTAGCCCGCCGCCGTGGCCAGCGCGGCGATGGCCTCGGGCGTGGTGGAGCCTGCCACATAGCGGACTGTGGCAGTTTCCAAGGCCATGTTGACCGAGGCCGCCACGACCCCCTGCCCCGCCAACAGCGCCCGTTCCACGCGGCCCACGCATGAGGCGCAGTTCATTCCTTGAATGTCCAGCGTGACCTCTTCGATCGCGGAGGGATACCCGGCCGCCTCGAGCGCGCCGAGGATGGTCGGCAGGTCAGCGGGCGCGTGGAAATCGACCTGGGCGCTTTCGCTGGCCAGGTTGACCGAGGCGTCCTCGACGCCGGGCACGGCCTTCAGGGCTCGCTCGACGCGGCCGACGCACGAGGCGCAGCTCATTCCCTGAACCTGAAGTCGGGCGTGTGAAATCTGGGTCATTTCGTCACCATTGAATCGCTGCTGACCCGCTACATAAGGGTTCCAGCAAGTGGAAGGTCAAGGTGTACTCAGCGAAAGTCCTCGAAAGGTCCGCCGTCTTCGGCCTCGGTCCGCAGTTGCTGCATCTCACGCTCGCGCTCCGTCCAACTGGATTTGATGAAACCGAGGATGTCTCGGATCTCTGCATCGGTCAGAGTATCGGCGAAACCGGGCATGCCACTTTGTACCCCGGTCACGCCGATGCGTTTCAGCGTCTCGGCACCGCCCAGCTTGGTATAGGCGAACAGCATACCGTCTCCGTGATGCCAAGTATGGCCTGTGCGGTCATGCGGCGGGGCCGGCAGAACACCGTTGGCGTCGGGCGTCTGCCAGTCCGGCTGACCCTCAAGGTTGGCCCCGTGGCACGCGGCGCAGTTCTCGGCATAGAGCACCGCCCCCCGCACCGGATCGGAGGGTTCGTCACTGAGGTCAGCGCCTGAAATCCATCCGAACGCGCCAGCAGCACCCATCACGACGGCGGCCGTCAGCGCCACCCAGGGCAATGCCGTCCTGCGCGGCCGGCCCCGCGGCTCCACCTTTTCACCGTCCGTCATAGTCGTCCAACAAATAGGTGGCCATGGCGCGGCGGTCTGCTTCGGTCAGGAAGCTGGTGCCGTAGGTCACGACCTCGCCCATGGCACCGCCGAATACGTCACCGTCGGGCATAATGCCGGTGCGCAGGGCATAGGCCAGGTTGTCGACCGTCCAGCCCAGCCTCTGCAGGGTTTCATAGTCGATGGCCGGCGCCTTGTCGCCGCCCGGCAGTGCATCACTGCCCTTGAAATGCTCGGTATCCGATTTGCGGGCACCAAACAGATTGCGCCCGGTGTGGCAGGCGGCACAGTGAGTGGCGCCTTCGACCAGCAGCCGGCCGCGGTTCCACACATCACCTTTGCCGGGGACCGGATCGGTGCGCGGAGGCTCGAGGAACGCCGCGCGCCACAGTTTCAGCCCCCAGCGCTGGTTGAAGGGAAAGGCCATCTGCTGCGCGCGGGACGGCGTGCCCACCGGCGGCACGGTCTGGAACGCCGCCCACAGGTCGGCAATGTCCTGATCGGTGAAATCGGCGTAGAACGGGTACGGGAAGGCTGGGTAATAGGGCTGCCCGTCCGGCGCCACGCCTTGACGCACGGCCTTGGCAAATTCCTCGATCGACCAGCCGCCAATGCCGTGGTCCGGGTCTGTGGTCAGGTTCGGGGAATACACCGTGCCAAAGGGTGTTTCGAGCTTGACGCCGCCGGCCAGGGGCGCGCCACCCTCGGCGAAATTGGTGTGGCAGGCGATGCAGCCGCCCGCCCGCGCCAGGTAGGCCCCGCGGTCAACGTCGCCCGTCAGCTCGGGCAGTTGCGGCGTCAGACCGATTGGCCACGCGACCACGGCGGCCAGCCCCGCCGCAGCCAGTACGGCAGAGGCAAGGCCCAAGCGATAGATGCGTTTCATCGTGGCACCCTATTCCGACCGGAACCGCGTGTGACAGGCCGAGCAGTTCTGGCCCAGCATCATGAACACGCCATCGGCGGGCATCTCGGACAGCTCCTCGCGCCCGGGGGTTCCGCCCATCATGGCCCCGCCCCCCATCATCGAGGCGCCACCCATCATGCCCGATCCGCCCATCATGCCGGACCCCTGACCGGCACCGGCCATCATCAGCCCGTTGTCGGCCGCAAGGACCAGCCCCTCGGCATAGGTCTGCAGCTGCTCGGCCAGTTCGGCGAACGCTTCCCAGTCCTGCCAGATCTCGGGTTTGGCCTCGGAAGGCATGCCATCGCTGCCTTCGGGGAACAGCCGTGTCATGCTGTCACCGGCATGGCGCCCGATTGTCTCGGCCGCGCGCCGGACTGTGGCGGCGTCATAGGGTGTCTTGCCCTGCATCATCGGCGTCAGGGTCTTCATCGCGTCCTTCATGGCGGACATACCGTCCATGCGTTCCTTCACGATCCCGGTGGCGCCACCATGCGCCAGGGCGGTTACGGCGATCATCGACGCCAGCACGGCTCCCGTCGTCAGTTTTGAAAGGGTCATCGTCTTGTCCTGTTTGTCTGCTTCAACTCGCCCCCGAAAGGGGCCTTTCGTGACTCAGGACACGGCGCGCGGCGGGGGCGGATCGAACAGGGCCACCGGCAACATCCGGTACCGGCCCGGCGGGATGGCACGGCGGCTGATCCTTGATACCAGAGCGGAAACGACGGGCGCGGCCACGGTCATTGCCACGCCGTTGCAGAAGGCCCCGCCGTGGCAATGACCCGGGTGGCCCTGTTCGACATGGTCGGGGTCGGATGCTTCCAGATCGACGACGGCATGTGTACCCCCATCGCCCCCATGCGCCAAGGCGGGTTCCGAGAACACCAGAACACCGGCCAAGACCAAGCCCAAGGCCAGAAGCCACCGTCCGATCATCCTGTCCGCCCAGCTGTGCAAGGTTCAGTCTATCCCGTTCTCGCGCTGCAGTTCCCTGACATAGGCAACGATGCCCTGCACGTCTGCACGGGTCAAGCCAGCGACCGGCGGCATGTCGCCAAAGCGCCAGTGATGGGCCTGAACACCATATTGAACCGCCCGCTGAAAGGCCTCGTCCCCGTGGTGGCTGGGCTCATAGATCTTGTGTACCAACGGCGGCGCCAGCCCTTCCAGCCCCGTCGCATTCATTCCATGGCAGGCTGCGCATTTAGCGTCAAAGGCAACCTTTCCCATCTGCGCCTGCGCACTGAACGTCGCCGGCACCCGGACCTGCGCGATTGGTTCCCCCTGCGACAGCGACGACGTATCGGGCACCGCCATCGAATGGCCCGTAGGCTGCTGGTTGAAGTTGTAGACAAATACGGCAGCGCCCGCGATCAGAACGCCGCCAATCAAAAGCGTCAGTTTGTTCATCGGCTCGTTTCACTTGGTTTTAGATGCATTCGCTGTTTGCGCGTCTTCTGCCGCCTTACCGCGCTGGAAGGTCAACCCAAATTTGTTCGCAACGCCCTGCGCAGAAAAGCCACGCTGTCACACCTATTGTACGCAGCGAATTGAACTGCGCGCGTCAGGATGCAACTTTGTGCGGCAAACGGACCGGGAAACAGCACGGGGAAGTACACGATGTTGGCCAAATCGGACTTGAAATATGCGGCAGTTTTGCTGGCAGTGGGCGCCTGCACGGAAACCGCGTCGATGTCCGGCGCGTCCGCGCCCGGCGACCTGGCCAAGGTGCCCGAAGGGGTGATCGCAATTGCCGCGCCCGGCCAGAACCTGAACGCGGTTCGGATCATGCCCGAGGATGGGTGTTACTGGTACCGCCATGTCGGCCCGGTCGAGACGACCTATCTGCCGCTCAGAACCGTCGAGGGGCGCCCGATCTGCGCCCGCGCCTGATCAGGCAGAGGCAGTGATCGGCTGCTCGGGCGGGTAGAGATGTGCCGTGGCGCCGGGCTGAACCCGGTCATACAGGCCGATGATATGCGCCATCACCATGCGCACGCAGCCTGAACTGGCGCGGCCACCTATCGACCGGGGATAAGGCGTGCCGTGGATGCGCAGATAGGTGTCGCGGTTGCCCTGATACAGATAGAACGCCCGCGCCCCCAGCGGGTTTTTCGGCCCGCCCGGCATGCCGTCGGCGAACTGGGCATAATCCTGCGGGTCGCGGCGGATCATGTCGGCGGTGGGCGTCCAGCGCGGCCATTTAGCCTTGCGTTTGATCGTATAGGTTCCGGGCTCGTACAGATCACCGCGCGCGATGGCCACGCCGTAGCGCATGGCGGTACCGCCATCTTCGATGAAATACAGATACCGCGCCACGGCATCCACATGGATGTCGCCGGGTTTCAGCGGCCGGTTGGTCTGAACCCGGCGGGGCAGGAACCGCGGATGCAGACCCCAGGGGTTCGACGCGGCCGGATCGTAATTGGCCGGCGTGACCTGCGCATCCCATGCTGCCCATTGAGACGCGGTCGCGGCCGAGGCCGGCAACGCACCCAGAATCGGCTGCGAGAACAAGGCAAGCGATGTCGCAACAAAGTGTCGTCTGGTCAGCATATCAACGCTCCTGTCACCCGGCCATCGGTATGATTCGAAACTGGATCACCAAGATCCTCGAATCGGGGCGCCGAGTCCATTCACTTGTGTGTATGGGGCCATTTTCCCTGCACGCCAGGTGTTATTTGGGCCGCCTCATCTCCATTTCAGCAGGATTCGGCGCAGGAGATCCCGCAAAAACCCGAACCCTGCGCGCTTTGTCATGAAACTGTTACACTGCCGTTACATAAGCGTCGCACGTCCCGCTTAGAGCAGTCGCCAAGGCCGCAGGGGGCGGCCAAAGCTGAGTTTCAGGAGTGACCATGACCACCATCAAACTGACCGCTTCGGTTCTGGCAATCACCGCCATTGCTGCGTCTGCTGCTTCGGCGCGCGACGCCATCCGCATCGTCGGATCTTCGACCGTGTTCCCGTACACCCAGGCCGTCGCCGAGCAGTTCGCCAACAACACCGGCGCAGCCTCGCCCATCGTCGAATCGACCGGTACCGGCGGCGGCATGAAAATCTTCTGCGAAGGCATCGGTGAAAACACCGCCGACATCACCGGCGCATCGCGTGCCATGAAGGCCTCGGAATACGAGCTGTGCCAAAAGAACGGCGTCACAGACATCTCGGAAGCCCTGATCGGGTTCGACGGCCTGTCGATCGCCATCTCGCGCGGCAATGATCAGGACTGGGACCTGTCGCTGGGTGACATCTACTTGGCCCTTGGCGCCCAGGTGCCGGTTGATGGCGAGTGGAAGGACAACCCGTTCAAGACCTGGAACGAAGTCAACCCCGACCTGCCAGCCGTGGAAATCCTGGCTTATGGCCCGCCGCCGACCTCGGGCACCCGCGACGCCTTCGTCGAGCTGGCGATGCATGCCGGCTGCGAAGAGCTGGATTTTGTCAAGAATGGCGGGTTTGATGGCGACTGGGTCAAGGAAAACTGCTCGCGCATGCGCACCGACGGACCCTTCGTCGAAGCAGGCGAGAACGACAACCTGATCGTTCAGCGCCTCGAGGCCGACCCGAACGCCGTTGGCATCTTCGGCTACTCGTTCCTGTACGAGAACTTGGATAAGCTGAAGCCGGTCAAGATCGAGGGCGTCGAGCCGAATGCCGACACCATCGCCGACAAGTCCTATCCGGTGTCCCGCCCGCTGTACTTCTACGTCAAGAACGCGCATCGCGGCGTGATCCCGAACCTGGACGAATTCCTGGAAGAATACATGTCGGACGACGCGCTGGCCGCTGACGGCTATTTGGCCGAGCGTGGCCTGGTGGCCCTGTCCGACGAGCGTCGTGAAGAGCTGCAGGACGCAATCCTGAACGGCCAGAACATGGAACCCAAGTCGTAAGACTTGCAATTCACGGGGCTGTCCGGCCACGAAACCGGGCAGCCTATTTTTTTGCCTGGGGGGCAGATGACGACTTTCGTGTTTGCGGCGCTGTTGGGCGTCAGTATCCTTGGATATTTGCTGAACCGGCGGGCTGCAGCCGGTCTGCGCGCAGATGGGGCGCGTCTGCACTCTCTGCCCGGCTATCACGGGCTGTTTTCTTTTCTGTCCACGCTGGTTCCGGTCTTTGTGCTGATCGTACTGTGGCTGATCCTGCAAGGCCCAGTGATCGACCATGTGGTCATGTCGGGCCTGCCTGCCGGCAGCCTTGACGGATTGGACACTGGCGGGCGCCAGTTGGTGCTGGCCGAGATTAAGTCGATCTCGCGCGGGCAGATCTTCGGCGAGCCCGAACAATGGAAGATGGCCGCGGCCCAGCGGTATCTTGAGCTGCATAAGATGTCGGGATGGGTTCTGCTGTCGATCGTCCTCGCTCTGTCGTTGGCCATCGTGGCCTTTGCCCGCTCGCGCGTGGGGGCCGCGTTCCGCGCTCGCCACGGGGTCGAGCGCATCGTGTCAAGCCTGATGATCTTCTGCTCGACCGTCGCCATTTTTACGACCGTCGGTATCATTGCCGCGCTGCTGTTCGAATCCATCCGCTTTTTCGAGATGGTGCCGATCACCGAGTTCTTCTTTGGCCTGAATTGGGAACCGCAGATCCCTCTGCGCGAAGACCAAATTGCGGCCGAAGGTGCCTTCGGCTGGCTTCCGGTCATCCTCGGCACCATCGTCATAACCGTGGTCGCGCTGTTCCTGGCGGTTCCGGTGGGCCTGTTGTCGGCCATCTACCTGAACGAATTCGCACCCGACCGCTTGCGGGCGGTGGCCAAGCCGGTGCTGGAGATCCTGGCCGGCGTGCCGACTGTAGTCTATGGCTTCTTCGCGATCCTGGTGGTGGCGCCGGCGATGCGCAGTTTCGGCGCCTCGCTGGGCATTCCGGTGTCGCCCAACACGGCGCTGGCCGCAGGCAGCGTGATGGGCATCATGCTGATCCCGTTCATCTCGTCTTTCACCGATGACGCCCTGTCGGCGGTACCGCGTTCGCTGCGCGACGGGGCGCTGGCGCTGGGGGCAACCCGGGCCGAGACGGTTCTGAACGTGCTTTTCCCTGCCGCCATTCCCGGCATCGTCGGTGGCATCCTGTTGGCCGTCAGCCGCGCGATCGGGGAAACCATGATCGTGGTCATGGCCGCCGGCCTGATCGCCTCGCTGACCATCAACCCCCTGGACAGCGTAACCACGGTGACCGTGCAGATCGTCACGCTTCTGATCGGCGACACCTCGTTCGACAACCCCAAGACGCTGGCGGCCTTTGCCCTTGGCATGATGCTGTTCGTCGTCACCCTGATCATCAACGTCTTCGCGCTGCGCATCGTGCGCAAGTACCGCGAAGCCTATGACTGAGGCTAAGACCATGGCTGACCTGACCGCAGGACCCGAAAAGACGCCCCCGCAGGGCAACACCGCCGACGCCGTACGCGCCAGCCTGACCCGCCGCAACCGCAAGCAGAAGCTGCTGCAGGGCTTGGGCCTGGGCGCCATCGGCTTTGCCTTTCTGATGCTGTTCATACTGGTGGCCTCGCTGGTATCGTCGGGATATCAGGCCTTTACCCAGACCAAGATCACGCTCGAGGTTTATGTTGACCCCGAGGAGATCAAGCCCGAAAAGCTGCCGCGCGGCGGCTTCAAGGACGTGCTGCAAGCCTCGCTGTCCGAGTTGCTGCCCGAGGTGGACACCAGCGACCGGGCCACCCGTAAGGCCCTGGCGGGCATCCTGTCCAACGGCGCCCAGTTTCAACTGCGCGACCGGGTGGTGGCTGACCCTTCTCTGATCGGGCAGACCATCACGCTGACGGTGCCGGTATCGGATCCGTATGACCAACTGAACAAGGGCACCATCGACCGCGACACGCCCGAGCAGAACCGCCGTCTGAACGATGCCGAGATCGCCTGGTTCGACCAGCTGAAAGCCCAAGGTGTAATCAGCAAGCCGCTGAACACCGGCCTGGTCACCAATGCCGACAGCCGATTCCCGGAACTGGCTGGTCTGAAGGGCGCGCTGATCGGGTCGTTCTGGGCGCTGTTCGTATGTTTCGCGATTTCCTTCCCGCTGGGCATCGGCGCGGCGATCTACCTTGAAGAATTCGCGCCCAAGAACAAGATCAGCGACTTCATAGAGGTCAATATCAACAACCTGGCCGCGGTGCCGTCGGTCGTGTTCGGCCTGCTGGCGCTGGCGGTGTTTATCGGCTGGTTCGGCCTGCCGCGCTCGGCCCCGTTCGTGGGCGGCATGACGCTGGCGCTGATGACCATGCCGACGATCATCATCGCCACCCGCGCCGCGCTTAAGGCGGTGCCGCCGTCAATCCGCGAGGCGGCCCTGGGCATCGGCGCGTCCAAGCATCAGGTGGTGTTTGGCCATGTGCTGCCGCTGGCGATGCCCGGCATCCTGACCGGAACGATCATCGGGCTGGCGCAGGCGCTGGGGGAAACGGCCCCGCTGCTGCTGATCGGGATGAACGCGTTCATCACCTCGGCCCCGGCCGGCCCGTTCGACAGCGCCACCGCCTTGCCCACCCAGATCTTCATCTGGGCCGACAGCCCCGAGCGCGGCTTCGTCAGCCGGACCTCGGCGGCGATCCTGGTGCTGCTGGGTTTCCTAGTCACGATGAATGCCATCGCGATCTATCTTCGGAACAAATTCGAGCGCAGCTGGTAAGCGCAAAGGGATCATCATGATGAATGACATGAGCAAGATCGAACCGGGCGTCGCCGTCGATGCCGTCAAGATAAAGGCGCAGGACGTCCAGGTCTTCTATGGCGAAACCCAGGCGATCAAGGACGTCTCGGTGGACATTCTTGACAAGACGGTCACGGCCTTCATCGGGCCGTCGGGCTGCGGCAAGTCGACGTTCCTTCGCTGCCTCAACCGAATGAACGACACGATCGACATCTGCCGGGTTGAAGGTGATATCCGG
>NZ_JBXWSH010000012.1:0-108913 GCF_059613325.1 Ruegeria sp. BHSA191
GGTTTGCCCGCTATTGGGCCGAGGCGCTTGCCGCGCAGTCCGACGATGCCGACCTGGGCGCGACGTTTGCACCGATCGCCAAGGAACTGGCCGAGAAAGAGCCGCAGATCCTGGCCGAATTGGCTGCCGTGCAGGGTAAACCGGTGGATCTGGGCGGGTACTATCACCCCGACCGGGCCAAGGTTGCGGCGGTGATGCGCCCCAGCGCCACGCTGAACGCCATCATCGGCTGAGAAACGAACAGGCCCGCGCCATCGCGCGGGCCTGCGACCCTGACGCCTGACCGACGGCGTCGTGGGTAAACGCCATCAATTGCGCAGACAAATGCGTCGGGGCAAACGCGCCAGTCCAGCAGTCTGGCGGAGTATTCCAAATTATTTTGGTTGAATTGACCGAGATTCTACGGGATTCCCCCAATATTCAGCCGCACTGCGCGGGGCTATCCTGAAAACAACCTCGGACAAATACCGGTGAGGCCCGTCGGGGCTGCACCACTCACTCAGAAAACGGCCAGCATTTGGGGTGCTGGCCGTTTTTCTTGTCGATATGGCCTGTGACGGGCGCCGACAAAAAAAGAGGGCCGGTCGCAAGACCGGCCCCAAGATTTTCGCGCAACCGAGGGATCAGTTCGACGCGGCGTTCATCTCTTCGTTGTGCTCGCGCAGCGTGTCCGAAACGATGGCGTACCATTCGCCCGACTCGCGCATTTCATTCAGGCCCTTGTTCAGCATCGCGATGTATTGTTTGCCGAACGGGTTGCTGCGATGCGCGATGATGCGCTGGCTGGCAATGGTGTTCACGAAGGGGTTTTCCACGATGTCCTTCGGTGTCAGGCCCATTTCGCTCATGGCATCCGCCGCCAGCTGAACCTCGAAGGATGCAACGTCGGCGGTACCGGTCAGAACGGCGTCCAGGCACTCAGCGGCGCTGATCGGGCGGACCATTGTGATGTTCGGCTCGAAAACGCCCTGTTCTTCGAGGTCGTGGGTGAACCAGGCATCCATCCGGCACAGCCGCGCGCCTTTGAAGTCTTCGAAAGAACGGGCCTCGGCGTATTTGCTGTCGGGCAGGGTGTAGAAACCGATAACCACGTCATACACGCTGACGGTCGAGTCGAACTCGTTACAGCGACGGGTTGTCTCCGCCGACCATTCATAGCTGCGGTTCGAGCAGTCCGGGATGTACCAGCCAAGACCTACGTCGAACGCGCCCAGCGGCAGCAGCGTGTCCAGGTGCGAACCCCAATCGTTCACGAAGCTTACCGAATGCTCGCGACTGTTGCCGCCACGGCTGAGCGCGGTCGAGGCCAGACGCACCAGAATGCCACCGCCCGACAAGCTCTCGTCAGAGAAGGGTGCATAGTTGCCGCCGGCAAGAATCTTGACGGGGGGTTCATAGACGTTCGACGCCTTGTTGTTCGCGTTGCGGGCTTCCTCGGCGGCGATCAGGTCCTGTGCGCTCAGGCCGTTGGGCAGGCTGCCGTCCTCACAGGGCAGGGCCAGCACGACGCCCGGCTCAAGGTTCGAGGGGTTCGAGATGATGTTGCGGTTTGCGTTGAAGATCGGCTGGTAGTTCGACGTGCCGTAGGCCGCGATCGAGATGGTTGCCAGCGTGTCGCCATCCTGAACCGTATAGTTCGAGCAGGCTTCCTGAGCTGCGGCGGCGCCGGCGCTCAGGGCGGTGATTGCGGTGGCCGCAACCACCAGTTTCTTCAGATTGATTTCAAACATGTCCACTTCCTCCAGACTTTTGTTTTTTTCAGGCCTGTTCGGGGCCTTATCCGTTTTCCATTTGGTACCGCAGGGCCTCGGACACGATGTCGCGCCATTCGCCCGATTGCTGCATGATCGCCAGACCCTGATTCAGAGTCTCGAGGATCGCTTCCCCATCCGGGTTGTCCTTGTGGGTCATGACATTGAGCGGCTTGATCGCCGCAAGGTTGGGGTTTTCGACAAGTTGATGTTCGTACCCGAGCCGTTTGATCGCATCGGTGGCCAGGTGCGCCTCGATGGCTACGATATCGGCGCTTCCGTCCATGGCGGCGCGGAAACAGTCATCTGGGTCGACCGGGCGCATCAGGGTGATCGCGGGTTCATACAGGCCCACCGCATCCATGTGGGTCGTTGACCATCCTTCAGGACGGCAGATCGTTGCGCCCGCGAAATCGGCATAGCTGAGCGTGGTCTCGTAGCCCGAGCCATCCTTGGCAAAGAACGTGTCCACCACCTCGTAGAACGGGTTCGAGAAGTTGTAGGTCTCGCACCGGTTCCTGTCGCTTTCCGACAGGGCTTCGGCCTCGTCGCAGTTGGGGCGCGACCAGGGGAAGGTGGCGTCGAAGGCGAGGGTCGGCATCAGCAGGTCGAGATGCGAAGACCAGTCGTTCACGAACTGGATCTTGTAGGCCTGTTCAGGCGCGGCTCGCAGGAAGGCGGTTTCGACCAGATGCGTGTACAGCCCGCGATAGGGCAGGGACTCGTCGGTGAAGGGCGCATATTTGCCGCCGGTGATCAGCAGCAGCTGACGGTCGCGGATGGCCGGGCGCTCGGCCGTGCCGGCGTCGCGGATCAGCGCGGCAGCCTCGGCGCGGGCGGCTTCAATTTCTTGTTTCGCGGCCGTCTTGGCGGCAATCACCGCCTCTTCGCTGGCCTTTTTGGCTTCGGCCTCAGCGGCGGCGACGCGGGCCTCGGCCTCGGCGATGGCCTTGGCAGCGCGCTCTTCGGCGGCCTTGACCAGTTCGGCGGCCATCTCGGCGGCCATGCGCTCGGCCTCGGTCTCGGGCTGGGGTGCGGCCCGGCCGACATCTTCGAGACAGGGCATCTTGAGAATGTCACCCACGCGGATGATGTTCGGATTCGAGCCGATCACCTCGCGGTTGGCGTCATAGATGATGCGGAAGTCTTCGGTTGCATAGACTTCGATCGCCAGTGCCCGCAGGCTGTCGCCGCGCTGGATCTCGTAGTCCGAGCAGGCCTCTTGCGCCGAGGCTGCTCCTGCGGCTGCCGCAAGGGCCAGGCTGGATATTAGGAATGTCTTTTTCATGGGTCCTGTTGGGTTGCTCTTGTTATTGTCCGGTCGCTTTCACGACGGCGATCGAAATGTTATCCTGGTCGGGATCGGCCTTGGCGATCAGGGCCTGCAGAAGGCTGTCGGCAATGTCCTGGGAAGGCGCGTCGGCGTTGTCCTGCAGAGTCGCGCGGATTTCGTCGTCGGTCAGGTACTGCAGCCCGTCGCTGCCCAGAACCACGATATCCTCGGGGTCCAGTTCCAGCGCCTGTTCGGGGCAGTCCACCTTGGGGATCGCCGCGCCCATGATGACTGAGGTCAGCTGGTTGCGGTTGGGGTGGGCCTGGGCTTCTGCCGGCGACAGATGCCCCTGTGCGACGCGGGCGTCGATTTCGGGCGCCATCGAGTGATCTTCGTTGATCTGGGTCAGGGCCCCGTCGCGGAACAGGTAGAGTGGGCTGTCGCCGATCGAGATCCAGAACAGCCGGTTGCGCAGCAGCAGAACGCCCAGAAGGGTCGACCCCATGTTGAAGCCTGCCGGCTGATCTTCGCCGTAGCCCGCCACCGTCGCATTGGCCTGCATGGCGGCCAGGGGCAGGGCGTCTTGCAATTCGCTTTCGGTCGGTTCGCGACTGTCCAGAACGGCATCCAGAACCGAGCGCCAGGCCTTGATCACGAGGTCCGAGGCGACCTCGCCGGCCGCGTGACCGCCCATGCCGTCGGCCACCACCACGTAGCCGGCATTGGCCGCGTCAAAGACACGTGCCGCGATCGCGTCCTCCTGCGAGTCGCGCCGGCCCTGATCCAGGATCAGCGCAATGTCATATGACGGAGTCGCCAGCATTCGTTATGCGTCCCGCCAGTCGAAGTTTTCGTCGCAGAAGGCGACGAACCGCAGGGACGTTTCGCTGATGCGGATCAGGTCGCCGCTGGCCAGCGGTACGGTACTCAGAACCGGCTTGCCGTTCAGGCGCACCAGGTTGGCCTTGCCTCCATGGCCCAAATAGCATTTCCGGTCTTCCGGATCATAGGCGATGAACGCATGGTTCGAGCGCGAAATGCCGGTGTCGCCGAAATCGAGCTGGATCGCCTGATCGTCGTTGCGGCCGATCTGCATCAGCCCTTCCTTCAGGGTGATGCTGGCGCCACGGCCTGGGCCGCCAGTGACGACCAGCCAGCCAACCGGGAAGGTCTCGGTGGCAGTCTCGGCCTTGCGGATCGGTTCGGCGGTTTCGATCAGATCCTGAACATGGGTGTCCGGCCGCTCGAAGCCCAGGAAGGTGGTCTTGACCCGCGCGCGGCGGTCCTGTTGGGCTACGTCGGGTGCCGCCGTCATGGCTGCGGTTGCGGTGGCCGCGATCGTAGCAGGCTCGGGCGCTGCGACGGGCGGTTCGGGGGACTCTTCCAGCGCCGACGTCTCTGGCTCGGGCGCCTCGGCAACCGCTTCCTCGGCGCTGTCCGCCTCGATCGAAGCTGTCTCGGGTTCAGGCTCGGGCTGAGCCAAACGCAGGGTCACGACCGGCTCGGGTTCGGGCTCGGCCGCTTCGGGCTGCGACGGGGCTTCCTTGGCCGCCTCGGTGACCGGTTCTTCCTCGTCGTCAAACTCGGGCATCTTGTCCTCGGGGAGCAGCTCGTCGCTTTCCTCGAAGCCTTCGGTGTTCAGGCTGCCGCCACCCAGAGCCTGCCGAAGCGCGTTGAAATCCGCGATCGGCTGAGGTTTCTCGTCGGGCGCAGCCTCGGGTTCTGTCTGCGTGGCTTCGGCCGTATCAGTGGCCTCGGCTTCCTTGGTCTTGCCGGCACCTTCGAGAAGCCGGCTGAGGGGGCTTTTGTATTTGAACATGGTGTCGACACCTTTTGACTTCTTGCACGGACTGGATGGGTCCGTGGGGCTGCGAAAAACCTCTGCGCACGGGCAGGGCACTGATGATCGGGGAAACCAGAAAATCTTTACGCTCCGCGACGGGCCGGATCCCGTCAGGGTGGCGCAAAACCGATGCCACCCTCAGCCAAACACGCTGGCGGGTTCGGGACTTGTCGGTCAGGTCATTCCGCCTGCTCCTGTGTCAAGGGCATCAGGGCGGTGGTCTCGGCGCCGTTGCGCGATACCGTCAGCTTTGCCTCGGGCTGGCCATCGGCCACCAGTTCGGAAATCACCCGGTCCAGGCTGTCGGACTCGGTGATCTCGGTGCCGGTGTGGATCTCGCGCAGCAGGATGTCGCCTTCCTGCAAGGATCCAGCCCCTTCGATCGGCGCTTCGCTCACGATGGTCTGCCAACCCGTGTCGCCACCGGCACGGGCGGTGAAACCATACCCGTTGATCAACCCGAAGTTGCGGATCGCGGGTAGGGCCAGCAGGCCGTTCTCGGGCCGGGTCTTGCCTGGTGCCCGGTACCGGGCGGCCACGCGGACATAGCCGTCGGGGTCGATCTCAAGGTTGTTCAGCACCTGCGTCGCCAGGGGTGCGTCGTCCTGAATAGGCTCGCCGTTCAGGGTGTAGATGACCGCGCCGCGTGCGACCCAATCGCCAATGACCGACAGGTCCCGGCCCTGTTCAACACCGGTGATCGCGATCGCGCTGCCGGTAGAACCGCGCCGCGTGGCGGTTGAGAACGGGACTTCGACATCCCAATGGGCAAAGCCGAACTGGTTCTGGGCCAGCTTGACCGGTGCGGTCGGGGCAGGGGTCTCGGGCGCAGCAGCCGTGGGTTTTTCGACGACTGGATCTGCCGTTTGGGCTGGCTCGGCCAGGGGCTGCTCGACAGGCTGGTCCTGCGCTTCTGGTGTTGCCGCGGTTTCTTCCGGCCCGCGATTTCCCACACCGTCGGTCGGCGGGGTTTCGAGGGCGGTGTCCGGTTCGGGGTCTGATTCGATGGGTGCGGGTGCTTCCGGCGTGATTTCGGGTGTCGCCGCCGCGACGGTCGTATCCGCCTGAACGGCGGATACGGCAGCGTCGGGTGCCGTGGCGTCCTTGTTCATCCAGACATAGCCGCCGCCGGCAGCCAGGGCTGCCAGAACCGCCAGGCCGGCGATCAGTTTGCCGCTGCCGCTCGAGCTTTTCTGAACGACGGTGTCGACCGTCGGGGCCGTATCACCCACGGACCCCGAGGCAGCCGCCTCGTCGTTCTTGGTCGGGCCAAGAGCCAGATCGGAATTGCCGGCCAGCAGGGCGGTCACGACCGCTTCGGCATTGTCGGCCTCGGCCTTGATGCGGGCCTTTTCTACCTCGTCATCTTCGCGGTCCAGCGCGACGATGACCGAGACCGGACGATAATCGAAGTTGTCGAACACGACGCTGGGACCGCGGAACATGCGCAGCCAGTCCAGAGCTGATTGCAGGCGATCGGTGGCGTGAAGCTCCATCGCTTTGTCGATCGCCTCGAGGAACCCTTCGGGATAGCCCTGGAACCGGCCGGTCAGCGGGACATACGGGTCCGGCTGGCCGTTATTGAAGGCGTTCAGGCGGGTCTGCCCGTCGATGGGCCGTTCGCCGCTGATCGCGTGGTACAGCGTGGCGCCCAGCACATACAGATCGCTGCTAGGTCCCTGTTCCGATCCGCGTACATAGAATTCATGCGGGGAATAGCCGTCCTTGATGACCCGCAGGGTCAGCAGGGCGGCGGACTTGTTGGCGGCCTGTTCCCGCGCGGCCCCGAAATCGATCAGGATCGGTTCGCCATGTTCGTCGATCAGGATGTTGTCGGGCGAGATGTCGCGGTGCAGCATGCCGCTTTGGTGAATGAACGACACCGCCGACAGCATCTTCTCGGTGACCTGCACGATAAAATCTGGGCCGCTCTCGGTCTTGGGGTCTTCGATGTAATCCAGCAGGTCGCAGCCGCGGATCAGGTCCATCGCGATATAGGCGGTGTCGTTGTCCTCGAACACCTGATGAACATCAACGATGTTCGGGTGCACCAGCCGCGCGTGGTTGCGGGCCTCTTGGATGAACAGATCGATGATGGCGCGCAAATCGTCCTTGAAGGCGGGGTCGTTGGGTTCGACCAGATCGCTGTTCCGGCGGCACAGCGCCCCCGGATAGCATTCCTTGATGACCACGTCGCGATCCAGGCTGTCACGGGCCAGGTAGGTAATCCCGAACCCGCCATTGCTGAGAAATTCCAGTATTTCATACTGGCCGCGCAGCAGCTTCGCGCCGGGTTGCAGCCCTTGGATCTGTGGTTCGTCGTGCGAGGCGCCGACCGCGTGGTTGTGATTCATTTTTCCCGCCCATGAGTTCAATTCTTGCGGCCTACAAAAACCGGACAAACTGCCCTTGCACTCACAACCAAAAACAACCGCAGGACACTTGAGAACGGTTAGACGGTTCAAATTTGACTTTATTGGGGCCGCCGCATGGCTTCACTATGGATCGACCCGCAGGGCGATCTGTATCTTGTGTGTTATCTGAGGAAATATGCTATATATTGGAAAATGGTGTAGTCTGACCATTGTCAGTCCGCTGGTCGCGACCGGCATGGTCAACGGATTCGAAACAATGGTTGGCAGAGTCCAGGCGCTCGATTCGCCGCTGAGCGGCGCAATCCGGGCGCGAAGAGTTCAGGTGCCGGTGCGGGGCGCGGCCGTGGCGACCTTGCTGCCGGCCCAGGCCAGATTGTCGCTGAGCTGCGCCAGTATGCTGACCGCATCCTTCAGCCGGGTCTCGCCGGTTTCGAACTGAAGCAGCAGCAACAGGTCCGTGGCCTTTTCGAACTCGGCCGGGATCCAGTCGGCCTCGGGGTCGATCTCGGACCCGGAGTCCAGGCGTTCGGCAAAATCTTCGACGATTTCCCGGCAGCTTTCCAGGAAGGCGCCGGGGTCGATGTCCGAGCTGTCGCGCAGGTCCTCGTAGATGCTGGCGATGGCGGCCAGCCAGTCTTCGAGGATCGGATTGGACAGCGGCGGCAGCGCCGATTCCAGACTGGGCTGGACGGTGCGCGAGTCGGGGGTTTCTGGTTCGTCTCCCTTGAGGGTCTCCAGAAACGGCAGAAATTCCTGTTTCAGGTCGCGGCGTGCGGCCTCCAAGTCGGATTTGCGCCGGTCCGAGGCGATTTCCAGCATCTGTTCAGCCAGTTTCTGGCCGCCGCAGGTCTCCCACAAGGCGAAATCGGGTTCGGGCTCTTGGGCCATGGCGCGCACGGCGACCGGTGTTCCGATCGGGACGATGGCCCGGAACATGCCGGTCTTCTGTTTTTCCAGCCGGGCCAACACGCGGTCCAGGGCGTCGCGCACCGGCGGCAAGTCGGCATGGGTCACGGCCAGCAGGCTGTTCGCCCGCAGGGTTTCCGGCACCTGTGCCCACAGGTGGTGTTCGGTCTCGCGCCAGGCGTTGGTGCCGTTGGTGCACCAGATCGCGCAATCGACGAACTTTAGCAGGTCCAGCGTTTGCTTGTAGCTGTCATCCAGGGAACCCGATCCGGGCAGGTCGAACAACGAGATTTCGCGCAGGGCCGGGGTGTTAAGCCCGACCGAAATGAAATCGGGGTTATCGGCTGCCGCCTTTTCAAGGACGATGCCGGAGTAGGTCTTGGGTTCCTTGTCCCACCAGCCGACGGTGGTTTCCGGCGCGTCGGCATAGGCCACGATCACCAGCGGCAGTTTCAGATGCTGCGGGCCGGTGGGCAGAATGTCGGCCCCGGCCAGCATGTTGGCCAAGCTGGATTTGCCGGCGCCGAATTCTCCGGCGAACCCGATCGACACCGCGGTCGACAACCGTTCGGCATGGGCCTGCGCGCGTGCGCGCATATCCTCGAGCCGGTCCGTCGCGGGCAGCGACTCGGTGGCGCCGAGAAACCGCTCGAGCTGTCGGACCTCGTGTTCGGTAGAGGGAAATTCGATCACTCTGCGGCCTCCGGTTGTCGTTCGTTGCCGTGTTCGATGTCAAAGACCAATTGCAGCTGGTCCGCGATGGCCCGCGCGCGGTCCAGCTCGATCTGGGCCTGACCGCGTTCCGAGTTTTTGCCAGATGCGGCGCGGTTTTCAAGATGACCCGCCAGCAAGGCCAGAAAA
This sequence comes from Ruegeria sp. BHSA191, assembly GCF_059613325.1. Classification (NCBI taxonomy): domain Bacteria; kingdom Pseudomonadati; phylum Pseudomonadota; class Alphaproteobacteria; order Rhodobacterales; family Roseobacteraceae; genus Ruegeria; species Ruegeria sp. BHSA191. Next base: position 9,010 of record NZ_JBXWSH010000012.1, read on the forward strand.
TGATCTAGTACCGTGTTCAACCGCTCCAGCAGATCGTCGCGGGCGGTGTCGATCAGGTCGTCGCCGATCAGCTGGAATTCCTGCACGATCATGCGCTCGGCCCGGGACACGACCGATTTGCGGGAAATCAGCCGCGACAGCCAGTTCACCCGCAGCTCGACCGTGATCCCGCGGGTCAGGGCCGAGGTGTCGGGTCGGTACCAGCGCACCGCGCTGGTGTTCATGCGGCTGTCGGCCGGCTCCTGCCAGCCGGGCAGGGCGCGCAGCGCGCCATTCGCCTGCATGTCGATCGAATAGAGTTCGCTGAGCATGCGCTGGCGGATCACCTGGGTCGCACCCTGGACCAGCTCGCGCATCCGTTCGCGCAGGGGGACAAAGTTCAATTCGGTCGCGTCGCCCTTGGCCAACAGCGGGGATTGCCCATTGGGGCCGTATACCACGTCGGCGACCGCCTCGGCCACGGTGTCGTCCATCACCCCACGCAGATTGGCCAGTATGTCGTCCATCTCGCGGGTAATTTCGACGATGCGGTCCGCCACGGTTTTGCGCAGATGGGTCAGTGTCTTGTCGTTCTCCGCGGCGCTTTCGGTCTGGCACCGGCCGTCTTCGTCCAGTGCGCGCAAGCGCGCTTTGCCGCGTTCCAGCGCCCCTTCGGCAAAACTGTTGAGATGCTGCCACGCCATGCGCAGCTGTTCCTCGCGCTTGCCTTCGGCCAGCGCGGTGGTGACGTGGCGACGCAGATCCGGCAGGCCCGACGCGATCATCGCGGCATAGCGCAGGACCGCTTCGCGGCTGATCGGGGCGGGGGCCTGCTTCAGCTTCTGAACGCCTTCCAGATACTGCTGCATCTGATCGGGATGGGCGCGCAGCCAGACCAGAACCTTGTCATGGTTCACCTGGGATTCGTCGCCGGTCAGCGCATAATGCGCCCATTGGGCGCTGCCCATCAGCACGTCGATATTGGTCTTTCCCAACGCCTTTTGCAGGCCGTCCAGCACGTCAGCGCGAACCTTCGCGGCATCTTCGGCACCGCCGTTCAATTCGTCGACGCGGTTGATGAATACCACGATCTGACCCAGTTCCAGCGCCTGCATCAGGCGGAACAGTTTCAGATCGGCACGCGACAGTGCCTGATGCGCCGACAACACCACCACGAAGAAATCGCTTTCCTTGAGATACTGACGCGAGATCTCCTCGCGGATCAGCAGCGGGTCGTTCACCCCAGGCGTGTCGGTCACGGTCAGCGGAAACGGGAAATGGCCCCGTTCGAAATAGACATCGGCCTTGCGGGTGATGTCACTGTACAGACCCCGGTCCGAGCCCGGATCATGTTCGGTCGCCTCGGTCGGATCCTCGCCGGCGCAGACATAGCGGGCAAGATCCTCGGAGGTCAGCTCTTCGAGGTCGTGGTGCTGGCCCAGCAACTGCTCGTAGCTGTCGCCCAGCCGCAGCCGGGCGCGGGTTTTCATCGCCTCGACCTGCTCTTCGATCATCTCGCGCTTGTAGCTGTCCTCGTCATCGGGGAACATGTTGCGCAGTTCTTCGCCTTCGGCGATCAGGGCGCGCCACTGACGGTCGTCGAAAAAGTGGAACTGCGCCCCTTGGGTCCGCCCCGACGGGTGCCCGAAATGCATGTCGGTAATCACCGTCGTCCAGGGATTGACGTCCGAGGGCAGAAATTCGGCCTGTCCGGTGAATCCGTTGATCAGCCGGGATTTCCCTGCCTTGATCTGCCCGACAAAGGCGATCGAGGGTTTCAGGTTGGTCAGGTCATCAATGATCCGTGAAATGAAATGACGGGTCTCGTCATTGCTCATTTCGTTCAATTCGTTGGCGATCCGGATCAAGTCCCGGCGGTTGGATTCACTCATGACACTAACCTTGAAAACTGGCAAAAACGCGTGACGGTAAGGATTTATTTGCAAAAAAGGGCCGGGTCGTCACGGATCCGTCCCCCGAAGCGATTTCCATAGCGCGACGACGGCCCCCAGCTTGCGCGCGTCGTGAATGGCGGCGGCATTGTCCTGACCGTCACGCAACAGGGCCAGCGCGGCCCCCTTGCCGCCCGATGGGCGCATGACGATCAGTTGCGGATGAGGCAGTTGCCCGCTTGCATCGGCATCCCAGCCGGCCAAGTCCTTTGCGAACCGGTCCAGCAAGCCGGCCGACGGGTGCAGGGGCTGGCCATCCGCGCAAAGGCCGTCATGCTGATGCGTGGATGCCGGGCCGCTTAGAAAGCGTCCCATCGCAAACCGCCCGGACCCTTCGAAAAAGGCGGCTGCAAGCCCTTCGCTCTCAGGGGCCGGGTCTGGGTCGTCCGCGACGGGTTCGGGGGCGGGTGTCTGCAGGACGGTCAGCCTGGGCTCGTCTTCCGGCAATTCGACCGCCGCACAGGCCGTTTTCATCTCGGTGAAGGTGATCCCGACATCGTCGGCCTCGGTCGGGCCGTAGGGTTGCAGGGACACCATCTGAATCGGATCGCCCGCAAGGGCGAGGTCCGACACCAGTCGTGCCAGCTTCCGCACGATGGTTTCACGCGCTTCGGTCGCGAAATCGGGAAGCTCGCCGGTGCTGGTCCGGTAGACATCGGTAATGCGCGAGCTGTTCAGTTCAAGCGCCAGACGCGTTCCGTCAGGGGCGGTGAACTCGGCGCGGCGGGGCAGTACGGTACCCCGGATCGCCTGCAGGATCAGACTGCGCCGCGCGGCCGGTGTTTCCGCCGTCAGGTCGACCGCGGGCGACAGCCGTGGAGTCGCCCTGCGCCCGATGTTTTCGAGCATGTCGATGATCTCTGTCGCCGTCATTGCATCCGTCCTTGATATCCTTGCTAGACCGCCGCCGCCACCGGCCCGAGGCTCAGGTGCGATTTGGTCAGGGCCAGGCCGGTATTGGCGCTGGCGTGACAGATGTAGCAGACCACGTGTTCGGGGTACTCGCGCGTCCGCAGAAAGATGTGCAGCCGATCTTCTGAGAATACGGCGATTTCTCCGAACCCGGGGGTGTCGTTGTCTTGCAGGCCGGCCGATTCGAGCAGGTCCTGGAAGGCCTGTACACCGCGCCCCTGAAACAGGTTGGCAACGGCGATGGCCAGATTGTTCAGAACCTCGGCATCGGCATCATCCGTCGTTGATGCGCCCAGCAACATGCCCGTTTCCATATCGATATATCCGGCTGCGATACAGTCGGGGATGGTCTCCATGGCGCTGGTCAGGGCGGCCTCTATGCTCATCTAACGTCCTGTCAACCTTTCAAAAAACCGATGCGCAACGGGGTCTTCCCGTCGCGCAACCGATAGCATTCATCGTCCGGGCGGGAAACGGCTTTTTCCGATCCGCCCGGTTCGCGGGGTCGCGTCACGAGACCTGCCATTCAGCCCTGTCCTTGGGTTCGCTCATCACCGCTGGTGGGCTCTGCTGGCCACTGTGTTCGCGCGCGATCTGGTCGAATTCCTCTAGAAAAGCCTGAAAGACGGCGCGCAACCCAGCGGGATCCGACGGTAGTTCGGTGCCGTCGGAAATCTCGCGCCACATGGCGGACGCGCTCAGCGGCGTTCCGGCCGGGACGTCCAGCAAATGATCAAAAGTTCGGGCCGGCTGCGGGTCGTCCGTGGTTCCGCCATTGGTCAGGGCATTCGATTCGGGCTCGGGCTCGTAACAGTCCGGGTCGGCGGCCTGTTGTTCGGACAGCAGGGCGGTGATCGAGGAAACCGAAACCTCGATATCCGCAGGTGCCGAGTCGGAATCTTCGGTCGGGGCGGCGTCAGCGGGCGTGTCCGCGCGTAGCTTTTCCGACAGGGTCGTCACCACTTGGTCGGGGTCCTCTCCCGAGTCGTCCTCGTCGGACAAGTCCGACGCTCCGTCGCTCAGATCGAATTCGTCCTCGAGTTCGAACCCCTCAAGGCGGGACGGCTCGAGATGGCGGCCGGTGATGTCCGCACGCGAGTCCTCGGGTTCACGGAACAACGAGCGCAGGTCATCGTCGTCTTCGCCCATGGGGGTCATCTCGGCTCGCATCCGCTCGGCATCCTCGGCGTCGATGCGGGCGCGCTCGCCGTCTTCCTTGCGGCGCTCGACCCGGGCGGGCCGGACCGGGAAGGTCGCAATCACGTCGTCCGAGTTGCGAACCGCATCGAATCCGTCCTCGGCCCGCAGCGGGTCGCCCAGTTTCAGCGGAGCCTCGGGGGCGGGCATCTCCGGCGCCGCAGTCGCGGCCGTCCGGGGCTCGCTGGCCGGGGCCAGTGTCCTGTCGATCTGGTAGCGGGTTAGCATTTCGGCGCGCTGATCCATGATCTGCTCGGTGATTTCGAGGAAGCTGTCGATCATCTTGCCGCCGCCGCTGCGGGCCCAAAGCTCGGCATCGCCGGTCTTGTCGCGCGCGATGATGGCGTCCTTGGCCGAAAACAGGACGGTGCGATTGAACAGGTGACCGGCTTCGCGGTTGACGCGGCGCAGCACCTTCTGGCGGTCTTTCTGGGTCAGGGCATCAGCGCGCGTGACCAGCAGCAGCGAGTTGTGCTGCAGGCGTTCAGGCAGCGACACCCAGGTGGCCCGTTCGGTTTCACGCCAGGCCTGGGTTGAATGCGTGCACCACAGAACCCCGTTGGCCTGACCCACGGCACGGCGCCAGACATCGGTGTCGATCTTGGGGTCGGAAATGCCGGGCGTGTCGATCAGATCGACCGCCTCGAGGATGTCGGCCTCGAGAAAGATCCGGATAAACTGCGCGTCATTGACGCCGACCTGGTTCAGTTGATCCAGGCCGATTTCCGTCTTGCTGCCGTCGTGGCCGTGCACATAGGCCGGACGGTTGCCCCAGCTGAACCAGACCGGCGGCAGTTGGGTGGCGGTGACCTGCGTGGGCAAGGTTTGCTTGCGCAGAAGAAAGTTCATCAGCGTCGACTTTCCGGCGCTGAATTCTCCCATCAAGGCAAATACCGGTTTGCGGCGGGACCACTGCTCGATGCGTTCCCATGCCTTCGGAGAGACGAAGCGGATCTGTGTATCTTTGGCCATTTTTCTTACGCTGCTTCGTTGCTGAGGTTCTTGAGGATGTCGCCCAGGATTTCATCGCGGGACTTTTTCGGCTCGATTCCGGCCAGCAGGGCGGCGTTGGGGTTGTCGCCCTTGGTCGCGGATGGCGAGATGCTCAGCAGGGTTTCCTTCTGCTCGCGCATGAAATCGGTCAGCGTCGCCCGGACGTTTTCCAGAACCGCAGCGATCTGGGTCTCTTCCAGGTCCTTGGTGATCGAGTTCGCCTCGGACGCAATCAGGCGGGTATAGTCGGCGGCGTAGGCTTCGAACCCCTTGCGCCGTTGCCACCACCTGCGCCACCAGGTGCTTTGAAGATCCAGCGCGATGGTGCGCCCGATGCCCAATGGGGGCGGCACGCGCGGCACGATCGGGGCCTCGATGTTGAATTCGCCCAGGTGGTTGCCCAGAATCTTGTGGTACAGCGCCTCGACATCGGCGGCAGCGGCGGAATAAAGCGCGCCAGCCTCTTTGCGCATCGACCGGGCAAAGCTGAAATAGGCCGCCTTCTGCAGGGTGCGCAGGCCGGCCGGGTCATATTGCCAGGTGCCCTGCTCGCCGTTCTGTTCCAGATGGGCGATCAGCGAGTCGGTGGCGCGTTTGACGAAATTCGCCTCGGCCGAGGCCAGCCGTTCCAGCACCTTGTCGCGCAGTTTCGTGGTCAGCTCGGCGGCCTTCTGTTCGTAGTCCTCGCTCAGCTTGGCGATCGCCTCTTCGGGCGCGACGCCATCCAGGTCGCGCGCCAGCCCGTCACTGTCCGACAGGGATTTGGCCACCGACGTCGCCTGGATCTGGCTGGCGATGTTGCGTGCACGGTGGCGCACCCGGTCAAGCAGGCGGTGGCCCGCGCCTTCGGCGATGCGTTCGTTCATGGCCAGCAGCAGATCGGGCAGTCCCGACAGCGCCCAGATCTTGTCCAGCGAGGCCGCCTGATCGCCGAACCCTGCGGCCAGATAGAACGTGTTCAGCGCCCGGCGCGAATCCTCGGTCAGAATGTCAGGATTGCCGGTCAGGGCGGCCTCGGCCCACAGGGCGCTGCCGAACACGACGCTGGTATTGGTGTCGACGCCGTTCTGTTTCAGCGTGTCCAGAATCCGGTCGCGGATCTCGGGCACCTGGCTGACCGGGTCGGTCAGTTCGTCGATGCGGTTGACGAACAGGATGATCTGGCGGTTCTCGAACTGGGCGATGATCCGCATCAAGGCCATGTCCATCGTCGTCAGAGCCTGGCTGGCCGCTAGCACGACGACGCAGACCTCGGACCCGCGCAGGCTGCGCAGGGTGATCTGCTCGCGTACCATGAAGGTGTCGTTGACGCCCGGCGTGTCGCACAGTTTCAGCGCGATCGGATATTGCGGAATGTCCATGTACAGTTCCGCCGATTTCGTCACGTCGGCAAAGCGACCGGTCTTGGGATTGATGTCGGGATCATCCTCGTCGCCCAGGCAGACATAGCGCTGGACCAGTTCCTCGTCGAAATAGTCGTACTGGTGGCTCTGGCCCAGGATCAGGTCGAAATGCTTGCCCAGCCGCTCTTCGGACTTGGCCTTCATCTGGGCGATCTGACGGCGGATGTCCTCCATCTCGTCATCGGCGCCGGCGCGGTTGGCCAGTTCGCCCAGACGGCCGCCACCCACCATCAGATTGTCCCATTCTTCCTGCTCGAAGAAGGTGAATTTCGATTTGTAGTCACCCGGCGCGCGGGTGTTGATGTTCAGCGTCGTCACCACCGAGGTCCACGGGTTCACGTCCGACGGCAGCAGGTTCGGGCGACCTGCCAGAATGTTCACGATCGAGGATTTCCCTGCCTTGACCTGACCCACGAAGGTGACGCTGGCAGTGAAGTTCTCGAGCCGGGTCCGAAGCGTGGACAGGCGCGCGGTCGAGCGCGCATCGGCCACCTCTGTCAGCTGGTCGATCTGGGTCGTCAGCGCGGACATGGCCTCGGTCATCGGTGCCAATGCCTCGTTTCCTACGGACAGAAGGTGGTCGTTTCGGGCCATTTTCAGCCTCCGGTTCCTGTTGCGGCGACGTCGGGTTGTGGGCGGGCGGCTACCGAGTCGCCGAAATTGTCGATGCGGGCGATGATTTCCAGCGCATTGCCGAGAATCTCCGCCTCGGTGCTGGGTGAGACTGACTTCAGGCTTTCGGCATCGGCCAGAATCTCGATGGACCTGAAGCGGTTCCCGTTCTCCAGCCGCGCGACGCGGCGGCCGCTCGGAAACCCGCGCGCGCCTTCTGTGGGAAGCGGCATGCGGGCGTTGGCCAGCAGGTATTCGTCGCCCGCCTGGGTCTGCAGGGCGATGCCGAATCCGGTGTTCGGAAAGCGCCGGTTCAGAGTTCTGAGTTCGCCGGCAAAATTCTGTCGGGCAAGAAAGACGGTGTCTTCCTCGGTGGCGTATGAGCTCATGTGTTTGGTCACGGCTGAGACCCTTGTTCTGGAGTTGCGAGACACACTGGTAAATTGCCGGGCGGCGAAAAGACTCATTAACTCCTTGCTGAACAGAATTACCTTCAAGGCGGTCTTTGTTGGGCGCGATTGCGTTCTTTTAGCGCCTGAAATGTGGCGCAATTGTGGGTGGCCTCTGGTAAGGTGTTGCAACTTAAAGAAGAATTGCGAAATTGGCCGAGACGCCCAGGCACGGCCGAACCGGAAGATGGCCAGACGGTCTGAGCGGGAACGCGCGCAGGGCCCGGCAGCAAGCTAAGGTTCCGAGAAGTTTTCAACTTTTGGATTCACCCGGAAGGCCTTCGTCGCCACGGCAATGCTCGCCCCGACGTAAACGCAGGCGCGGGCATTTGTTGGGTGGCGAGAGAGCGCCTGACATGCCTTTGTCTTGCGGCACAACGTATGGAGGTTCTTGCGATACGGTCACGATCCCGCGCACGATGGCCAAAATCTGGCCCTGCCTGACGCGCAGGTTTCCCGGCCGCGGGCCAAGCGCGGCGCGATGCGAAAAATTCCCTCTCGCACTTGCCGGGAAGCTTTGTTATCAGCCCAACAAGCCCGGCACGGCAGGTGCTGGCATGCGGGTGTGGCGAAATTGGTAGACGCACCAGATTTAGGTTCTGGCGCCGCAAGGCGTGGGGGTTCAAGTCCCTCCACCCGCACCATACTATCCCTTTGAAATCAAAGAAAAGCCTTGCAAACAAGGCCGTGTGACCGTTTGAAGGTCACAACTTTGGATACAATGGGTGTTCCGATGGCGGGCAAGATTCGTCAACTGGATGCAGAAGCCGGGAATATAGGCCGGCGAGGTGCCTCGCCTTCCGTTATTGCGCATCAAGCTGGATCGGTCGGTATCTTGCGCCGCTTTCGGTTGCGTGCCTCAAAGCCGATCACCACGTCCATGAGCTCGGAGGTGATCTCAGCCTGCCGAAGCGTTCGGGTATCCGCCTTCAGCTCTTCGAGCCGATCGCCGATGGATTGTTCGGCCCGGTGCATAGCCGCCAGGCGGGTCGCGTTTTCAGTCACCAAAGCTTCTGCCGAGGCGCGAAATACGCCTGAAAAAATGTGGCTGCGGATCAGGGCGGCAAACAAATCGTCCGGTGGCATGGTGTAGGTCGGCAGGCTGCGGGATTGCCATGGCCGTTTCATCAATTGGTCAATCATCTCAGTGGAAAACGGCATGAAATGCTCGACTATGGGATCTTGCTGCCCATGGTCACTGCGCCGTGTATAGGCCAGTTTCACGGCAAGGCCGTCCGCTTCGCCATGTCGCATGATGTGGTCGAATCGCTCGACGATGGCGCTGGCAAGCCGCCCGATTCCGTCAGTTGAAGCTGGTGTCAGCATGACATCGTCGGCCCGAATGCCCCAGCCATTCAGGGCGTCGTTCATCTGGGCGCCAATGCACAAGATATAAGGTGCGGCTTGAGTATCCCCCCCAAGGGCGAGATGCCTGGCCAGTTCCGCAGCCACCCTTTCGTTGTAGGCACCACACAAACCATGGTCAGATCCGAAAACGACGATGGCCATGTTCTGCTGGGGCGGCGATGTCAGATCCATGCGACCCGTGCGGTGCAACAGGGCAGCGATTCCGTCAAGGACGGTTCGGTGGTAGGCGTCGATGGATTTTGCGGCCTGCTCATAAGGCGCCGAGTTCAAAACCGACAACGTCTTCATGATATGGACGATGCTGCGAATGTTGCTCAGCGTTTCGGTCCTATGAAGCAGGGTTTCAAGAGTCTGCGGCATCCGAAGACCCCTTTGAAGTACAGGCTTGCCTGGCCAGATTCAGCAACGCGGCTCGGTCGGCCTCGTTCAGCGGTTGGTCGATGGCGATGCGTTTCGACAGATCGTGCGGCGATTGCCGCAGGAACAGCCTCAGCCGGTCCATCGCGGCAAATGCCTCGGGGTCGGTCAGATGATCGTACACGCCCTCCAGTGCCGCCAAAAGAACTGCAACCTGCTCCAACGCCGAAACCGGGTCGCGTTCGGGTTGTCTGAGGGCCCTGCGGACAGCCGCGCCTCGGGCCAGCCGGGCGCGCGTGGCGTCGTCAAGCCGCGTTCCGAAACGGACGAAATCTTCGAGCTCTTCGAACTGGGACAGCGTGACCCGCAGATTTCCGGCCACGTCGCGAAAGGCGGCAGACTGTGCCTTGCCGCCAACACGGGACACTGAAATACCCAGATCGACGGCCGGAAACTGATTTTTGCGGACCTGGCGTGGCGACAAGTAAATCTGGCCATCGGTGATCGAAATCAGGTTGGTCGGAATGTAGGCCGACAGGTTTTCGGCCTGCGTTTCAACGACCGGCAGAACCGTGATCGACCCGCCCCCCGCGGTGTCGGCAAAGTTGCCTGCGCGTTCCAGCAGACGGGCATGCAAATAGAAAATGTCGCCGGGAAAGGCTTCGCGGCCTGGCGGCCTGCGCAACAAAAGTGAAAGCTCGCGATAGGCGCGGGCATGATGGGTCAGGTCATCCATCACGATCAGCACATCATGCCCTTGCTCCGAGAAATGTTGCGCCATGGTCATGGCGGTGTACGGGGCCACATAAGCAAGTCCGGGAGGATCTTCGTCTCCGGCGGCAATGATGATCGTGTGCGCCATCGAGCCACCATCTTTCAGCGCACCGATGACCTTGGCCACCGCATCCCCGCGTTGTCCAATCGCGCAGTAGACGCAGAGCACCCCGTGTTGTTTCTGGTTCAGGATCGTGTCGATGGCGATCGAGGTCTTGCCGGTCTGGCGATCCCCGATGATAAGTTGGCGCTGCCCCAGGCCAATCGGGACGGCGGCGTCGATCACCTTGAGGCCCGTTGCCAAAGGCCGCCGGACCGCCTCGCGGTCAAGAATTGACGGAGCATCCGCTTCGACGGGCAATCTGAAATCGGAATCGACCGGCGGGCCATCGTCCAGCGGGGCACCCAACGCATCCACCACCCGACCCAGAAGCGCGGAACCCACTGGAACCGTCAGCACGCTGCGGGTGCGGCGCACGGCCTCACCGACCGAGACCTTGTCCGAACCACCGAACAGAACCACCCCGAGGCGGTCTGTTTCCAGGTCCAGAACAATTCCCGTTGCGCCCGAGGAGAACTGCAAAAGCTCATTGGCCAGCGCGTGGCTCATGCCGCGGACAACGGCAATGCCGTCTCCGACTTCGACGACCTGACCGATCTCGCTAACGACGGGCCGAGGCGATACCGTTTGCAGGGTCGCCACAAGCTGGTCGGCCAGCGAAACGGTCGGCTCGGAAGCCGGGAAAGCCGGGGGCGTCTGGGTCATTGTGCAGCCTTGCCCGCCTGCGTCTGGCGTAGTCCCTCGATCACAATCGTCTCCAGTTCACCTAGATAACTGTCGAGTGTCCATTCGATGCTGGTCGCTCCAACCTTGAGGACCAGACCGAAGGGCTGGGTGGAGTCGACCTCAAAAATACACTTGGTTTCCGGCGCCAGTTTCTGAAGGTCGTCAGAAACTTTCTGTCTCAAACCTTCGGGCAGCGCTGAATGAGTCGTCACGGTGACCGGCCTGTCGTCTGCGATCATCTTCCGTATCTCGTCGGCCATGGGCTGCAACTTTTTCACCGCGTGTGCCGCAATTCGTTCTTCCAAAGTCTCGTCTGCAAGATCCGACAGCGCCTTTCGCGTCAGATGAACCAGAACCCGGGCACCGGTTTCGCTGAGTTGACGGAGGAACCTTTGCTTCTCGACTGCCAGATGTTTTTCGAAATCACGCCGCTCTTGATCGATCCGATGGCGGGCCTCGGTAATCATGGCGTCGCGTTCGCGGGCGGCCTCGCGCCGCAGGTCTTCCGCCATTCTGGCCTGGCTGTTTTCCAGTTCAAACAACTTGGCATCATAGGCCGAGATCTCCGCCCTGGCGTCTTCCATCAGACGATGGGCTTCCGACATTCGATCCGAGATCTCCTTTTCACGGGCGTCGATGCCATCAAGGATTGGACGATAGAGAAACCGTTTGAGCAACCACAGCAGAACCAGGAAATTGGCGATCTGCGCCGCAACGGTCAGCCAATCGACAGACATGCTCTATTGACCCGATGTCCGAACCAGTTCCAGAGCGGTGTCCCAGAACGGGTTGGCGAAAATCAGGATCATCGCGACGACGAAACAGTAGATCGCGGTGGATTCGATCATGGCCAGACTGACGAAAAGTGTGCGCGACAGGGTGGGGGCGGCATCGGGCTGCTGGGCGATCGCCGCCAGAGCCTGGGCTGCCGCACGGCCTTCGCCCAATGCTGGACCGATGGCGCCGAATGAAACCGTCAGTCCCGCCGTAAAGATCGAAACCGCGGCGATGATTGCTAGGTCGGTCATGTCTGTTCCTTTTCGTTTTGCGTCTCATCGGAATCCGAAATCGCGGCAGAGATGTAGACGGTGGCCAGAATTGCGAAGATGTAGGCTTGGATCAGCCCGGTCAGCAGGCCCAGCAGATCCATCAATACGGGAAAGAAGAACGGCGCCACGCTCAGTAGGATCACGGCGATCACCGCGCCGCTCATGATGTTGCCATAGAGGCGGATCGCCAATGACACCCCATGCGAGATCTCTCCGATGATATTGAAGGGCAGCATGATGGGCGATGGCTCGAGATATGTCTTCAGATAGCCACGCAGACCGCGCCTTGAAATTCCGAACATGGGCACGGCGATCAGCACCGACAGCGCCAGCGCCGTGGTTGTGGACAACGAAGCGGTAGGGGCGTCAAAGCCCGGAACGACTTCGAACAGGTTGCACGTGGCAATGAACAGAAACAGGGTGCTGACGAAATAGATCAGGCTGCCGGGCGGGCGCCGGGTGATTTCCTGTATCTGATGCTGAATGCCCTGGATGATCACCTCGAGCGTCGTGCGCCAGCGATTGGGTGGCGTGTCTGGTCGGAGGTTTCGTGTGACCACGACCGACAGGCCCGTCAACAACCCCATGACGATCCACGTGTTGAAGATGGTGGCATTGATCGGGATGCCCCAGACAGTGAAAACAATGATCGAGTCCGGTGTCAGCTCCATCAGGCCGCTCCGTTTGCCGGGCGTGCCAGTGTAATCGCCGTCACTCGTGCAAGCATAAAGGCCAAGGCAAAGCCGGCGAGGGGTGCCGGCCCGGCCTGCGCGGCCAGCCAGCCGAACCCCAGGACCGTCGCGATCCGAAGTGCCGAACTGATCAGCAGCAGGCCGGTGGGTCGCGCCGCACGCAGCGCCAAGCGAACACTCATCGCCAAACCTGCGAAGTACAAGACCCCGACAGCGGCTCCTGATGCGAAGCCAGTCAGAAAACTGACCCAGTTCCAATCGATCATTTCTCACTTCCTTCCTTGTTCACCCAGGCCCATGCGATCATTCCACCTATTGCCACCCCTCCCAGGATCAGCGCCAGGGTCCACGAGAAATCCTGTGGAGCGATCCGATCCAGCCACAACCCCAGCAATGCGCCGCCGACAGTTGGAACCGCGATCGACCAACCGATCATTCCGAAGGTTCCAATCCCGCGCAACGGGCTGGGTCCGGGGTTGTCGCGCGCGGCCTTCATGCGTTCGGCCCGGCGGGAAATCTCTTCGGCGGATCTGTCGGTCTTCTGGGTCATGGCGCGTTCTTTCTGAATTCGGCGAAGCGACGGACCAGATTGGCCTCAAGCCCCGACAACGCCGAGCGCGCGACGCGTTCGTCCTCGTCCATGTGCAGAAACGTTGCCTTGATCGTGGCGCGCAGACTGTCCAGATCGTCCCCTTTCACGCCGCGCCTGATCGCCAGGCTGACATCATGGCCCTTCTTGACCAATACACCCTCGTCGATCCCAAAAAAACACTCAGCGCCTTCAGGGGTTTTCAGGGTCAGAACCGATGGTACCAACGCTGTGACGAAATCGACATGGTTGGGAAGCAGGCCAAAGCCGCCATTGGGCGCGACGGCGGTCAAGGCGGTGGCTTTGCCGTCGAACAGTGTTCGGGTCGGGAGCCTCAGTGTCACATGCATGTCGCGTGCCATCGTCATGCGGCCTGCTCCTTCACTTCGTCCAGCGCACCAATCATGTAGTAGGCGCTTTCCGGCAGATCGAACCGATCCTGGTTCAGGATCGCCTCGCACCCGTCCAGCGTCTGGTCGATCGTCACGCGCCGACCCTGGGTGCCTGTAAATGCATGGGTGGTAAAGAACGGCTGGGTCAGAAACCGCTCCAGTCTGCGGGCGCGGGCGACTGTGGTTCGATCCGCTGCAGACAGTTCCTCAAGTCCCAGCATCGCAATGATGTCGCGCAGTTCCTCGTACTCGGCCAGCGTCCTGCGCACGGCGCGCGCAACATCATAGTGGCGCTCGCCCACGACCGACGCAGACAACATGACCGAGGTTGAGGCCAGCGGATCCACCGCCGGATACAGCCCCTCGCTGGCGCGTTTTCGCGACAGCACGACCGAGGCGGAGAGGTGCGAAAAGATGTGCGCTGCGGCCGGGTCGGTAAAGTCGTCGGCGGGCACATAAACCGCCTGAATCGAGGTGATCGCCCCACGTCTGGTCGAGGCGATACGCTCTTGCAGTGCCGCCAGTTCAGTAGCAAGCGTCGGCTGGTAGCCCACGCTGGACGGCATCCGGCCCAGCATGCCCGAAACCTCTGATCCGGCCTGCACGAAACGAAAGATATTGTCGATCAGCAGCAGAACGTCCCTGTGCGCGTCGTCGCGGAAATACTCGGCCATCGTCAAGGCGGTGTTGCCGACAAGAAACCGCACGCCGGGGGCTTCGTTCATCTGGCCGAACAGCATCACGGTTTTGTCCCGCACGCCGGCAGCGCCCATTTCCCGGTAAAGTTCTTCGGCTTCTCGCGAGCGTTCGCCGATTCCGCAGAACAGGCTGACGCCCTCGTGGCTTTGGACCGTGTTATTGATCAATTCGGTGATCAGTACCGTTTTTCCGACACCGGCACCTCCGAATAGGCCGGTCTTGCCGCCCCGCTCGATCGGGGACAGCAGGTCGATCACCTTGATGCCCGTTTCCAGGACTTCGGCCCGAACGGTGCGATCTGCTAGGGCAGGCGGCGGGCGGTGAACGGGTCGGGTCAAGTCGGTCGCCGGTTCCGGCAACCCGTCCAGCGGTCGGCCGAATACATCCAACATTCTGCCCAGAACCGCATCCCCCACCGGCACTGTAATCGGTGCGCCGGTTGCGCGCACCGGCATACCCAGCCCCAGCCCGTGAACCGGGGCCAAGGCGATTGTCCGCACCACGCCGCCTTCTGCCAGCGACTCCACTTCTAGCGGGATCCTTCCGGCGTAAAGCAATTCCTTGACGCGGGGTATGGGGTCTGGAAATGCCGCCTCGACCACACCGCCGCGGATTGCGACGATTTGGCCGGTGGCACGGTTTTGAAGATCGGCGGATTGGGTCATGGTAGTTCCTTGGAAACGATCCGGGTCCCGGCCCTGCCGGCCAGAAGCGCTAGCGCATCTTCTAGCCGTCCGATCGCGCTGAGATCGCCGGATTGGGCAAAATCCGCCGCCGCTGCCAGCTTGGGCCCCATGGAACCGGCGGGGGCATCCAATGCGCGCGCCTCGTCGGGCGTCAGTCTTGGAACCGGCCTGGCCGCGTCGGTTCCGAAATCATGATAGACCGCGTCGACATCCGTCAGCAACAACAATGCGTCCGCCCGCAATTGACGCGCCAGCAGGGCGCTGGCCGCATCCTTGTCGATCACCGCTTCGATTCCGATCAGGCTGCTGTCATCCTTGCGGATGACGAGTATGCCGCCGCCGCCTGCGCAGATCGTGATCACGCCCTGGTCCAACAACAGGTTCAGAACCCGAAAATCTGGAATCTCGACTGGGCGGGGCGATGGTATGACGCGCCGCCATTTGTCCCCGTCCTGCGCTATGGTCCAACAAGCTGCGCGGGCGCGCGCCTGGGCTTCGGCGCGGTCATAGACTGGGCCGACGAACTTGGTCGGTTTGCGAAAAGCCGGATCGTTGCGGTCGACCAGAACCTGGGTCAGAAGGGTCGCCACCGGGTGCACATGGGCCAGCGCGTTTTCCAGCTCCTGTTCGATCATGTAGCCGATCATGCCTTCGGTTTCGGCCCCCAAAACGTCCAGAGGGAATGCGCCATCCGGTCCGCTGGCTGCCCCTTGAAGCGCCAGCAACCCAACTTGCGGGCCGTTGCCATGCGTGATCACCAGCCGATGCCCGGCCCCGACGATGTCCGCCAGCGCCTTGGTCGCTCGACGCACGTTGGCGCGCTGAACCTCCGCGGTCAGCGGCTGGCCCCTCCGCAACAGCGCGTTCCCGCCCAAGGCCGCGGCTACCAGCATCTTAGGCCCCCAGCGTGGCGACCAGAACGGCCTTGATGGTGTGCAGCCGGTTTTCGGCCTGGTCGAAAACGATCGAGTTCGGGCCTTCGAGCACCTCCTCGGTTACTTCCATTGCGTCCAGCCTGAATTTGCTCTGGATTTCTGCACCGACCGAGGATTCGGCATTGTGAAAAGCCGGCAGGCAGTGCACGAAACGCGCTTGCGGATTTCGGGTCTTGGCCATGAGGGCGACGTTCACCTGGTACGGGTGCAGCAGTTTCATACGCTGTGACCAAACCTCATCCGACTCGCCCATGGACACCCATACATCGGTGTAGACGAAATCGACGTCCCGGACGGCCACCGCGTGCTGCTCCGAAAAGCGCGCCGCCGCCGCGCGGGCGGTGGGCGGGGCGTCTGAAACCTTCCGTGCCGATCTGTCCCGCCTCGACGGGGCCGCCGCGCTGGCCGAGGCCGTGCGCGTCCGCCATGACCGGCTGGGTGTGCTGATCAACAATGCTGGTGTCTACAAGACCCCGCAGCCGCTGACGCCCAAGGAGCTGGACGTGCGTTTCGTAGTCAACACGCTGGCGCCCCATCTTCTGACCCGAAGGCTCTTGCCGATCATCCTGGCCGGGGGCCGTGTGGTGAACCTATCATCGGCCGCGCAGGCGCCGGTGGACGTGGGGGCGATGCACGGCAAGCGGCCGCTTTCGGACATGGAGGCCTATGCCCAAAGCAAGCTGGTCTTCACCATCTGGTCGCAGGAGATGGCACGGGCGCATCCGCAGCGGCCGGTTTTCGTTGCGGTCAATCCCGGTTCGCTGCTGGCGTCGAAAATGGTGCGCGAAGGCTTTGGCGTGGTCGGCAACGACCTGGCCATCGGCGCCGACACCCTGCGCCGCGCGGCGCTGTCGGACGAATTCGCCGAGGCTTCGGGGCGTTTTTTCGACAATGACAGCGGCCGTTTTGTCTACCCGCACCCGGCGGCGGCCAACCCCGACCATGCGGCACAGGTCATGAACGCCATCGCGGCGTTGACCAGCGACGGGGCACAGAACGGCAATCCGACCCGCGGCGCACGAAAGCCAGCCCGTGGAAGCCTGCCAGCGCCGGGGCATCGCCCGAAAAGAAGCGGCCAACGCGTCACGATCCCCGGGTCGCGTGCTTTGGCGACCCCTCTTGGCAGTATCCTGCGGGTGCGCCTGCCGGCAATGGAAAGAGCGGATATCACCGCCAAAGCCGCGTCGAGCCCAAGATGCATTGCGTGAAACTGATGGGCCAACGCCTCATGGAAAGGGGCTTCGACGGGCAGGTCGCGGACATCCAGGTCCGCTTCGCCGTGCTCACCGCTACACCGCGCTTGCCACTCCGGTCATACGGGCCATGGTGTAAATCCGTTCGGGGAAAGGGGAAGTCTACCCTTCACCCGGTTTTAGCGACAAAGCGCATACACCTCGGAAAGGCTGCCAAGTTGTCCGAAAAGGTGGGACAACTTCAGTCCAAAGGCCGGTCGTTCACCAACAATCCAATTGGATCATCCCGAGGGGCGGTGTTCAGTGTTGACATTCTTGCGGCTCAAGAAACAATTTGCGCTCGCTAACTGGACGGGCGGGGCCACATCATATGTATCTGGGTCTGGATCTGGGGACATCGGGTCTCAGGGGCATTCTTGTGGACGGGGCCGGGCAGGTTGTTGCGGAAGCCGAGGCCGGGGTTGCCACATCCACCCCGAATCCGGGCTGGTCCGAACAAAACCCGCAGGACTGGATCAAGGCCTGCAGGACCGTCATGGGCCGGCTTCGGGACGCCGACGGGCGGTCTTGGGACGCCGTACGAGCGATCGGGTTGAGCGGGCACATGCACGGCGCGACGCTGTTGGACCGGGATGGTGCAGTGCTGCGGCCATGCATCCTGTGGAACGACACACGGTCGGCGCAAGAGGCCAAAGCGCTGGACGAAAGCCCTGGGATGCGCCAAACCACGGGCAATATCGTGTTTCCCGGTTTTACGGCGCCCAAACTCGAATGGGTCCGCACCCATGAACCCGACCTGTTTGCCCGTACGGCCATGGTGTTGCTGCCGAAAGATTATCTGCGGTTCTGGCTGACTGGAGATTATGTCAGTGACCTGTCAGACAGCGCGGGAACGTCCTGGCTGAACGTCGGCGCGCGGGACTGGTCGGACTTGGCGCTCGAGCTGGGCCACATGCGGTCCGACCAGATGCCCCGTCTGGTCGAAGGCACCGAACCCGGCGGCGAGCTGCGGCAGGATCTGTGCCGCGAATTCGGGCTGTCTGGCCCGGTCGTCGTCGCCGGAGGTGCAGGCGACAACGCAGCTGCGGCCTGCGGTATCGGCAGCATCGACGAGGGGTCCGGGTTTCTGTCTCTTGGCACTTCGGGTGTGCTTCTGATGGCCCGGAACAGTTATGCACCGGCACCCGAGACGGCGGTTCATTGTTTTTGCCACGCGGTCCCCCGGCGTTGGATACAGATGGGCGTCATTCTTTCTGCGACCAACAGCTTGAACTGGCTGTCACGCAATCTGGGTCAACCGGTCGAGGTGCTGGCCGGGGCGCTGGCTGCCGAGCCTTGTGGGCCGTCACCGGTGACTTTTCTGCCCTATCTCTCTGGCGAGCGGACCCCGCACAATGACAGCGCCATCCGCGGGGCTTTTTTGGGTCTCGACATCGCAACCGGGTCGACGGATCTGGTGCAGGCCGTGATGGAGGGGGTCGGTTTTGCGATGCGCGATTGTCTTGCGGCACTGAGGGCCACGGGCACCGAGCCGGCGCAATTGGTTGCCGTGGGTGGTGGGGCGCGATCCCGCTTTTGGCTGCAGACGATCTCAACCTCGTTGAACGTGCCGCTGGCCCTGCCTGAAGGCAGCGCGTTTGGCGCAGCACTGGGTGCGGCGCGGTTGGCCATGTGCGCTGCCGGGCACGCAACACCCGAAACGGTGATGACACCGCCCAAAATCGACGCCGTCATCGAACCGCAGAATGATCTGATCGAAGCCTATGACAGCGCTTATCGACGATACAGCGCATATTACAAGGCGCTGGCGCCATTGGCCGGATGATGAACAAAAATCGGAAGGGATTGGCTGAAATTCCGGTTGTCCACCTGCAGGATGGGAGCATGCGGGTGTCAATGCTGGGCCATGGCGCGATCACGCAGGGGTGGTGGTACAAGGATCAACCGCTGATCCTTGGCTATGACGACCCGTCCCAATATCTGGACGACCCGTTCTATCTGGGCGCGATTGTTGGGCGGGTCGCCAACCGGATTGGCGGGGCAGGCTTCGAGTTGAACGGCACTCGACACGCGCTCAGTGCCAACGAAGGGCGAAACACGCTGCATGGCGGGTCCGACGGGTTGTCGCGACAGTCTTGGCAGGTCGAGCGGCTTTCCCGACGCGAGGCGGTGCTGGTGCATATCTCGCCCGACGGTACCTGTGGGTTTCCGGGGGCCGTTCGGTTCGAGGTGCAGGTCCGGTTGGATTGCCCACGCTTGACGTATTTGATCTCGGCTTGGCCGGACAGGCCGACCCCGATCAGCATCGCGCAGCACAACTACTACACATTGGGGTCCGCCCAAGGCATTTCCGAACACCTCCTGCAACTGGCGTCGCATCGTCACCTGGAGTTGGACGATCAGGGGATTCCACGCGGCAGGATCGTCGAGTCCGCATCGGTCGGGCTGGATTTCTCGTCGTCCCGGCGGATTGGACAGGCCGCCAAGGATCTTGATCATTTCTTCGTGTTCCGCACCAGCGGCATGCTGGATCAGCCGGTTGCCGCGCTTGCGGCTCCGTCGGGTCTGACGATGACGGTTCGGTCCGATCAGCCCGGGGCGCAGGTCTATTCCGCCGCCCATCTGTCCACGCCTTTCGCGCCGTATGCCGGGGTCTGCATCGAGCCGTCGGGCTATCCGAATGCGCCGAATGTCCCGGCATTTCCGGCGATTGTCTGCACGCCTGACCGGCCCTATCGCCAGACGCTGATCCTCGAGATCGCCTAGACCCGGGCGCAGGGCTTGCCGCTACGCACCCGGGCCATGCAGATCTCTGCTGGCCGAAAACGAAGCAGTCGAGACGGGTTGCGTGATCCGATTGACGGGCATGTCCGTATCATTTGAGTGATACGACAGCGGATGAGCAAATGCGGCGCGTCCAGACCAGGTCCGTTGATCCATGCCCCGATCTTGGGCTACGCGGCGCGGTTTGCCGGGCCGCCCAACGCACCGAGACGTCGCCCCGAGGTCGTGGATTATGAGAGCATGGCCAAGCGGAGAAACATAGTGGTAGACGCCAGCAGACATGGCCCGACGAACGGGAACGATGGTATGGTTTTTGCAAAATTCGACATTGCGGAAGAATCCCTCCACACGGTCGGTACCCTATCCACAGCATGAGGCCGGTGGTGCGGACCGGACCGGGCTCCAGAAGCCCCACCTTGCAGGTCGTATGGTTCAAGCGAGATCTGCGCATACAGGATCACGCTCCGCTTGCTCGGGCGGCGGCCGCGGGGCCGGTTCTTCCTCTGTACATCGTCGATCCGGATCAATGGCGGTCGGCGGACGCGTCGGGTCGGCAGTTTGCCTTCCTTGGCCAATGCCTTGCTGAACTGTCCGCAGACCTCGCATCAAAGGGTCAGCCGCTTGTGATCCGAACCGGCGCCGCAGTCGACGTTCTGGCAGAGCTTCACGCCAGGCAGGGTTTGGCCGCGATCTGGTCGCACGAGGAGACGGGCAACCTGTGGAGCTTTGGACGCGACAAGCAAGTTGCCGAGTGGGCCCGATCGCAGGGGATTCAGTGGCACGAACTGCCCCAGGGTGGCGTCGTGCGCAGGCTTGCATCCCGGGATGGCTGGGCCAATCGCTGGGAGGCCGAGATGACGGCGCCGGTGGCCAGCCCGCCGGGTGCACTGGTACCGCTGTCCGGCGTGGCGCCCGGCGCTCTCCCGACCGAGGCGGAGATTGGGATCGCGGCTGACCATTGTCCGGGCCGCCAGCGCGGGGGCAGAGCTGCGGCCCTGAGCGACCTTTCTGCATTCTTGGAGACGCGCGCGGGGGGATACAGGCGTGGGATATCGAGCCCCCGAACCGCACCGTTTACCTGCGCGCGGTTGTCGGCGCATCTGGCTTTTGGCACCCTTTCCCTGCGCGAAGTGGTGCAGGCCACGCGCACAGCCAAGGCGCGCACGGCGATGCACGGCCGGGCGGGCTGGCCTGCAGGGCTTGCCGCGTTTGAGGAACGGTTGCACTGGCGCAGCCACTTCATGCAAAAGCTTGAGGATGCGCCCGATCTCGAAGAGCGCGCCATGCACCCGGCGCTTGACGACATTCGCCCGCGCCGGCCCGAGGCAGAACTGTTGCAAGCCTGGAAGCAGGGCGAAACCGGGTTTCCCTTTTTTGATGCTTGTATGCGCAGCCTTGCCGCCACAGGCTGGATCAATTTCCGCATGCGCGCGATGCTGATGGCCGTGGCAAGCTATCATCTGTGGTTGGACTGGCGCCCGACAGGGCAACACCTTGCGCGGCTTTTCACGGATTACGAACCGGGAATCCATTGGCCGCAAGTGCAGATGCAGTCGGGGGTTACCGGTATCAATGCGCTGCGTATCTACAACCCCGTCAAACAGGGCCGCGAACACGACCCCGACGGGCGCTTCATCCGCCGCTGGGTTCCTGAGCTTGCCGAGGTGCCCGACGCCTTTTTGCATGAGCCATGGCGTTGGGCCGGGGCGGGGCGCGTTCTGGGGCGGCAATACCCCGAACCGGTGGTCGATCTTGCCACAGCGGCGCGGGCGGCAAAGGCGCGGATGGCCGAAGCCCGGCGCGGTGCCGGGTTTCAAGCGGCGAAGGCGAAGGTCCTCGCGCTGCACGGCAGCAGGCGCGGGGCGCGGCGGCACCGCAAAGCCGGGCGCTGCACGGCCGACGACCGCCAACTCAAACTGGATTTGGGCCTGTGAAGATGCGCCGAAAGGGCGACTTGCCCGCAAAGACCTGCGCGACCTGTGGCAGGCCTTTCGTGTGGCGGCGGAAATGGGCGCGGGTTTGGGATGAGGTACGCCATTGTTCCGATGCGTGCCGTCGTGCACGCAGGAAAAAGGAGAGACAGAAATGAGCACAAGAGCCTGTGTCGCCGGACGTTCCGGTAACTTGTTCGACGTCATCTGCAAGGCCGTTCCATGTTGACACCGCGGCTTGTATTGGTCTTGGGGGATCAGTTGAGCGTGGACGGCGCTGCGCTGCGGTCGGCCGATCGGCGCCGCGATATCGTGGTGATGGCCGAAGTATTGGCCGAAGCCACAAGTGTGCCCCACCATCCCAAAAAGATCGCGTTGATCTTCGCCGCGATGCGCAAGTTTGCCGCGCGGCTGGTGGCGGACGGCTGGCGCGTGGCTTACAGCCGGCTGGACGACCCCGAGAATGCCGGCTCGATTCCGGGCGAGTTGCTGCGTCGTGCGGATGAGACTGGTGCAACCGAGGTCATTGCCATCCGACCGGGCGACTGGCGGCTTGCAGCCGCGCTGGAAGAGACTCCGCTGGAGATGCTGCTCCTCGAAGATGACCGGTTCATCTGCTCGACCAAGGAGTTCGCCGCTTGGGCCAAGGGCCGCAAGGCGCTACGCATGGAGTGGTTTTATCGCGTGATGCGCCGCAAGACGGGCCTTTTGATGGAAGGTGAGCAACCCGCCGGGGGGCGCTGGAACTTCGATGCCGAGAACCGAAAACCGCCCAAGTCTGGCCTTGCTTTTCCCGATCCGCCCGCATTTGCGCCAGATGCCACCGTGCGCGCGGTGCTCGACCTGGTGGGGGAGCGCTTTTCCGGCCACTTCGGTACGGTCGAACCTTTCTCACTCCCGACCGACGGCGATCAGGCGCAGAAACTGCTCGAGCATTTTCTGCGCCATGCTCTGCCACGTTTTGGCGATTTTCAGGACGCCATGGTCACCGGGGCCCCGACGATGTTCCATTCTCTGCTTTCGCCAGCTCTCAACCTTGGGCTCCTGTCTCCGCTAGAGGTCTGCCGGGCTGCCGAGGCCGAATGGCGGGCGGGCCGGGCACCGATCAATGCGGTCGAGGGCTTTATCCGACAGATCATCGGCTGGAGGGAATTCATCCGTGGAGTCTGGTGGTTGGAAGGGCCGGGATACATTCACAACAACGTGCTGGCCCATAAACGCAGCCTGCCCAAATTCTACTGGGGGGCACCGACGCGCATGCGCTGCATTGCCGAGGTGGTCGGGCAGACCCGCGAATTCGCCTATGCCCATCACATTCAACGGCTGATGGTGACGGGCAACTTTGCGCTTTTGGCCGGGATTGACCCGGCCGAGGTCCATGAATGGTATCTTGCGGTTTATGCGGATGCTTTTGAATGGGTCGAGGCACCGAATACCCTGGGCATGAGCCAATTCGCCGATGGCGGCGTGGTGGCGTCAAAACCATATGTCTCGTCCGGCGCCTATATTGACCGGATGTCGGACTATTGCGTCGGTTGCGCCTATGACGTCAAAGAAAAGACGGGGCCGAATGCGTGTCCTTTCAACCTTCTCTACTGGCACTTTCTAGACCGTCACCGAGAGCGCTTCGCGCAGAACCCGCGCATGGGGCCGATCTATCGCGGCTGGAGCAAACGGGCGCATGCGACGCGGGCGCAGATCCTTTCCGAGGCTGAAACCTTCCTTGCCCGAATGGAGGCGGGCGACGCGGTCTGAGGCCACGCTCCGGCAAGGGTTGTGTCGTATATTTCTAGAATGGCCAGCGCCAGCGACCTACCGCGCGCACCTGGCGTTACCAGTCCGTGATCGTGAAACAGCCGGGAAGTTCCAGCTTCCAGTGGTCCAAGGTTGGGGAGCCGTGCACAGGGTCTAAGGTGGATGAGATAGCTCTCAGTATCTCGGTCACACCGATACTAGAATCACGGCGTCGACCTACGCTCGGTTCAGTCCCGAGCATCTGCGGAAGGCTGCCAGAGTTCTGGAGTTCGAATAGCAATGAGGTTCAACGAACCTTGGAGCTCTGTCTTGCCAACAAAAAAGGCGCCACAGGGCGCCTTGAATTATTGGTCGGAGTGAGAGGATTCGAACCTCCGGCCCCTGCCTCCCGAAGACAGTGCTCTACCAGGCTGAGCTACACTCCGACCGTGGCGCGTGATCTATACCCGGCGATTTGAATGTGCAAGAGGGATTCTTGGGGCAATGCGCTCAAAACTCTTCGCCGGACACCGCCGTGGTCAAGGCAAGGGGTCGGTTCGGTACAACCGGATCTTGGTGCCGCCGTGATCGACGACCGGCCCCGGCGCGACCAAGGGCAGGCGCGTCGCCCGCGCCAGCGACTGGTTGCTGGTCACGATCCCGACCCGCCAGCCCGAAAACCGTGCCATTAGCACCTTGCCCAGGCTGCCATAGAGCGACCGAAGGCGTTTTTCGTCGCCGATCCGTGCGCCATAGGGCGGGTTCACGATCACCAGCCCGGCTTGGTCGGCAGGCGGCTTGATGTCGCTGACCGCAGCCTGTCGAAACCGCGTGACCGTATCGACCTCGGCGCGTTGCGCGTTGGCCGTTGCGGTTTCGATCGCGCCCGCATTCCGGTCAGAGCCGTAAAACCGCAGCCCGGTCCCGGCGGCGTCGTGCGGTTGGCGCATCCGGGCCCATTCGGCGGCATCGAACGTCGCAAGATGCTGAAAGGCAAAGTCGCGCGACCGGCCGGGCGGAAGGCCAAGCGCGATTTCGGCCGCCTCGATCACGAAGGTGCCAGCCCCGCACATCGGGTCCAGTACCGGCTCGGACCCGTCAAAACCGCATTCGTGCAGGAACATGGCTGCCATCGTCTCGCGCATTGGCGCCTTGGCCACCGCCGCCTTGTGGCCGCGTTTGTGCAGCGGATCGCCCGAGCTGTCGACCGACAGGGTGCAGATGTCCCTCTCGATGCGCACCAGCACCCGCACCGGCGCATCCTGGGCGAGCGGGGCGCCCAGTGTGTCCGAGATCGCGCGTTCGATGCGCTGACGCGCCGCACCGGCGTGGTAGATACGGGATTTGCGGCTGGTGGCCTCGACCCTGACGGGCACGTCCGGGCGCAGCACGTCGCCCCAGGGAAACTTGCGCGCGCGCTTGTCCAACTGGGCCAGATGCACGGCGGGAAAAGACCCCAGCCGGACCAGAACCTTGTTGGCCCCGCGCAGCATCAGGTTGGCCCGCCAGACCTCGGGCCAGCCGCCGCGCAGCAAGACGCCGCCGGGCACTTGCTTCGCACCGGCGAATCCGTTGCGGATGGTCTCGGCCAGCAAGGGCTTTTCCAACCCGGGCGTGGCCACCAGAAAGATTTCAAGCTCGGCTGTGTCCATCCCGGGTGCATACACCAGCGCTTGTGGGCGTGCGACAGGAATTTGCGCGTACCGGGTTTTGGGTATTTCGGCGCTGGATTTCGCAGATTTTTTTGGTTTCGGTGGCGATTTTGGCGGTAACAGGTTTGCGTTTGGACGCAGTGCCGCGTAAAGGGGCCGTAATCGGAAAGACGCCTGCGGATTTCGGCCGGTCTGCGTTGCTTTTGCGACGGGGCGGGCGGAACTCCGCGCTGTTCAGTGCTCGGATCATCGGGCCTGCATGGCGGGCGCAAGAAAAAGGCTTGGAAGAACGTAGCGACATGCAAACTTTCAAACTGAAAAAAGGGCTGGATCTGCCGATTCTGGGCGCGCCCGAGCAAAGCATCCAGCCGGGTCCGAACTATTCAACCGTGGGCGTTCTGGGTGCCGATTACATCGGCCTGAAACCCCGTATGCTGGCGCAGGAAGGGGACCTCGTCCAGCGCGGCACGCCGCTGTTCTGCCACAAGGACGCGCCCGAGGCGATGATGGTTGCGCCGCTGACCGGCAAGGTCGTGGCCATTAACCGCGGCGCGCGGCGCGTGCTGCAGAGCGTCGTCATCGAAGTGTCGGACCCCAACGACCCCGGTGTTGATTTCTCGGGCGTGGGCGATGCCGAGACCGCGCAGGGCCTTACCGCCAAGCTGTGCGCCGCCGGCCTGTGGACCGCATTCCGCACGCGGCCCTATTCCAAGATGCCGCAGCCGGGCACTCAGCCCGCCGCGATCTTCGTCACCGCCATGGACAGCGAGCCGCTGGCCGCCGATGCCGCGCTGATCATCAACGACGCGGCTGAGGCCTTTGCCGCCGGTCTGGCCGCCGTGGCCAAGCTGACCGAAGGCAAGACCTATCTGTGCCAGAAGGATGGCGACACGATCCCAGGCGCCGATCTGCCGGGCGTCGAGGCCGCGGCCTTCAGCGGCCCCCATCCGGCGGGCCTTGCCGGCACGCATATCCACTTTCTCGAACCCGTGACCGCCGAGAAAACCGTCTGGACCATCGGCTATCAGGACGTGATCGCAATCGGGCGGCTGCTGCAATCGGACCATCTGGACCCGAACGTGGTGGTCGCCTTGACCGGTCCCGGCGCGCGTCAGCCGCGTCTGATCCGCACCGTCATGGGGGCCTCGACCGAGGATCTGACACGCGACGAGATCAATGTAGACGGCGAAGCCCGCGTCATTTCCGGCTCGGTTCTGTCGGGCCGTCACGCCACCGGGCCGTTCGCCTATCTGGGACGCTTTGCGCGTCAGATTTGCATTATCCGCGAGGATCACGACCAGATCCCGATGGGCTGGATCCGTCCGATGCCGTCGAAATACGCGGTGCAGCCGGTTCTGGGCTCGGCCTTTGCCCAAAAGCTGTTCGCCTTCACGTCGAACCTGAACGGCGGTCGCCGCGCCATGGTGCCCATCGGCACCTTCGAAGAACTGATGCCGCAGGATTACCTGCCGACGCAACTGTTGCGGGCGCTGCTGGTGATGGACACCGACACGGCGCAGGCCTTGGGCGCGCTGGAGCTGGACGAAGAGGACATGGGCCTTGTGGGCTTTGCCTGTCCGGCCAAGTACGAATACGGGCTGGCGCTGCGCGACTGCCTGACCAAGATTGAAAAGGAGGGCTGATCCACATGGGTTTGCGCAACTTCTTTGACCGGATCGAGCCGCAATTCACCAAGGGCGGCAAGTACGAGAAGTTCTTCCCCATCTACGAGATGGTGGAAAGCTTCATCTACACTCCGAAAACCGTGACCACCGTGGCGCCGCATGCGCGGTCATACGTGGATATGAAGCGGATCATGACCTATGTCGTGATCGCCACCATCCCCTGCATCCTGTGGGGCATGTACAACACCGGGTTCCAGGCCAACTCGGCCATCGCGACGCTGGGCCCGGAGTCGGCAACCGGTTGGCGCATCGCCATCCTGCAGGCCTTGGGCATTTCGCTGGACCCGTCCAGCATCTTTGCCAACGTGATGCACGGGCTGATGTATTTCCTGCCGATCTATATCGTGACACTGGTCGCCGGCGGCACCTTTGAGGTGATCTTTGCCACCGTGCGTGGGCATGAGGTGAACGAAGGCTTTCTTGTCACCTCGATGCTGTACACGCTGATCATGCCGGCCACCGCGCCGTTGTGGCAGGTGGCGCTGGGGATCATTTTTGGTGTGGTCATTGGTAAGGAAGTGTTTGGTGGAACCGGTAAGAACTTCCTCAACCCTGCGCTGGTGGGGCGGGCCTTCCTGTACTTCGCCTATCCCGCGTCCATGTCGGGCGATGCCGTCTGGACCCCGGTAGATGGCTTCTCGGGCGCGACGGCGCTGGCGGTGTCGGCGGCTGACGGGTATCAGGCGCTGGCCGCTCAGGGCATGACCTGGTGGGATGCTTTCTTTGGCACGATCCAGGGTAGCTTTGGCGAGACCTCGACCCTTGCCGCGATGATCGGCCTGGCCTTCCTGCTGATGACCAAGATCGCCAACTACCGCCTGATCGTGGGCTGTCTGGCAGGGACCATCGGCTTTACCCTGCTGCTGAACCTGATCGGGTCGGACACGAACCCGATGTTCGCGATGCCTTGGTACTGGCACGTCGTGCTGGGCGGTTATGCGTTCGGCCTGGCCTTCATGGTGACCGAGCCGGTCTCGGCCAGCCACACTAACATGGGCCGCTATATCTATGGCGCGCTGATCGGTGTCATGGTCGTGCTGATCCGGGTGGTGAACCCGGCCTTCCCCGAAGGCATGATGCTGGCCATCCTGTTCGGCAACGTCTTTGCGCCGCTGATCGACTATTTCGTCGTGCAGGCAAACATCAAACGGAGGGCGCGTCGCCATGTCTGATACGCAATCCCCTGAACCCAAAGGCGCCATCGCCCGGTTCCTGGCGGCCTCGCCGGATTCGGTGGGCAAGACGATCTTCATCGCCGTCGCTGTGTGCCTCGTGGCCTCGATGATCGTGTCGGCCGCCGCGGTCAGCCTGCGCCCGGTGCAAGAGGCGAACAAGCTGAAGGACAAGCAGATCAACGTTCTGCAGGTCGCGGGCGTCTATGAACCCGGCATCGACGTGGCCGAGGCTTTTGCCGCGTTCGAGCCGCACGTGCTGGACCTGGCGTCGGGTGAATTCGTCGACGACCGGTTCGACCCGGCCACGTTCGACGACATTGCCGCCGCCAGCGACCCCGAGCTGAGCGAACCTCTGGAAAACGACCCTGCCGGGATCGGCCGCAAGGCGAAATACCGCGTGATTTACCTGCTGCGCGACGAGAACGGCGCGCTGGATAAGGTGATCCTGCCGGTCCACGGCTACGGGTTGTGGTCCACACTGTATGGTTTCATCGCGCTGGAAGAGAACGGCAACGACATCTTCGGGCTGCAATTCTATCAGCACGGTGAAACGCCGGGTCTGGGTGCCGAGGTGGACAACCCGCGCTGGAAAGCCCTGTGGAACGGCAAGAAGCTGCGCGACGATGCTGGTGATCTGCAGATCACCGTCGCCAAGACCATGCCCGCCGCAGGGCCTGACTTCTACATCGACGCGCTGGCCGGCGCGACCCTGACCACGGTCGGCGTCGACAACCTGGTGAAATTCTGGATGGGGGACGCGGGCTATGCTCCGTTCCTGGCCAAGCTGCAAGCAGGAGAGATCTGATGTCACAGACCAAGAAAGATCTGCTGGTCGACCCGCTTGTCGACAACAACCCGATCACGCTGCAGGTGTTGGGCATCTGCTCGGCGTTGGCGGTAACTTCGTCGCTGCAAGTGGCCTTCGTGATGTCGCTGGCCGTGATGTTCGTGACGGCGTTTTCGTCCTTTTTCATCTCATGCCTGCGCAACCAGATACCCGGCTCGATCCGGATCATCGTGCAGATGGTCATCATCGCGTCGCTGGTGATCTTGGTCGACCAGATCCTCAAGGCCTATGCCTTCGAGATCTCGAAAACGCTTTCGGTCTTCGTGGGCCTGATCATCACCAACTGCATCGTGATGGGCCGGGCCGAGGCCTTTGCCATGAAGAACCCGCCCGTGGCGTCCTTCATCGACGGTCTGGGCAACGGCATGGGCTATGGCCTGATCCTGATGCTGGTGGGTATCATCCGCGAGCTGTTCGGCTCGGGCTCGTTGTTCGGGGTGACCATTCTGGAGACCGTGAACAACGGCGGCTGGTACGTCCCCAACGGGCTGCTGCTGCTGCCGCCGTCGGCCTTCTTCATCATCGGCTTGATCATCTGGGCCTTCCGCACGTGGAAGCCGAACCAGGTCGAAGAACGTGAATACAAGATCCAGCAGGTAGAGGCGCACTGATGGAAGGGCTCATCTCACTGGCCGTAAAGGCCATCTTCGTCGAAAACCTCGCGCTCAGCTTCTTTCTGGGCATGTGCACCTTCATCGCCGTGTCGAAAAAGATCTCGACGGCGCTGGGTCTGGGGATCTCGGTGATGCTGGTGCAGGCGATCACTGTTCCGGCCAACAACCTGCTGCTGAACTATCTGCTGAAACCGGGCGCGTTGGCCTGGGCCGGATTCCCGGACGTGGACCTGACCTTCCTGGGTCTGATTTCCTATATCGGCGTGATCGCGGCGATGGTGCAGATCCTCGAGATGATCCTCGATAAGTATTTCCCGCCGCTCTACAATGCGCTGGGGATCTTCCTGCCGCTGATCACGGTGAACTGCGCCATCCTGGGCGGCTCGCTGTTCATGGTCGAACGCGACTACAACTTTGCCGAAGCCGCGACCTATGGCCTGTCTTCGGGCTTTGGCTGGGCGCTGGCGATCACCGCCATGGCGGGCGTGCGCGAAAAACTGAAATATTCCGACATCCCCGACGGGCTGCAGGGCCTTGGCATCACCTTCATCACCGCAGGTCTGATGGCGATGGCCTTCATGTCCTTCTCGGGCGTCAAACTGTAAAGGGGCAGGGGCATGGAAACTTTCTCGCTCGGCGTTGTCCTTTTCACCCTGATCGTTCTTGCGCTGGTAGCCATCATTATGGTGGCGCGCTCGCGACTGGTCTCGACAGGCAACGTCAACATCACCATCAACGGTGAGAAAACCGTCTCGGTGCCTGCGGGCGGCAAGCTGCTGCAGACCTTGGCGGCTCAGAAACTCTTCGTTCCGTCGGCCTGCGGTGGCGGCGGCACCTGTGCACAATGTCGGGTGCGGGTCCTGGAAGGCGGCGGGTCGATCCTGCCGACCGAGGAAAGCCACATCACCAAGCGCGAGGCCGCCTGCGGCGACCGTCTGTCGTGCCAGGTGGCCGTCAAGCAGGACATGAAGATCGAGGTTCCCGAAGAGGTCTTCGGCGTCAAGAAATGGGAATGCACCGTCCGGTCGAACGACAACGTGGCGACCTTCATCAAGGAGCTGGTGCTGGAGCTGCCCGAAGGCGAGGATGTGAATTTCCGCGCCGGTGGCTACATCCAGATTGCCGCCCCGCCGCACGATGTTGACTACAAGGATTTCGACGTCGCCGAGGAGTACCGCGAGGATTGGGACAAGTTCAATCTGTGGCAGTACAAGTCCACGGTGAGCGAACCGATCGAGCGCGCCTATTCGATGGCGAACTACCCCGAGGAAAAGGGCATCATCATGCTCAACGTGCGGATCGCCTCGCCCCCGCCGGGCTCCGAGGGCATCCCGCCGGGCCAGATGTCGTCCTATATCTTCAACCTGAAACCGGGTGACAAGGTCACGATCTCGGGACCGTTCGGCGAGTTCTTCGCGCGTGACACCGACAAGGAGATGGTGTTCATCGGCGGCGGCGCGGGCATGGCCCCGATGCGCAGCCACATCTTCGACCAGCTCAAGCGGCTGAAGACCAAGCGCAAGATCACCTTCTGGTACGGCGCCCGGTCGCGGCGCGAGATGTTCTATGTCGAGGATTTCGACCAGCTGGCCGCCGAGAACGAGAATTTCGAATGGCACGTCGCCCTGTCGGACCCGCAGCCGGGCGACAACTGGGAGGGCTTCACCGGCTTCATCCACAACGTGCTGTACGAGCAGTACCTCAAGGACCACCCGGCGCCCGAGGACTGCGAATTCTACATGTGTGGTCCGCCGATCATGAACCAGTCGGTCATCAACATGCTGCTGGAACTGGGCGTGGACCGCGAAGACATCATGCTGGACGATTTCGGCGGATGACCAACCTTGAAACCGGCGCCCAGAGCGCCGGTTTTTTCATGCGCCAATGCCGTAATAGTCGCGGTACCACGCCACGAAGGATTTCATTCCGTCCCGAATGTCGGTCTGCGGCTTGAACCCGGTCAGGCGCTGCAGAAGCGAGGTGTCGGCCCAGGTCGCGGGCACGTCGCCCAT
This sequence comes from Ruegeria sp. BHSA191, assembly GCF_059613325.1. Lineage (NCBI taxonomy): Bacteria > Pseudomonadati > Pseudomonadota > Alphaproteobacteria > Rhodobacterales > Roseobacteraceae > Ruegeria > Ruegeria sp. BHSA191. The sequence continues at coordinate 40,462 of NZ_JBXWSH010000012.1, forward strand.
CTGCATCGGCATGTAGTTGCGAATGGCCTTCTTGCCGACCGCTTCCTCGATCGCCTCGATGAAATCCATCAGCCGGACCTTGTCGGAATTGCCGATATTGACCACCCGGAAGGGCGCGACGGGCGACAGGCTGTCGCCCTGGGCGATATCCGCCTTTGACGCAGGCCGTTCGGGCACCGCATCGATCAGCAGGCGGATGCCGCGCACAAGGTCATCGACATGGGTAAAGTCGCGGTACATCTCGCCGTTGTTGTAGATGTCGATGGGCCGGTCATGCAGGATGGCATCGGTGAACTTGAAATAGGCCAGGTCGGGCCGCCCCCAGTTGCCGTAGACGGTAAAGAAGCGGAACATCGTGGTCGGCAGGTCCCACAGATGGGCATAAGAATGGCCCATCGCCTCGTTCGCCTTCTTGGTGGCGGCATAGATGGTCAGCTGGTGGTCGGCCTTGTCCAGCTCGGAAAACGGCATGTCCTCGTTCGCGCCATAGACCGAGGAGGTGGAGGCCATAAGCAGGTGCTCGACCTTGTGCGTGCGCGCCACTTCCATCACGTTGAACGTGCCCACCACGTTGGAGTCCACGTAGCTGCGCGGATGTTCCAGGCTGTAGCGCACGCCCGCCTGCGCGGCGAGGTGAACGATGATCTCGGGTCGGAATTCCTCGGCGACCTGCATCAGGCGGTCATGGTTTTCCAGCAGGTCCTCGGTTGCGGAAAAGCCAGGCGTCTGCAGCAGCATCTGATGCCGGCGTTGCTTGAGCGTGACGTCGTAGTAGTCGGTCATCCCGTCATAGCCATGCACCCGGAACCCTTCGGACAACAGCAGTCGTGCCAGGTGAAACCCGATGAACCCCGCCGTTCCCGTCACCAATACCCGTTTCATTCAAGCTCCGTCCGCAAACCCCGTGGTCCAACCATCAGGGACCCTTTCGAACGGCCGAGGTCAAGGAGATTTTCGGGGTCGTCAGGGCCGTTGAGCATTGCCGGGCGCGGGTCTTCGGGATAGTCACTGCGGGTGATGATTTTTTCCTGGCTCAAGTCGCTTGTTTCGCGCCCCGGCGGGACGAACCCGTCCGACGCACTGGCCACGCTGGCGCCCGGGCAACGGTTCTACGCCGTGGGTGACATCCATGGGCGGCTGGATCTGCTGCAGCAGATCCTGGGTCAGCTGCAGCAAGACCTGCCAATCGTGTTCGTCGGCGACTATGTCGACCGCGGCGACCACAGCGCCCAGGTCCTGCGCCACCTGCAGCACCTGAGCCAAGCCCGTGACCGGCAGGTGATCTGCTTGCTGGGCAACCACGAAGACCTGCTGCTGCGGTTCCTTCAACGGCCCAGGCGAACCTGTCGATTGTGGATGCACAATGGCGGGCGGCAGACGCTGGCCTCGTTCGGGCTGACGGATCTTGCATTGGACTTGACGCCCGACGACGCGGTGCGCGCCGCCCGACGGCTGGAACAGAAAATGGGGGCGCCGCTGCTTGAGTGGATGCACGCCCGGCCGCTGTGCTGGACGACGGGAAACGTGACCGTCGTGCACGCAGCGTTGAACCCCGGTTCGGACCCCGACGACCAGGCTCGTGGAACCTGCCTGTGGGGGCATGGAGATTTTCCGGGCAAGCCGCGTTCGGACGGTCAGTGGGTCGTCCACGGCCATACGATCGTGCCGGAACCATGCGTACGCAACCGGGTGATCTCGATCGACACGGGCGCATTTGCCACGGGTCGGCTGACGGCGGCCGAGATCGGGCCCAGCACGGTCCGGTTCCTGTGCACCGATCCGGTGCAGACCTGACTGCCGGTCAGCCGACGATCATCTGTTTCATGCGCAGGGCTTCGTATTCCAGTTCCTTCAAGCGGAATTGCACCACGTCGCCGATTGTGATGACACCGCACAGATGCCCGTCGCGCAAAACCGGCATGTGGCGGAATCGGCCTTCGGTCATGGTTTTCACCACCTCGATCAGCAGGTCGTCCGGTGTGCAGGTCCGCACCTCGCGCGTCATCAGGTCCTGAACCGACTGAGGCAGGGTCTGGCCCGGCGTATCGGCCATACGGCGCACGATGTCGCGCTCGGACAGGATCCCCTGCAGCGCGCCGTTCTGATCGGTGACCACGACCGCGCCGATGCGCTTGTCCTTCAGGATCTGCACGACCGTATGGATCGTGTCATTGGGTCGAACCGCAATCACGTCTTCGCCCTTGCCTTCCAGCAGCTTCGCCACGGTCGATTGGGTCTGCGACAGATTCGACTCGACCGACTGGCTGTAGGTTGCGCTCTCGGGCTTGTCGCCGCGCGTCGGGGGCTGGTAAGAGCTTGGGGCCATGGGCGGTCTCCTCCTTCACTGCTGCTGTCCTTTCACCTTACCCCAGGATGCGCACCTGTATAGGGTGCAATTTCTGGAAACCCGCGCAACCGCGCCAGACCAAAAAGGAAACCCGGGCCGCGTGTCGAACCTGCATCTGACCCCTGCCATTGCCGCGCTGATTTTTTTCGGGGTGGTGGTCTGTGGCCACAACTTCCGCAAACTGTGGAAAGAGCAGCCCCCGGGCTGGCAGAAGCGCGCTTGGCTGTTCGGTCTGCCGGCGGCGATCGGGCTGCTGGCGCTTGGCTTTCTGCCACTGAAGGTCTGAGGTCGGTTTGACTCTGACTGGGGGCGCTGGCATACGCGCCACGAAACATTACCCGGAGATCACGCGATGCGCCGACTGCTTGCCCTGGCCCTGACCCTGTTCGTCGCTGGCTGCCTGTTCGACAAGGAACCCGAGGTTGTTCGCCTGTCGGGTGAAACCATGGGAACCACCTATCACGTCACCGCAATCGGCGAGGATTTGGACGCGGATGCCCTGTCCGCCGCCGTGGAGGAAACGCTGGCGCAGGTGAACGCGAAGATGTCCAACTGGGACCCGAATTCCGAGGTCTCGGTCTTTTCCGCCTCGGCCAGCACCGACCCGATGCCGGTGTCGAAAGAATTCGCCTATGTGATCGCGGGTGCCAACCAGGTGCACGAACAAAGCGGCGGCGTGTTCGACGTGACGCTTGGCCCGTTGATCGAGCTGTGGGGGTTCGGTCCGCGCAAGCCCGAGGACCCGGTGCCATCGGATGCCGAGATCGCGGCGGCGCTCGAGCAGGTGGGGCAGGCGCGCCTGCTGACGCTGGATGCGCAGGCCGGGACGCTGGCCAAGACACAGACGGGCGTGGGGATCAACCTGTCGGCCATCGCCAAGGGATACGGGATCGACGCCGTGGCTGAGACGCTGCGCGCGGCGGAGGTCGAGAACTATATGGTCGAGATCGGCGGTGATCTGGTGGCCCGCGGTCAGAACGACAAGGGCGAGGCCTGGCGCATCGGCATCGAAAAGCCCGAAACCGGGTCGCAAACCATCCAGTTCATCGTGCCGCTGGACAACCGCGGCATGGCGACCTCGGGCGATTACAAGAATTTTTTCGAACAGGACGGGGTGCGGTATTCGCATATCATCGACCCGACCACTGGACGCCCGATCACTCATCTGACGACCTCGGTCACGGTTCTGGCGGAAAACGCGATGATGGCCGATGCCTGGGCCACCGCGATGCTTGCGCTGGGGCAGGAGCGGGGGCTGAAACTGGCCGATCAGCTGGGTTTGGCGGTGTTTTTCATCTCGCGGGATGTGACAGGCGGCGAAGATGCCTATATCACGGTACAAAGCAGCGCATTCAAGGATGCGCTGGGATCGAACTGAAGGGCGGGCCGGCCGATGAGCACCTTTATCCTCGCGTTTGTTCTGCTGCTGATCATCATGGTCGGCATGTCGCTGGGCGTGATGCTGATGGGCAAGACCATCAAAGGCAGTTGCGGCGGGCTGAACGCGATCTCGGGCGCCGACAAATGCGTGGTGTGCCAAAAGGACGTGGACCCCAACAGCCCCCTGCGTGACAAGCTGCAATGCAAGCGCGCCCGCCGGATGGTGGAACAGATGGAAAGCCAGGGTGAACGGACCTGAATGGCCAAGGCCCGCAACATCCTGTTCATCATGTTCGACCAGCTGCGCTGGGACTACCTGAGCTGTTACGGCCATCCACATCTGCACACGCCCAATATCGACCGTCTGGCCGCGCGCGGCGTGCGGTTCACGCGGGCCTATATCCAGTCGCCGATCTGCGGCAGCTCGCGTATGTCCACCTATACCGGGCGATACGTGCAGTCGCACGGCGCCTCGTGGAACGGCATTCCGCTGAAGGTTGGCGAGCTGACCATGGGCGACCATCTGCGCAAGGCGGGGATGGACTGCTGGCTGGTCGGTAAGACCCATATGCGCGCCGACGCCGAAGGCATGGCCCGGCTGGGCCTGGAGCCCGACAGCCTGATCGGCGCGCGGGTGGCCGAATGCGGCTTTGACGTGTTCGAGCGCGATGACGGGATGCGCCCCGAAGGCCCCGACGGGTTCTATGACCCTGATGGCGCCCGAGCCTATAACGCTTGGCTGGCCGACAAGGGTTACGACAGCGACAACCCCTGGCACGACTTTGCAAATTCCGGTCTGGATGCCGATGGAAACGTGTTGTCGGGCTGGTTTCTGAAAAACGCGCCGCAGGCCGCAAACATCGCCGAGGAGGATAGCGAAACCCCCTATCTGACCACGCGCGGCATGGAGTTCATGGAAACCCATGACGGCCCATGGTGCTGCCACCTGAGCTACATCAAGCCGCACTGGCCCTATATCGTCCCCGAGCCCTATGCCTCGATGTACGGGCCCGAGCATGTTCTGCCGCCCAACCGGTCCGAGACCGAGCGGGCCGAGGCGCATCCCGTGCTGAGCGCCTTCATGCACACCAAGATCGGCCAGACCTTCTGGCGGCAGGATGTGCGCGCGGCGGTGATCCCCGCCTATATGGGCCTGATCAAGCAGGCCGACGACCAGATCGGGCGGTTGCTGGACTGGATGGAGCACACCGGCCGCATGGACGACACGATGATCGTGCTAACCTCGGACCATGGCGATTTTCTAGGCGATCACTGGATGGGCGAAAAGACGTTCTTCCACGACGCTTCGACCAAGGTGCCGCTGATCATTTACGACCCATCCCAACAGGCCGATGCCACGCGCGGCACCACCTGCGACGCGCTGGTCGAGTCGATCGACCTGGCCCCCACTTTCGTCGAGGTCGCGGGCGTTGCGGTGCCCGACCATATTCTGGAAGGTCATTCCCTTTTGCCCATCCTTCACGGGCAGGCGGCCGAGACCCCGCGCCAATTCGTGATCTGCGAATACGACTATTCGGCCTCGCCCATCGCGGAAACCCTGGGCGTGTCGGTGCGCGACGCGGCGATGTTCATGGTGGCCACGAAAAAGTGGAAGCTGATCCATTGCGAAGGCGGGTTCCGCCCGATCCTGTTCGATCTGGAAAACGACCCCGCCGAGTTGACCGATCTGGGCGACAGCCCGGCCCATGCGGGTGTGATCGCGCAGATGTACGACCACCTGTTCGCCTGGGCACGTCGCCCGTCGCAACGCACCACCCGCTCAGAAGCCGAGCTGGTCGGGATGCGCACCAAAAGTCGCGGCAAGGGCGTGATCCTGGGCGCCTATGACGAAAGCGACGCTCCGCCCGAGCTAACGGTCAAGTATCGCGGCCGCAAGGCGCGGCCCTGGCAGCAGATCAGGAAATAACCCCGCGCGGCGCGGATCGCCGCAAAAGGCGGTTCACGATGCGGCGGGCAGGGGATAGAAGAACGGACAAGAGCAGTTACCGGAGACCCGACATGAGCGCACCCAAACCCGTCGTCCTGTGCATCCTCGATGGCTGGGGCCTGTCCGACGACACACTGGCCAATGCGCCGTATCTGGCCAACACGCCCACATTCGACGCGATCATGTCCAAGGGTCCGCACGCGCGGCTGATCACCCACGGTCCGGATGTGGGCCTGCCCAGCGGGCAGATGGGAAATTCCGAGGTCGGCCACACCAATATCGGGGCCGGGCGGGTCGTGGCTATGGATCTGGGCCAGATCGATCTAGCGATCGAGGACGGCTCGTTCTTCGAAAATGCCGCGCTGCAGGACTTTGTCGCCAAGGTGAACGCGGCGGGCGGAACCGCGCATCTGATGGGGCTGGTCTCGGATGGCGGGGTGCATGGGCACCTAAACCATATCGTCGCCGCCGCAAAAGCGATCACCGATGCAGGCGTGCCGGTGGCACTGCACGCCATCACCGACGGGCGCGACGTGGCCCCGAAATCGGCGCTGGACTTCCTGGCCGAGCTGGAGCGTCGCCTGCCCGCGAACGCGCGCGTCGTCACCGTTTCGGGGCGGTACTATGCCATGGACCGCGACAACCGGTGGGAACGGGTCGGCCGCGCCTATGACGCGATCATCAAAGCGCAGGGCGGGCAGGCTGATACCGCAAGCGCCGCGATTCAGGCCGCGTACGACCGGGGCGAGACCGATGAGTTTATCGCCCCCACGGTTTTGCCCGGCTACGACGGCGTCCGCGACGGTGACGGGTTCTTCTGCCTCAATTTCCGCGCCGACCGCGCGCGTGAGATCCTGCGCGCCATCGGCGAACCCGGATTTGCCGAATTCGACACCGGACCACGCCCGCACCTGTCGGCGCTGCTGGGCATGGTGGAATATTCCGACGGCCACAACGACTACATGACGACCGTATTCCCCAAGCGCGAGATCGTGAACACGTTGGGCGAATGGGTCGCCAAGCAGGGCCTGCGCCAGTTCCGTCTGGCCGAAACCGAGAAATACCCCCATGTCACGTTCTTCCTGAACGGCGGCAAAGAGACACCCGAGCCCGGCGAGGACCGCTATATGGCCCCGTCGCCCAAGGTGGCGACCTATGACCTGCAGCCCGAGATGTCGGCCGCCGAGGTGACGGACAAATTCGTCGAGGCGATCGAGGACGGCTATGACCTGATCGTCGCCAATTACGCCAACCCCGACATGGTGGGCCATACCGGTGACCTGCAGGCCGCGATCAAGGCCTGCGAGGCCGTGGATCAAGGCCTGGCCCGTGTGGTCGCCGCGCTTGAAAAGGCGGGCGGGGCCATGATCGTGACCGCCGATCATGGCAACTGCGAAACCATGATCGACCCCGAAACCGGCGGCCCGCATACCGCCCATACCCTGAACCCGGTACCTGTGGCATTGGTTGGCGGACCCGAGGGCGCAACCCTGCGCGAAGGTCGCCTGTCCGATCTGGCCCCCACGGTGCTGGACCTGATGGGCCTACCCAAGCCGCTGGAAATGACGGGTGAGAGCCTGCTGTCATGAGGCTGCGCGCGCTTCTTCTGGCGGCTCTGATGGCGGGGCAAGCGGCCCGGGCCGCGCCGGACCCCGCGCAGGCGGCGCTGGATGCGGCGCAGATGCTGGAACAGGCCTCGATCGCGCTGACCGAGGCCGAAACCGCCCGCGACCGTGTGCGCGCCCTGACCGAGACGATCCAAGCCTACGAAGCCGGGCTGGCGGCCATGCGCGACGGGCTGCGCCGGGCGGCTTTGCGCGAAAGCCAGCTGACCACCGAGCTGAACGCGCGCGAACGAGAAATCCGCCAGTTGCTGGGCGTGCTGCAAACCATCGAAACCACGGCGCCTCCGGTTCTGATGCTGCACCCGGCCGGGCCGCTGGGGGCGGCGCGCACCGGGATGATGCTGTCCGAGGTCACCCCCGGCCTGAATGCCAAGGCCCGGGCGCTGGCCCGCGATCTGGACGAGGTTCAGACCCTGCGCCGACTGCAGCAAAGCGCGGCGCAAACTCTGACCGAAGGGTTGGAGCAGGTGCAGGATGCCCGCACGCGGCTGAGCGAAGCCATCGCCGACCGTACCAACTTGCCGCGCCGTTTTGTCGAAGATCCGGTGCGCACCGCGATTCTGATCTCGTCCACCGAAACATTGGACGGGTTCGCCAGCGGTCTGGCCGAGATCTCGGCCGGTGAAATCGCCGAAACCGATGCTGATATTTCGGATCGCAAGGGCCGGATCCCGCTGCCGACGCAGGGCGTTCTGGTGCACCGGTCGGGGAAAACCGATGCGGCCGGCGTCACCCGGCCCGGCCTTGTTCTGGCCACCCGGCCGCGTGCCTTGGTAGTATCGCCCACGGCCGCCACGATTCGCTATCGCGGGCCGCTGCTGGACCTTGGCAACCTGATCATCCTGGAACCGCAGCCGGGGCTTCTTTTCGTGTTCTCGGGCCTTCAGGAGGTTTATGGCGAACCCGGGCAGGTGATCCCCGAGGGCTCTCCGGTGGGGTTGATGCCGGGGAATCTGCCGGAAATCGGCGCGATTTTGTCAACAAGCGGTGATGGCACTGGAACTGATCGGTCAGAAACGCTCTATATAGAGGTCAGAGAGAACAACAGGCCCGTTGATCCGGAAACATGGTTCCGGACGCACAAGGATGGATAGACGCGCATGAAACGATTCGTGATGGCCGGTCTGGCCGGAACCCTGGCAGGGATCATCGCCACAACCCAGATCGCCGGGCCGCTGCTGGCGCAGGAGGCCGCAAACAAGGCCAGCGTGTACGAGCAGCTGGACCTGTTCGGTGACATTTTCGAGCGCATCCGTGCCCAGTATGTCGAAGAGGTCGCGCCCGAAGACCTGATCGAGGCGGCGATCGACGGGATGCTGACCTCGCTGGATCCGCATTCCAGCTATCTGTCGCCCGACGACGCCGAACAGATGCGCGTGCAAACCCGCGGCGAGTTCGGCGGGCTGGGCATCGAGGTCACGCAGGAGGACGGGTTCGTCAAGGTTGTCTCGCCCATCGACGGCACCCCGGCGGATGAGGCGGGCATCGAGGCCGGCGATTTCATCACCCATGTCGATGGCGAAAGCATCCTGGGCCTGACGCTGGACAAGGCGGTCGATCTGATGCGCGGCCCGGTGGGGTCGGAGATCGTGATCACCGTGGTGCGCGAAGGCGAGCCCGATCCGTTCGACGTGACCATCATCCGCGACACGATCAAGCTGACCGCCGTCCGCGCGCGCACCGAAGGTCAAAGCGTGGTCCTGCGCGTGACCACCTTCAACGACCAGACCTATCCGAACCTGAAGGAGGGTCTGGAGAAACAGATCGCCGAGGCCGGCGGCATCGACAAGATCAACGGCGTCGTGCTGGACCTGCGCAACAATCCGGGCGGCCTGCTGACCCAGGCGATCAAGGTCTCGGACGCGTTCCTGAACGAAGGTGAGATCGTCTCGACCCGTGGCCGCAACCCCGAAGATGGGGAACGGTTCAACGCCACGCCCGGTGACCTGGCCGAGGGCAAGCCGATCGTCGTGCTGATCAATGGCGGTTCGGCCTCGGCGTCGGAAATCGTCGCGGGCGCCCTGCAGGATCATCGCCGGGCCATCGTCGTCGGCACCAAGAGCTTCGGCAAGGGGTCTGTCCAGACGGTGATGCCGCTGCGGGGGGATGGCGCGATGCGCCTGACCACGTCGCGGTACTACACGCCGTCGGGCCGCTCGATCCAGGCGCTGGGTGTCAGCCCGGACATCATCGTGGAACAGCCGCGCAACCGACCCGAAGAGGACGAGGACGAAGAGGCGGCCGCCCGCACCCGGTCCGAGGCCGATCTGCGCGGAAGCCTGAACAATGACAGCCTGACCGAGGACGAGAACCGCCAGATCGAAGAAGACCGCGCCAAGGCCGAGGCGACTGCGGAACTGCGCAAGCAGGATTATCAACTGGCCTATGCCATCGACATCCTGAAGGGTTTGTCCGCGTTCAACCCGACCGCCCGCGCCTCGCAGTAACGACCGGGCATCGAACAGCACGGGTCGCGCCGGGCGCGGCCCGTTTTCGTGTCGTCAGCTTTCAACCTTGTGCAGTTTCTTTTCGTCCAGCAACAGGGCAAGGATGATGCCCATCGAAACCGATAGGGTGGCAAACACGAAAGCCATGTTCATTCCCGTATCGAATGCCGTGGCAATGGCGGATTTGACCGTCTCGGCCTGGTCTGCATCCAGCTTGCCCATGATGGCCTGTGCCGTCCGGGTCGTCAGGGTGCCGCCATTGATCGCCTTCTGATCGGCGGCCGGCATGTCGATGCCCGCCTTGGCGAGCTGACTGCCGAGGCTGGACAGGCTGGTCGTGTACATGATCGCGGTGGCAACCGCGACCGAGACCGCGCCATAGACCAGATGTGCCATGAAGCTCAGGCCCCCGACCAGCCCGGCGCGCTCGGGCCGGACAGCGCACACGGCGGCCGTACCAGAAGGCCCGACCGTCAGCGTGGCCCCCAATCCGATCAGGGCCATGCCCGGCAGGATCTGCAGGTATCCCAGGCTCATCGGCAGGATGACGATGCTGGCGGCGCCGGTCGTGGCCGACAGGTAGCCCCAGAACATGAGCCGCTTGGGGCCAAAGTCGTTGTACAGCGTGCCCGACACGATCGAACCGACGGCCAGCAGGACCGTCAGAGGCGCCAGGCCCAAGGCGGATTCGAAAGCCGACCAGCCCAGGACCTTTTGCATGTATTGCGGAAAATACAGCAGCCCGACAAAGGCGGCCGAGACATTGAACATGTTCAGCCCCAGCGTGATCCGGAATTGCGGGTTGTGCATCATCTGCGGCAGCAGCAGCGGTTGGCGCACACGATTTTCGACCCTCGAAAACAGCCCCAACAGCACCGCGCTGACGAAAAACACCGCCAGCAACGGAACCGAGAGCCACCCCCAGTCGGCCCCGACATCCAACCCGTACAGCAACAGCAGAACCGCCATCGACAAAATGCCCATTCCGGCAAAGTCGATGTGTTCGCCGTTCTTGTGATCGGTCTCGCGCGGGATCAGCGTCAGCGTGGTGCCCATCGAGACGGTCGAAAACACCACATTGGCGAGGAAGAACAGGCGCCAGTCCCCCAGATTGACGACGAACCCGCTGATCATCGGGCCAAAGACATTGCCGCTGGTGACGCCGGCCAGGATCAGGCCCATCACCAGCGCGCGGTGTTCGTCTCGCGAGACCTTGGTGGCGCCTAGGGCCAGGGTGCATGGCCAGACGCACCCGGCACCCACTCCCTGCAACGCCCGGGCACCGATCAGAAAATCCAGGTTCGGTGCGACGAGGCACAGAATCGACGAAAACAGAAACACCGACAGACCGATCAGCATGACCTTGCGGTGGCCGTACAGGTCTCCCAGCCGCCCGCCCGCGACCATGGTCATGGCAAAGAACAGGGCATAGATGTTCAGAACCCATTGGGTGCTGGTGATGTCGGCGTCGAAGGAATTCTCGATCGCGGGCACCAGCATCAGAGCACCGGTGAAGTCGATCCCGATGCCGAAGGCGGTCACCATCAACGCGATGACCTTGATGATGCTGTCGCGTTCCATGACGCATCCCGGCCGTTTCGAATGCCCCATCAAGCCACAAATCCCGTCAAATTGACAGGTCGCAGTTGGAGTCGGCCAGTGCGGCCCGGCGGATCGGGGTGGCGCTACCCTTGGTGCATTCTGCGCACGACGCGTTTCAGCATATCCAGCTCGGCCCGCAGTAGTTCAAGCTCGGTCCGGATGTCGCCCGAGGCCGGCGCCCCAGATATTACCGAAAAGTCGCCCAGTTTCGACTGGCGCTCGCAATCCCAGATGGTGACGCAATGCACCCCGTCCGACAGCAGGGCCGGCGGTACGGGAACCCTTAGCATCCAGCCCGCGTCGTTCGGAGTGACCTCGACGCCCGGCAGCACCTCGCCCAGATACCGGGCCTCGACCCGGGGTTCCGATGCGGCGGTCAGTTGCCCCTCCCAGAGGGCGTTTTCGAACCGGATCGGTACAAGCTTTGCATGGGTCATGTCGGTGTCCTTCACAGATCTGCGCGATGATAGCGGCACAGGGTCAGGTCGCGAATGACCACCCGGTTCATGGCCGGCCCGTCAAGGATCAGATCCAACCAGATTTTCTGGACCCGACGTTCGTTCAGTTCCAGGTGGGCCAGGTCGAAATCCACCGTCGAAACCTCGGACCCGGGCGGCAGTTCCCGAAGGACCTGTTCGGTGTTTGGGCCGTGCTGGATATTCAGACGCGCGAACATCCGCGCCTGCCGCTCCTGTTCCGACTGGACGCTGGCGCGGAACATGTGCTGGCGGCTGAGGGCAGTCCGGGCCTCGGACGGCAATTCGACGGACACTGACAGGAACGAACCGCGGAAATCGAACACATCCAGAGCCAGACCGAACGGGGCCAGATCGCGTTCGTCGCTGTTGCGCACCTGCTGCATGCCGATCTCGGCCTGCGGGCAATCGTGGAAGATGGTCGTCTGTTCATCCAGCCGCTCCTGCCGCGCGACCGGACAGACGCCCCGTCCGGGCATCGGCCCGCGCCACAAGTCGGGTCGCCACGACCAGTCTGTGCCCAGCGGTTTGGGGAATTGTCGTGAACCGATCCGGGGCCGCATCAGGCGGCTGTCAGCCTCATGAATCAGGCGATTGAGCTCGAACCGTAGCAGGCGCGCCTGATCGCGCTGCAGGCGCAGTTGCGGCAGGCTGGCCGTGCCGGCGGTCGCGGCCGCCCGGCGCCATCTGTCCAGCACCTTTCGGTTGAAATAGCGTGTCAGAAGCTTGCGCATGAGCCCTTGCATCGAGAAACGCCACCTCTTTAGTCGATTTGCCGGGGCAGGATAAACCCGCCTTCGTGCGGGGTGCGGCAAAATTCGCGGTGACGCGGGGTGGGCGGAACAATTTTTCGGGTGTTCTTGAAATGGCTCCGGCCAAAGCTTACCGTCAGGCACCCGGCCGCAGTGGAACCTTTGCAACGGGCCGCAGTCCAAAACTTCAAGACAAGGCCGGGCATGGAACCCACCCTCTTTGCATTTATTTGGAAGCATTCGAAGAAACAGCAGTTCATCCTTCTGTTTCTGACCGTGATTTCCTTCCCATTCCTTTACGCCTCACTCGAGCTGCCCAAGCGGATCATCAACGACGCAATTGGTGCCACGGGCAACACGGTGACGTTTTTCGGCGTGACGGTGACGCAAGTTCAGTACCTTATGATCCTGTGCCTTGCGTTTCTGGGGACGGTGATCGCCGGCGGCATCATGAAGATGCGGATCAACACGATGAAGGGCATCGTGGCCGAACGCATGTTGCGCCGCCTCAGGTTCACCCTGATCCGGCGGATGCTGAAGTTTCCGAAACCCTATTTCTCTTCGACCAGCCAGGGCGAGCTGGTGTCGATGATCACCGCCGAGGCCGAGCCGCTGGGCGGGCTCATGGGCGATGCCATCGCCCAGCCGGTCTTCCAGTTCGGCCAGATGATGACCATCGTGACCTTCCTGTTCATGCAGAGCGTGTGGTTCGGGCTGGCCGCGATTGCGCTCATTCCGTTGCAGGCCTGGCTGATCCCGCGCCTGCAGCGCCAAATCAACTTGTTGAACAAGGAGCGCATCCAGGAAATCCGGCACCTGAGCACCGAGATCGGCGAGACCGCAGCCGGTATCAGCGATCTGCGGGTGAATGGCGGCTGGCGGTATCGGCTGGCCCAGTTCAGCCATCGGCTGGGAACCCTGTTCGAGATTCGCGTGAAGATCTACAACAAGAAGTTCTTCATGAAATTTCTCAACAACTTGATCGCCCAGATCACACCCTTTCTGTTCTATTCGATCGGCGGGTATCTGGCGATCACCGGCAAGGTCACGGTGGGGGCGCTGGTTGCGGCACTGGGCGCCTACAAGGACCTCAGCGGCCCCTGGCGCGATCTTCTGACCTATTACAACCAGGTTCAGGACATGTCGCTGCGCTGGCAGGTCGTGACCGAACGCTTCAACCCCGACAACATGATCCCCGAGGAGCTGTTCGAAGGTGAACCCGACGCCATCCCGCATCTGCACGGCGACATCGAACTGAAGAACGTCACCGTGCGGGACGAGGACGGAAAGATCGTTCTGGAAGATATCGACCTGACCATTCCCAGCAAGGCGCGTGTGGCGATCAAGGCCTCGCACGAATCTGAGCGGCGCGCCCTCGCCGAGCTGCTCACGCGTGAGGTCTTGCCCGCCCAGGGCGAGGTCACCCTGTCGGGACACAAGCTGGACGAGCTGCATCAGGCCGTGATCGCCGCCCGGATCGGATACGCGCATTCGCGGCCCTACCTGTTCAGCGGGACCTTGGGCGACAACCTGCTGATGCCCCTGCGCACGCATCCCCAGTACGAAACCGAGGATGGCAAAGTGCCATCGCGCTTCGCGATCGAAGCGGCCCGGTCGGGCAATCTGCCCGATTCACTGTCCGATGACTGGGTTGATCCCAGCCTGGCGGGTCTGGACAGCGTTGAAGACATCCGGGATTGGTGGTTCCAATTGGTCGAGGCGATGGGGATCGACGAATTCATGCTGCGCCGCACGCTGCGGTCGCAGTTCGACCCCCGGCAGCATCCGGCCCTGGCCGACGAAATTGTCCGGCTGCGGCCCAAGGTCGCCGAACGGCTCAGGGAAAAGGGGCTGGACAAATATATCTTTCGGTTCGACCCGGACCAGTTCAACCCGGCGGTTCCGCTGGGGGGAAACCTGTTGTTTGCGTCGCCTCTGAATGACATTTCCGCAGACCTTCTGGCCGGGGATGCCCGGTTTCTGGAAATGCTTCGGGCGCATGAGCTGGATCGCGATGCGCTGAGCATCGCCAGCGCCGTTCTGGACACGCTGAACCAGACCTTCGGCCGCGAAGGCGCCGATCATCCTCTGTTCCTGCGCCTGGGGCTGTCCAAGGACCTGTATCACCGGCTGCTCGACATCGAGGAGCGCCGCCGCAGCCAGGGCGAAGACAGCCTGTCGGAGAGCGAGAAGGCCTTGCTGTTGACGGTGCCGTTCATGTTGACGGCCGAACAGATCGGGCCGAGCTTTCCCGAGGAATACAAGGACAAGATCCTGAAGATCCGCAAGACCCACGCCGACAGCCTGCACCAGTCCTTCGACGGGCTGTTCGTCAAGGTCGGGCCGGATGTCTACGTCCCGCGCCTGACGGTGATGGAAAATGCCATCTACGGCCGCGTGTCGCTGACCGCGGGTAGTCACGACCGGGACATCGAGGACGTGGTCGCCGAGGTGTTGAACGAGGCCGGGCTACGACGGCGGCTGGCGGCCATCATCTATGATCTGTCCACCGGTCTGGGCGGGGCCAACCTGCCGACGGTGTTCCAGGAAAGGGCGGCCTTTTCCCGCGCCGCGATCAAGCGGCCGGATATTCTGATCCTGGATAAGGTGCTGGCCAGTCACGATTCCGAAAGCCGGCATCAGACCCGTATGAAACTGCGGCAGCTGTTGCCCGATTCGATCATGATCTTTATGGAGGATCATTTTTCCCACCCCGAGGCCTATGACCTGTATCTCGAGATCAAGGACGGGCGCATTGACGGGGTTTCTCGGGCGGCCCTGCCGGTCGAGGAAGGCGCTTCGGATGACTTCACCCGCAAGCTGAAGGTGATTGCCGCCACCGAACTGTTCTCACGGCTGGATGGCCGCAACCAGCGGCTCTTGGCCTTTTCGGCAAAATGGTACGACGCGGCGGCCGGGCAGGTCATCTTCTCGCGCGGGCAGACGCCCGATGCGGCCTATCTGTGCGTGTCCGGCCAGGCCAGCCTGGAATGGTCGATGCCCGACGGCGAAAAGCGCCGCATCTCGACCGTCGAGCCCGGACGCCTGATCGGAGATCTGTCGATCATTACCGGCGCGCCGCGGCAACTGGATCTTGTCGCCCTGACCGATTGTTCGTTCCTGCGCATCGGCGCCGAGGAACTGAGGGCTGTCATCGAAAGCGATCCCACGGTTGCGGTCAGCCTGCTGGAAACGGTTGCGGGCTATCTGACCTCGGTATCCGAACGGTTCCTGGCGGCGAATATCGAGCTTCCCCCCGAGGTCGAAACCGGGGCTGGCGGATGACCGAGCCCGGCGAAGTGACACGCGCCTATGCGGCACACGAGGCGCTGGTCGCACCGGTGCGCGCTTATGCGGCCTTGTGGCGGCTGTTCGGCGGGGTGGCCCTGGTGGTCGCGACCGTCGTCGCGTTGAACCTGGTGCTGTTCGCCGCCGTGGTCGGCCTGGCCCCGCCAGACCAGGTGTCCGGGTTCCAAAGCGGCGCGTCGCCGATGGCGGTGTTGATCCTGCTGTTCAGTTTCGGCTTTGTCACGCTGGCCGTGGCGCTTGCCGTCCGCCAGTTCCAGAATCGCAGCCTGTGGTCCGTCATCGGGCCCCGGCGCAAGGCGGTGGCGCAGTTCTGGCGCGTTCTGGGCGCGCTGCTCGTCCTGGGGGTCGTGCTATTGCTGCTGCCACCCTATGGCATGGGCGTTTCGTTCGAACCCAACCTGCCGGTCGGTCTGTGGCTGGGTCTGCTGCCGCTGTCTCTGGCCGCAGTCCTGATCCAGACCAGCGCCGAGGAGATTCTGTTCCGCGGCTACCTGCAACAGTCATTGGCGGCACGGTTTCGTTCACCCGTGATCTGGATCGGCGTTCCCGCGGTTCTGTTCGCGGCCGGCCACTATGCGCCCAATGCCGCCGGCGAAAACGCGGCGCTGGTTGCGGTCTGGGCCTGCGTGTTCGGTGTGCTCAGCGCCGATCTGACCGCCCGCGCCGGAACCTTGGGGCCGGCCATCGCCCTGCATTTCGCCAACAATGTCACGGCATTGCTGATCGTGTCCCTGCCCGACAGCCTTGGGGGGCTGGCGTTGTTTCACCTGCCGTTCGACATGTCCGATACCGGGTTTCTCCGGCAATGGCTGTTTGTCGACTTCGGCGTGATGATCGTCGGGTGGCTGACGGCTCGACTTGCGCTCAGGCGCTGATTGCATTTCCTTCCGTAGCGTCTTATTTGACTGCAACCCGCATCAGCAAGGTTCCGACATGAACTGGATCACGAACTACGTCCGCCCCCGGATCAACTCGATTTTCTCCCGCCGTGAGGTGCCCGAGAATCTCTGGCACAAATGCGACGAGTGCGGAACGATGCTGTTCCACCGCGAACTGGCGGACAACCAGAATGTCTGTACCCAGTGTGGACACCATATGCTGATCACCCCGCGCGAACGGTTCAAGCATCTGTTCGACGGTGGCATTTTCTCCGAGGTCGCGGTGCCCGCGCCCAAGGATGACCCGCTGCAGTTCCGCGATCAGAAGAAATACCCCGACCGCATGAAGGCGGCGCAGAAAAAGACCGGCGAGAAAGAAGCGATGCTGGTCGCCACCGGCGAGATCGGCCGCACGCCGATCGTGGCTGCGGCGCAGGATTTCTCGTTCATGGGCGGGTCGATGGGCATGTATGTGGGCAACGCCATCATCGCCGCCGCGCAAGAGGCGGTAAAGCTCAAGCGCCCGCTGATCCTGTTTTCCGCCGCCGGCGGCGCCCGGATGCAGGAGGGCATCCTCAGCCTGATGCAGATGCCGCGCACCACGGTCGCGGTAGAGATGCTGAAAGAAGCCGACCTGCCCTACATCGTGGTGCTGACCCATCCCACCACCGGCGGCGTGACGGCCTCCTACGCGATGCTGGGTGACGTGCATATTGCTGAGCCGAACGCGTTGATCTGTTTCGCCGGCCCCCGCGTGATCGAGCAGACGATCCGCGAGAAACTGCCCGAAGGCTTCCAGCGCGCCGAATACCTGCTGGATCACGGCATGCTGGACCGCGTCACCAAACGGACCGAGCTGCGGGACGAGCTGATCACGATCACCCGGATGCTGATGGGGCTTCCCCCGGCGGTCAAAGGCGATCTGCCCGCCCCGAAAGAGGGCGCAACCGAACAGCCCGATGCGCAGGCCAAGCCTGCCGAAAACAAGCCCAAGAAATGACCGCGCCCACATCCGACGTCATCCTTGACCGGATGATGGCGCTGCACCCCAAGATCATCGACCTGACCCTGGACCGCGTCTGGCGTCTGCTCGAGGCCTTGGGCAACCCGCAGGACAGGCTGCCCCCGGTGATCCACATCGCCGGCACCAACGGCAAGGGCTCGACCCAGGCGATGATACGCGCCGGGCTGGAAGGGGCCGGGCTGACGGCCCATGCCTATACCTCGCCGCACCTGGCGCGCTTTCACGAGCGCATCCGCTTGGCGGGCGAGCTGATCTCGGAGCCCGACCTGACCGCCGTTCTGGATGAGTGCTACACCGCCAATGGCGGCGAGAACATCACCTATTTCGAGATCACCACCTGCGCAGCCCTGCTGGCGTTTTCCCGCGTACCCGCCGACTACACGCTGCTCGAAGTTGGGCTTGGCGGACGGCTCGACGCCACCAACGTGATCGAAAAACCCGCCGTCACGGTCATCACCCCAGTCTCGATCGACCACGAACAGTTCCTGGGCAACACGCTGGCCAAGATCGCCGCCGAAAAGGCCGGCATCATCAAACGTGGCGTGCCCTGCATCGTCGGCCCGCAGCCGGACGAAGCGATGGAGGTCATCGAGGCCACCGCCGCCCGCCTCGGCGCACCGCTTCTGGCTTACGGACAGCACTGGCACGCTCACGAGGAACATGGCCGCCTGATCTATCAGGACGAAACCGGCCTGCGCGACCTGCCGCTGCCGAACCTGCTGGGCGCCCACCAAATCCAGAACGCCGGCGCCGCACTGGCGGTCCTGCGCCACCTCGACCTGGGCGACGAGGCCTACGAGGCAGCGGTCACCCGGGCCGAATGGCCGGCCCGGATGCAGCGCCTGAAGACCGGCCCGCTGGTCGAACAGGCGCCCCGGGCCGAACTCTGGCTAGACGGCGGCCATAACGCCGCCGCCGGGCACGCGCTGGCGGATGTCCTGGCCAAACTGCCGCCGCGCCCGACGCACCTGATCTGCGGCATGCTCAACACCAAGGACGTAACCGGCTACCTCGCGCCTCTGGCCGAAAGGGCAAGCTCCCTGACGGCCGTGTCCATCCCTGGTGAAGCCAACACGCTCCCTGCCGCGGAAACCGCCGCCGCCGCGACTGCCGTGAACCTGCCCGCCACCACCGCCGACAGCGTGGCCGAGGCGCTGGCCGCGATCACCGCCCGCGATCCACAGGCCCGGGTCTTGATCTGCGGCTCGCTCTATCTCGCGGGGAACATCCTGCGCGAAAACGGCTAAGGCTTCATCTGGCTGAAAATATCCCGGGGGAGTCGCGGCCCCGCCGCGACGGGGGCAGCGCCCCTATTTCCCCCAATCCTTGTCTTGCATTTCCCGCAGACGCGAAGCCGTGCGCTCGAACTCGAACGTTCCCTCGCCCTCGACGTACAGCATCTCGGGCTCCGCCGCCGCGGAACAGATCAACCGCACTTCCGCCTCGTACAGCGCGTCGATCAAGGTCACGAACCGCTTGGCCTCGTTGAAATTGTTGCGCGACAGGCGTGGAATGTCCTCGAGCACCAGCACCTTGACCGCCTCGGCAACTGCCAGGTAATCCCCCGGCCCCAGCATCCGACCGCACAGATCATAGAATGAGGCGCGTGCCACACCGTTGCGAAACGCAGGCAACACCACCTCGCGCCCCTTGACGTGCAGGGTCAATGGTTCGGCCGGTCCACCTGACAGGTCGGCCCATACGGCCCGGATCTTCTCCCGCGCCTCGGGTCCGATGGGTGTGAAATAGACCGGCGAGCCTTCGAGCCGGTTTTGCCGGTAATCCGTGGGCGACGTCAGCTCCCACACTTCGAGCTGCTGCTTGATGTGGTGGATGAAAGGCAGGAACAGCTGCCGGTTCAGGCCATCCTTGTACAGATCGTCGGGATGACGGTTCGAGGTGGTCACAACGACGACGCCCCCCGCATGTAGCAGGTCGAACAGCCGCCCGACGATCATCGCGTCGGTGATGTCGGTGATCTGCATCTCGTCAAAGGCCAGCAGCCGCACGGATTTCACGACTGAGGCCGCCACCGGCGCCAGCGCATCCTGCACGCCGGTTTCGCGCGCCTGGTGCATGCCGGCGTGGATTTCCTGCATGAAGGCATGGAAATGGACGCGCCGGGCCGGAACATCGCCCAGCGTTTCGACGAACATGTCCATCAACATGGACTTGCCGCGCCCCACCCCGCCCCACAGGTACAAGCCCTTGGGCGCCGGCAGTGCCTTGCGGAACAGCCCGCGTTTCACCGGCGCGGCCAGTGCTGCCCGGATACGCTCGAACTGAGGCAGAACGGCCTCTTGCGCGTCGTCGCGGTTCAGGGTGCCATCGGCAACGCGGGCCTCGTACAACGAGATCATGTCGGTCATGGCCCGAGCCATAGCGCCCGCCCGCGCCGTTGAAAAGAAGGCATCCTCCGGCACGCATCAATTTTGGTTAATCGTGACCGCAAAACTCCTGAATTGACGAGCGAGCCCAAGCGGATACTGTCGGCGGGCTGAACCCGGAGGCCCCATGACCCCAACCGCCCGTCTGCTAAACCCGGTGCTGATTGTCGGATGCGTGATCATCACGGTCAGCTTTGCCGTGCGCGCTTCGTTCGGCGTGTTCCAGATTCCGATCGCCGAGGAGTTCGGCTGGCTGCGCACCGATTTCTCGCTGGCCATCGCGATCCAGAACCTGGCCTGGGGTATTGGCCAGCCGATCTTTGCCGCCATCGCCGAAAAGATGGGCGACCGGCGGGCGATCATTCTTGGTGCGCTGACCTATGCGGCGGGGATGGTCCTGTCGGCCTGGTCCGTCACGCCCTTCGGGCATCAACTCTATGCCTGGCTGGTGGGCTTCGGTATCGCGGGCACAGGCTTTGGCGTCGTGCTGGCGGTGGTCGGGCGGGCCTCGACGGACCAGAACCGCTCGATGTCGCTGGCGATCGTGACCGCGGCGGGCAGCTTCGGGCAGGTGATCGGCGCGCCCACGGCTGAATGGATGCTGACCTTCCTGCCCTGGCAGCAGGTGTTCATCATCTTTGCCATTGCAATTCTGGCCCTTGTGCTGACGCTGCCTTTCATGCGCGCGCCCGCGCAGGTCAGCAAGGCCGAGTTGGAGGAAAGCATGGGCCAGATCCTGGGCCGTGCCTTCCGCGACCCGTCCTATGCGCTGATATTCCTGGGTTTTTTCAGCTGCGGGTATCAGCTGGCCTTCATCACCGCGCATTTCCCGGCCTTCGTGACCGAGATGTGCGGCCCGATCCAGCCCGGTGGCGTGCTGCATTCGATGGGCATCACCACCACCTCGGCGTTGGGGGCGGTGGCGATCTCGCTGGTCGGGTTGGCCAATATCGGCGGCACCCTGTTGGCCGGGTGGGCGGGTAACCACTTCCCCAAGAAATACCTGCTGGCTGCGATCTATTCGGCGCGTACCGTCGCGGCCGCTGCTTTCATCCTGCTGCCGATCACGCCCATGTCGGTGATCGTGTTCTCGATCGTGATGGGCTCGCTTTGGCTGGCGACGGTGCCGCTGACATCGGGGCTGGTGGCGCATCTTTACGGCCTGCGTTACATGGGCACGCTTTATGGCGTGGTGTTCCTCAGCCATCAGATCGGAGGGTTCCTGGGCGTGTGGCTGGGCGGCCGGATGTATGACATCTACGGCGATTACACCGTCGTCTGGTGGATCGGGGTCGCGGTCGGCGCCTTCAGCGCGATCGTTCACCTGCCGATCCGCGAAAACCGCCCCGCGCAGCCCGCGGCCGCATAGGATCAGGCGGCCTCGTCCGGGGTCAGCAGACCTTCGGCCACCAGCCTTTCGGCCCAGCCCTGCGGACCGTTGAAATGGTGGGTCTGCCAACCACGGCTACTGGCGGTTTCGATGTTGTCGATCCGGTCGTCCGTGAACAGCAGCGTCTCGGGCGGCAGGCCGCAATCCTGTTCGACCATCTGGTAGATCGTGGCATGCGGTTTCACCATCTTCATCCGCCCCGAGACATAGTGCCGGTCGAACTCGTTCAGGAACGGATAGACGGTGGTGGCATAGTCGAAATTCTGCACCCCGAAATTGGTCAGCGCAAAGACCGGCACGCCTTTGGCCCGCAGCGCGCGCTGCAGCCGGACCGAATGCGGGATCTCGGGCGCGGCCAGTTCGATCCAGTTGTCGTGCCACATGCGGATCTCGTCGCGCCATTCTGGGTGTTTCTCGGCCCAGGCATAAATCGTTTCGGTGAAATGATGCCCCTGATCGACCAGGTCGTTCATCCCGTGGAGGTCGACGGCCGAGAACATCTCGCGGCGCCGATCCTCGCCGATCACGCGGTCATAATACCGCTCGGGCTGCCATTCGATCAGAACGTTGCCGATGTCAAAAACGACCGCTTCTACGGGCATGAGATTTCCTGTTCGCTTGTGTTGCGTTCGGGGCCGACTGAACCAACCCGCCGGGCGGGATGCAAGGCCAAACTCAGGTCCGCAGGGCGGCGCGCATCTCGCGCTCGAGTGCGTCCAGAAACCGCGACCGGTCGGCCTTGGAAAACGGTTTGCCACCGCCCCTGGCGCCCAGCGGGTTGGCGGCGCGCAGATCCGCCATCAGATCGCGCATCGCCAGTTGCTGGCCGATATTGGCGGCGGTGAAGGCCTCGCCATTGGGGCGCAGCACCCGCGCGCCGGCCTCGACGCATCTGGCGGCCAACGGGATGTCCGAGGTGATGACGATGTCGCCCGCGCAGCACCGCTCGGCGATCCACTTGTCGGCCTCGTCCGCGCCTTGCGCCACGGTCACGATCTGAACCAGCGAATTGGCCGAAGGGCGCAGCCCGCCATTTGCGACCACCACCATCGGCACCTTGTGCCGCGTGGCGACGCGTTCGGCCTCGGCCTTCACCGGGCAGGCGTCGCCATCGACATACAAGGTCGTCACGCCTGCTTGGCCTTTTTGGGCGCCAACTTTGCTGGCTCGGGCGTGTCCGGTTTGCGCACCTTGAACTCTTCCGGGATCGGCATCCGGTTGAAGGCGTCGAGCCCGGCGATCTTGTAGGCCTCGGCCAGGGTCGGATAGTTGAAGGTGTTCTGCACAAAATAGTCCACCGTGCCCTTCAGGTTCAGCACCGCCTGGGCGATGTGGATCAACTCGGTCGCGCCTTCGCCGACGATCTGCACGCCCAGCACCCGGCGGGTTTTCAGCGAGAACAGCATCTTCAGCATCCCATGCTCGAGCCCCATGATATGCCCGCGCGAGGTCTCGCGGAACCGGGCGACGCCCACCTCGTAGGGAATGCCGCGTTCCTGCAGCTCTTCCTCGGACATGCCGCAGGTCGAGATTTCGGGCACCGAGTAGATGCCATAGGGGAACCACGGGCTTTCGGGCAGGGTGGGGGTGTCCAGCGCGTGGCATGCGGCCACGCGGCCCTGCTGCATCGAGGTCGAGGCCAGCGAGGGATGGCCGATCACGTCACCGGTGGCATAGATATGCGGTACCGAGGTCTGATAGGTCTTGCGGTCGACCGAAATGCGGTTGCGGTGGTCGGTCTTGATTCCAACCGCTTCGAGGTTCAGCGCTGAGGTGTTGCCCATGCGGCCCGCCGCAAACAGCAGCATCTCGGCCCGGACATGGCGGCCATTGGCCATGGTGACCTCGACATGCTTGCCGGCGTCCTCGATCTTCTCCACGGCCGAGCCCAGGCGCAGGTCCACCCCGTTTTCGCGGATCTGGTGGGTGAATTCTTGGATGAGGGTCTTGTCGATGAAATCCAGGAAGGTCTCGCGCGGTTCGATCAACGTCACCCGCACGTCGAGCGCCGAGAACATCGTGGCGTATTCCACCCCGATGACGCCTGCGCCGATCACGCAGAGCGAGCGCGGGATCTCGGCCATTTCCAGGAACTCGTCGCCATCAACGATGGTCTTGCCGTTGAAGGGCACGTAATCGGGGCGATAGGTCTTGGTGCCGGTGGCGATCAGGAATTTCGCGGCCGTCAGGCGGGTGGTGTCGCCCGCATCGGCGGTGACCTCGATCTCGTGCGGGCCGACAAAACGGGCCACGCCGTCCATGGTTTCAACGTGGTTGCGGTTGAACTGGTGTTCCAGCACGTCAACCTCGTAGTCCAACGTCATGTGCAGCCGGGCCTTGAGGTCCTCGGCGCGGATCTGGTCCTTGACCCGGTACGAACGGCCGTAAAAGCTGCGCTCGCGCCAGCCAGACAGGTTCAGTACCGTTTCGCGGAGTGTCTTCGACGGGATCGTGCCCGTGTGCACCGACACGCCGCCCAAACGGTCACGACGGTCAACCACCAGAACCTTGCGTTTCAGCTTGCCCGCCTGAATCGCCGCCGCGCGGCCCGATGGACCCGAGCCGATGATGATCAGATCATAGTCGTATTCGCTCATCCCTTAGTCTCCGTACAGGGCTTCGGCGTGGAAGGTGACGTGGTCCTCCATGAAGGTGGACACGAAAAAGTAGGAATGATCATAGCCCGGCTGCAGCCGGACCGTCGCCTGTTGACGGCGTTTGGCGATGGCTTGGGCCAGGGCCTCGGGGCGCAGCAGGTCGATGAACTGGTCGTGGGTGCCGGTATCGATCAGGATTGGGCCGTCAAAGCCCTTTTCCTTCATCATCAGCGCCGCGTCATGTTTGGCCCAGGCGGCCGGGTCGTCGCCCAGATAGGCGTTCAACTGCTTGCGGCCCCAATCGCTGGCCGTGGGGTTCGAGATCGGCGCGAAGGCCGAGACCGACCGAAACCGGCCCGGCAGGTTCATCGCTAGCGTCAGCGCGCCGTGGCCGCCCATGGAATGTCCGGTGATGGCCTGGCGGTCGCCGTCTATGGCGAAGTTTTCGACCAGCAGCGCGGGCAACTCGTCGGCCACATAGTCCCACATGTTGAAATGCGGGGTCCAGGGGGTCTGGGTGGCGTTCACATAGAACCCGGCACCCTGGCCCAGATCGTAATCCTCGTGGTCGGCGACCCCCTCGCCGCGCGGCGAGGTGTCGGGGAAGACCAGTGCGATGCCCTGTTCTGCGGCCCAGCCCTGCGCGCCCGCCTTGACCATCGCGTTTTCATGGGTGCAGGTCAGTCCCGACAGATACCACAAGACTGGAACCGGGCCGTCCTTGGCCTCGGCCGGTAGGAACAGGCCAAAAGTCATGTCGCACTGGCACGCCGCTGAAGCGTGGCGGTACACACCCTGCACGCCACCGAAACAGGCGTTCTCGGAAAGGGTTTCCATCTGGCATCATCCTTACGTTGGCTTTGCGCCATGGCTAACGGGCAAGGGACGCCGCGTAAAGTGCAGCGGGCCGGGAACGCGGCTTTTTTGTCCTGCTTCAGGGGGTCCCGACCCAGGCGATCACCAAGGGAATGGTCAAAATGCTGACCAGGGTCGACAAGAAGATTGCCGCCGAGGCCCGGTGCGGCGCCACCCCGTAGTGCGCTGCCAGCATGTAGACGTTCCCGGCCACGGGCAGGGCGGCAGCGGAAATGGCCACCGCGGCGGCAAAAGGATCGGTCGGTAGCAGCCACAGCAGCACTACGGCCACACAAGCCGGATGCACGGCCAGTTTGCAAAAGCTGAGCCATAACGCGATCTGAACCCGCTCGGCCGATTTGGTGGCCAGCGAGGCGCCGATGGCGAACAGCGCGCCCGGCGTGGCGGCGCCGCCCAGAATGGTCAGAAAATCGTTCAATGGGGCCGGCACCGGCATCTGCAGGGCCGACCAGATCAACCCGGCCGAGATCGAGACGATCATGGGGTTCTTCAGCAAACCGAGCCCGATCAATCGCAATGTCCCGACGCTCAGCCGACCATCCCGCCCGCCATTGATCAGGATCACGATCAGCGAGGAAAACACCACCAGATCGACCGTCAGAACCAGCATGACCGGCCCGATGGCGGCCTCGGAAAACAGCATGGCCAGCATCGGCAGACCCAGAAAGCCCACATTGCCGATGGCCGCGCATTGCGCTTCGACCGCCGCGGTGGGGATGTCGAGCCCGCGCAGCCAGGCCACCAGCGTCGCCAGCGCGTAAACGCCCGCCGTGCCTATCAGATAGCCCAGCATCAGCCGCGCATTGAAGATTTCGGCAAAGGGCAGCGTGGCGGCAAAGCGGAACAGCATCGCCGACAGCGCGAAGTAGAACACGAACTTGGTCAGATAGGCCGTGGCGTCCTCGGTGAAGAACCGGCTTCGCCCGGCCCAGTATCCCAGGCCGATGATCGCAAAGAAGGGCAGGGTGCGCAGAAAGATATCGACCATGGGCGAAGTGGTAACATGATTTGACCGCTTCGCAAGTCGCGTGTCACCCGCTGCCGATCAATATCCCCGCCGCCAGTACCATCGCCCCGCCTAGAACCACTTGGAAGGCCGCACGGAAGAACGGCGTTTCCATGTACCGGTTCTGAATCCATGCGATGGCCCACAATTCGACGAACACGATGAAGAAGGCGATGATCGTCGCGGTCCAGAAGTCCGGAATCAGATAGGGCAGGGCATGGCCCAGCCCGCCCAGCGTGGTCATCACCCCCGAGGCCAGCCCGCGCTTGACCGGCGAGCCACGGCCCGACAACTCGCCATCGTCCGAGGCGGCCTCGGTGAAGCCCATCGAGATGCCCGCCCCGACCGAGGCGGCAAGACCCACCAGAAAGGTCGTCCACGGATCATGGGTGGCAAAAGCGGTGGCAAAGATTGGCGCCAGGGTCGACACCGATCCGTCCATCAGCCCCGCCAGCCCCGGCTGCACCCAGGTCAGAATGAATTGCCGATGCGCGATGGCCTTCTCGGCCTCTTTCTCGTCATGGCCCAGATGGGCCTGTTCCAATTCGTTTGCCGTGGCCTGATGCCCGGCCTCGGCCGCCGCCAGATCGCCCAGCAACTGACGGGTCGCGGCGTCGGTCGTGCGCGCGGCGGCGGCCAGATAGAACCGCTCGGCGTCGCGCTCCATCATCTCGGCCTCTTCGCGGATGCGCTCGATACCGAGGTTCTCGACCAGCCATATGGGGCGGCGGGCATAGAACCCGGCGACGTGTTCGCGACGGATCAGGGGAATGACCGGGCCGAATCGCTTTTCATGCAACGCGATCAGGCGACGGCGGTGCTCGTCCTCTTCGGCGGCCATGCCGTCGAAGATCTTCGCCGTCGCCGGATAGTCCTGGCGCAGCATTTCCGCATAGGACCGATAGATTCGCGCGTCGTCCTCTTCGGACGAAATCGCAAGCGCGAGGATTTCCTGCTCGGTCAGATCCTTGAAGTGTTTGCGTTGGGTGAAAAACCGCATCTCTGCCCCATTTTTAGAATGGTTCTAATATATCCGGTGCGATCGGGCATTCAACCCTTGTCGAAAACCGTTGAAACTGAACTGTACGGTTTATAGATTTGCAGCACCACCCAGCCAAGGAGACACCATGACCCAAGCCGCCACCATCGTGCGTACCGGACGGAAATTCGACCAGGTTCTGAAAGGCGCCCGTGAGGTTTTCATGGCGGACGGGTTCGAAGGCGCCAGCGTCGATGACATCGCACGCGCGGCGGGCGTATCGAAGGCCACGCTCTACAGCTATTTCCCCGACAAGCGGCTTCTGTTTTCCGAGGTGGCGCAGACCGAGTGCTGCCGTATGGCTGAAAACGTGTTGGCCATGATCGATGAGACCAAGCCCGTGCGCGAGGCGTTGATGATCACGGCAACCCATCTGACCCGGTTTCTGGTGTCGGATTTCGCGCAGCAGGTGTTCCGCATCTGCGTGGCCGAGCGCGACCGGTTTCCCGAACTGGGCAAGGCGTTCTACGAGGCAGGCCCCGCCAACGGCCAGCGCCAGATGGCCGAATACCTGGAAAAAGCCGTGGCCAAGGGCGAACTGGCGATTGATGACGTGCATTTTGCCGCCGAACAATTCGCCGAACTGTGCAAGGTGCGCCTGTGGACGCTGGCGGCCTTGGGGATCCAGACCCGGTTCTCGGACGAGGAAATCGACGAAGTGGCCAGGAACGCGGTCGAGATGTTCATGGCGCGGTACGGCACCTGACGGATCGGCTCAACCCGGCAGCCCAACCAGCGCCACACCGCCCGCCATCAGAACTGCGGCCCCCAGCCTGCGCACCCAATAGCCTTCGTGCAGGAAGACGAAGCCGATCAGGGCCGCAAAAATCACCGAGGTTTCCCGCAACGCCGAGACCGCCCCCAGCGGTGCGAAATTCTTGGCATAGAGCACCAGCCCATAGGCCAGCATCGATACGAAACCGCCCAGGATGCCGATCGCCCAGGTGCGCACCGGAAGCTGTGCCAGAACCTGGCGCCGTCGAAGGCCCACAAATCCGGCGATGAACAGATGCAAAAACGCTCCCCAAGCCCAGTAGCTGAGCGTGTTTCCAGACAGCCGCACCCCGATGCCATCCACAACCGAATAGACCGAGATGCAAAGTCCGGTACCCACCGCAAACCCCAGCGCTGCGCCGCCGACCCCTTGCCGGAGCGAGCTCCAACTGCTGAGCTGGATGCCGACCGCGATCAGGCCGATGCCGATCCAGGCTTGCAGGGGCAGAACCTCATCCAGCAAAAGATAGGCCCACAGCGCCACCAACGCAGGAACGATGCCCCGCGCGATCGGGTAGACGACGCTGAGGTCCCCATGCTGATAGGCTTTGCCCAGCATGTAGTAATAGCCGAAATGCACCACCGTGGACAAAAGGATGTAGACAAAGCTTTCGCCGCCCGGAAAGGGCAGGATAAGGATCATGACGCTGGCCGGGATCACATGCCCGAAGGCCACAAGGCCCAGCGTGGTCGTCCGGTCGCCCGCGGTTTTGACGATGGCGTTCCAGACGGCGTGCAGGATGGCAGCCGACAGAATGATCGCGATGACGAATGGGCTCACCGGCAGTCCTCAGGTGATGGGGCGGCCCCAAGCAGGATCGGCCCGGCTGCAACTTTCTCGCACCGGGCTGTCAGCGGGGCCGCGCCGGTGGTCGATTCCGGTTACATCGGATTGGCCTGCGCGCGCAAGGTTCCTAAGTCTGGAACAGCAAAAGTCCAAAGGCGCGTTGCTGGTCTTAAGCCGTTGCACGCCGTCCGGCGTCGATGCCGGCGATCTTGTCCAACAGGTCGATGATTTCACTCGTTCCGCTACCGCTCCGCAGGTTGGTGAATACGAATGGCCGATCACCGCGCATCCGGGCCGCATCGCGCTGCATCACCGACAGATCCGCTCCGACATGCGGGGCAAGGTCGATCTTGTTGATGATCAGGATGTCCGACCGGGTGATCGCGGGGCCACCCTTGCGGGGGATCTCTTCGCCCGCGGCCACGTCGATCACATACATCGTCACATCGGCCAGTTCCGGGCTGAAGGTGGCCGACAGGTTGTCACCGCCGGATTCGATCAGGACGATCTCGACCTCGGGGTGACGGCGCACCATCTCGGCCACCGCGGCCAGATTGATCGAGGCATCCTCGCGGATCGCCGTATGCGGGCAGCCTCCGGTTTCCACCCCGATCACCCGGTCCTGCGGCAGGATCTGCATGCGCATCAGCGCCTCGGCGTCTTCTTGCGTGTAGATGTCATTGGTGATCACCCCGATCGAGTGGGTGTCGCGCAGCGCGCGGGCGAGGGCGGCGGTCAGGCTGGTCTTGCCCGCACCGACCGGGCCGCCGATGCCCACCCGCAGAGGGCCGTTCATGCTGCTCATGTGCGGAATATCCTCGGTTGTTGAGTTTCATGTTGCATGGCCGCGATCTCGGCCAGAAAGGCGGTGCCGGACAGGGCGGACAGATCGGCCTCCATCGCCGCGTGCGCCTGATGTGCGCACAAGGGCGCCATGTCTCGGACTACCCCTTGCGCAGCGGTCTGGCCGAGGGGCATCAGCCGCTGCGCGGCCGAAACGAGATTGCTGATGAACGCATGCAAATACAGCCGCGCGGTCGGTTCCACCGGCAAACCGGCGTAGCGCGCGGCGCAGCCGACGGCGACGGGATAGGTCAGATCCGTCAGTTCGATGTCCCAGACCGCTGCCGTCACACCGCAGAAGGCAGCGCCCTGTTGCGCGGTCTCGAACCTGCGCTCGAAGGGGCCGGCGAAGGCGCGGGCCATATCGTCAAGTTCGGCCACGGCCAGCTCGGATTTGGCGCGCCAAGCGGCGGTCAGAAACAGGGCATCCGACCATCCGGCACCGTATTCCAGCACGTCGTGCAGCCAATCCCGCAGGCTGGCCGCATCGTGCACCGCGCCCGATTGAACCAGACGTTCCAGACCGTGCGAATAGGCAAAAGCCCCGACAGGGTAGGCGGGTGACAGCCACTGCGTCAGCGTCAGCAGATCAAGGTCAGTGGCTGTGGCCATGCGTCCGCCCGTGCCCATATGCGCCGCCTTCGGGGCTGAAGGGTGCGCGGATGTCCTGGACCGTCGCGCCAAGCTTCAGCAGCATGTCGCGGATCACGTGGTCGCG
Source organism: Ruegeria sp. BHSA191 (assembly GCF_059613325.1). NCBI lineage: Bacteria > Pseudomonadati > Pseudomonadota > Alphaproteobacteria > Rhodobacterales > Roseobacteraceae > Ruegeria > Ruegeria sp. BHSA191. The sequence goes on from NZ_JBXWSH010000012.1 coordinate 70,667, forward strand.
GCGGATCATGAGGCGGTCGGGCTCGATCTGGCAAGGGGTGTGGCGGTTACCGATATGCCAGGCAAGCCGAGTCAGATCGGGGCCGGTGACGGCGAACAGGTCCTCTTCGGCGGCAACCACCTCGATCAGGCGGCCATCGGCCAGTTCGAACGCGTCCCCCCCGTCCAGCGAGGTCGTCTGCGACAGATCCACCAGGAACTCCTCGTTCTGGGTGGTGCGTAGCATCCGGCGGCGCAGAAAGCGGTCTTCGTAGTTCAGCGTCACGGTGCCATGGGTTTCGTCCCACTGACCGTTGCGGCGGATTTTCTGTGATGTGGCAAGCATCGAGGGCATCCCTTTTCAGAACAGGAAATAGCGTTGCGCCATGGGCAGGGTTTCGGCGGGTTGGCAAGTCAGCAATTCACCGTCGGCGCGTACCTCGTAGGTTTCGGGGTTCACGTCGATTTCGGGCAAGGCATCGTTCAGTCGCAGATCGCGCTTGCCGATCGCGCGGGTGTTGCGCACGGCGACGGTCTGCTTGGCTAGGCCCAGACGCGCGGCGATGCCGTCCTCTTGCGCGGCTTCCGACACGAAGGTCGCCGCGCCCTGCTCGACCGAGCGGCCATAAGCCCCCCACATCGGCCGGGAATAGACCGGCTGAGGCGTGGGGATCGAGGCGTTCGGATCGCCCATCTGCGCACAGGCGATGGTGCCGCCCAGCAAAACCATCTCGGGCTTCACGCCGAAAAAGGCGGGGTTCCACAGCACCAGATCGGCGCGTTTGCCCTCCTCGATGCTGCCGATATGGGTACCCAGCCCGTGCGCGATGGCCGGGTTGATCGTGTATTTCGCGATATAGCGGCGCACGCGGAAATTGTCGTTTTCGCCCGTTTCTTCAGGCAGGCGCCCGCGTTGTTTCTTCATCTTGTCGGCGGTCTGCCATGTGCGGATCAGCACCTCACCCACGCGGCCCATCGCCTGACTGTCGGACGCGATGATGCTGAAGGCGCCCATGTCGTGCAGAATGTCCTCGGCCGCGATGGTCTCGCGCCGGATGCGGCTCTCGGCAAAGGCCACGTCCTCGGGGATGGATTTGTCGAGGTGATGGCAGACCATCAGCATGTCCAGATGCTCTTCGACCGTGTTCACCGTAAAGGGCCGGGTCGGGTTGGTCGAGGAGGGCAGCACATGCGTTTCGCCGCAGATCTTGATGATGTCGGGGGCGTGGCCACCGCCCGCGCCCTCGGTGTGGAAGGCGTGGATCGTGCGGCCTTTCATGGCGGCCACGGTGTTTTCGACGAATCCGCTTTCGTTCAGCGTATCGGTGTGGATCATCACCTGCACGTCCATCTCGTCGGCCACCGACAGGCAGCAGTCGATGGCGGCTGGAGTGGTGCCCCAGTCCTCGTGCAGCTTCAGGGCGCAGGCCCCGGCCAGGACCTGTTCGCGCAGAGCAGCCGGCTGCGAGGCGTTGCCCTTGCCCGCAAAGGCCAGGTTCATCGGAAAGGCGTCGGCCGCCTGCAGCATGCGCCCGATATGCCAAGGGCCGGGCGTGCAGGTAGTGGCTAGCGTGCCATGCGCCGGGCCGGTGCCGCCGCCCAGCATGGTGGTCAGGCCGGAATGCAGCGCATCCTCGATCTGTTGCGGGCAGATGAAATGGATGTGGCTGTCGAACCCGCCGGCGGTCAGGATGCGGCCCTCGCCGGCGATGGCCTCGGTGCCGGGGCCGACAATGATATCGACGCCGGGCTGCGTGTCGGGGTTGCCCGCCTTGCCGATCCGGGCGATGCGTCCGTCCTTCAGGCCCACATCCGCCTTGTAGATGCCGGTCCAGTCAACGATCAGCGCATTGGTGATCACGGTGTCCACCGCCCCTTCGGCGCGGGTTGCCTGAGACTGGCCCATGCCATCGCGGATCACCTTGCCGCCGCCGAACTTTACCTCTTCGCCATATGTGGTCAGGTCGCGCTCGACCTCGATGATCAGGTCGGTATCCGCCAGCCGCACCTTGTCGCCCTTGGTGGGGCCGTACATGGCAGCATAGTCGGAACGTTTGATCTGGGCTGGCATCAGAGGTCTCCCATGACTGCGCCGTTGAACCCTAACACGCGCCGCGCGCCGCCGATCGGGATCAGCTGCACTTCGCGCCGCTGGCCGGGTTCGAAACGCACGGCCGTTCCGGCGGCGATGTCCAGCCGCATGCCATGGGCGGCGGCCCGGTCGAAGTCCAGCGCCGGATTGGTTTCGGCGAAATGATAGTGCGAGCCCACCTGCACGGGCCGGTCGCCGGTATTGGCCACCATCAGGGTGATCGCCGTCGCGCCCGCGTTCAGCTCGATCTGGCCGGGGGCGGTGATGACCTCTCCGGGGATCATTTGCGCGCCTTCAGCCAGATCGCGACGCCGCCGATCGCCAGCAGCAGGACCAGCACCAGCCAGGGGCCCGAGTCATGCGGGTGCAGGTGTGGCCCGTCATGCGCCAGCGCGGGTGCGGCCATCAGGGCGAAGGGCAGGGAAGCCAGGTATTTCATCGTCATCTCCTTCAGCGGATGGGGTTGTGCACGGTGACCAGCTTGGTGCCGTCGGGAAACGTCGCCTCGACCTGCACCTCGTGGATCATCTCGGGGATGCCGTCCATGCACTGGTCGCGGGTGACGACCTGCGCGCCGGCCTCCATCATGTCGGCGACCGAGCGGCCGTCGCGGGCGCCCTCGACCACGGCATCGGTGATCAGCGCGATGGCCTCGGGGTAGTTCAGACGCACGCCCCGGGCCAGGCGCTTGCGCGCCACCTCGGCGGCCATGGCGATCAGCAGTTTGTCTTTTTCACGCGGCGAGAGTTGCATGTCAGATCATCCAGGGTCTTGGTAGGGAATTGCGGGTCAGCCGGTTCAGGATCGGCACAAGGGTCTGGCGCAGCGCGAAACCGTCGGGCGCCAGCAGGCGCATCAACAGCATGTCATCACCCACAAGGCTGACGCCGCCGGTGTCAGGCAAGGTCGCGCGGATCGGGTCCAGATGCGCAGCGGCATCCGGGCGGATCAGTATCAGGCTGCTGAGCGCGCCCGCGCCGTCGCCAACGCCCGGCCGGGCCATTTCTGCCGCCAGATCACCGGTCAAACGCAGCGCGTCCAGATGCGCCAGTCGGCCCGCGCGCCAGATTTCGATGCGGTCTTGGAAGTGAGCCGATGTGACCTGCTCGCCCATCGCCGCGCGGCCGAAGATCAGGGATTCCACCAGCAGTATGCTGGCATCGGGGGCCAGATCGACACGCAGGCGGCGGTCGATCGCGCAACCATCGAACAGGATGGTTTCCTGCGGCAGCCAGTTCAACTGGCCGCCCGTAGCCACGGTCAGATGTGTCCGAAGCTGGCCCGGAGCTGCTCCGGACGCGCGATAAGCGCGCTCGGCCGCCTGCGTGGTTATGGTCAGACGCGAATCTGCCCCTGCGGTGGCAGACAGGTCAAATCTGTCTCCGCCGGTGACGCCGCCGGCGGTATTGACAAGCACGGCCTGCATGTCAGCGCCATCGCGCCGTGGAAACAGCAACTTCAGCGACCCTTGCTGGCGCAGGTCCTGCAACTTGGTCCGGCTCGCGCGCCCAACCACGGACACCACGCCCCGCCCGACGGCACGAGGAGGCGCGGCGATCGCTTGCGCGGGCGTTATTGCGGACAAAGAAGTAATTGGAAGCTCCGGGCGAGAGGACTGTCGGATGCGAAAGCACCACAGCCATTTCCTCGAGTCAGCGCAGCCCGGCAGAGGCAATTGGGTCAGAACACTCGTTAGCCCATTTACCAGGCACTATTTCCTCCATCGCCCGAAAAATAAGCTTAGAGCCAACGCGTTTGATAATCCGGCCATCAGCCCCAAGCCAAAAGAAAAGGGCGACCAGGTTGGTCGCCCAATTCGGTGTCTGTCGTCGGTCAGAGCGTGATGCGGAAGGCCGCGAAACCGTCGGCCCCGTTGCCTGCATCTTCCAGCGCCAACCCTTTGACGTCGCTGATGTAATCACGCGCTTTGGGGCCGGTTTCAAACAGAACTGTGGTGTCGCCCAGCGGTGCGAAGGACCAGTTGCCGTCGGCCTTGGGGTCGATCGTGCCTTGCTCGACGATATAGCGCACGATCACGTCGCGGTTGGTGTCGGGGGCCTCGAACACGATGGTGTCGCCCATCGCGCCCGGGAACGATCCGCCGCCCGAAGCGCGGTAGTTGTTGGTGGCAATGATGAACTCCATGTCGTCGGTCACCGGAGCACCGTTGAACTGCAAGTTCACGACGCGCGCTGCGTCGGGGTTGACCTCTTCGCCCTTTGGGCCAAAGCGCGAGGGCTGAGACAGGTCGATCTGATAGGTCACACCGTCGATCACGTCGAAATTGTAGGACGGGAATTCGGGGTTCAGCAGCAGCGCATCCTTGGCACCCGGCTCGATCTGGTTGAACATCCCGGCCGAACGCTCCAGCCAGCCGCGCAATTGCGCGCCGTTCACGCGAACCGCGCGCACGGTGTTGGGATAGAGATACAGATCGGCCACGTTCTTGATCGCCACATCGCCCACCGGGACGTCGGTATAGTATTCGGGGCCACCCCGGCCACCGGCCTTGAAAGGTGCCGCGGCCGACAGGATCGGCAGGCCCTCATGCTCGGTGCCTTTCAGCATCTCTTCGATATACCATTTTTGCGCGATCGACACGATCTGGACCGAGGGGTCGTCGGCCACCAGCGCGAAATAGCTGTGCAGCGGGGCCGAGGTCTTGCCCACCGCGCGGCGCACATAGGCCAGCGTTTCCTCGTGATCCTGCGCGACCGAGGCCAGCACCTTGGGGTCGTCCTCGACCAGCGCGGTGATCGAGCGGTCTTCGTTGCGCTTCGAAATCGGCCGGGCCTCGGAGGTGGTGGTGACCACGCGCCATTCGTTGCCGTCGCGTTCCAGCAGCAGGTCAAGCACGCCCAGATGCGACCCCCAGAACCCGCCCATGACGGCCGGCTTGCCCATCAGCGTGCCCTTGTCCACGTCAACGCCGGCACGGTCGGCGAAGGTGGGCGAGGGGAAGACCAGGTGGTTGTGCCCGGTCACCAGCGCATCGATGCCATCGACCCCGGCCAGCGGGACCGAGGCGTTCTCCATCCCGTCCGCGTGATCGGCCGCGCCGATGCCCGAATGCGACAGGGCCAGGATCAGATCGCAGCCCTGCTCTTTCATCTCGGGCACAAAGGCTTTGGCGGTCTCGACGATGTCGCGGGCCTGCACGTTGCCTTCCAGGTGGCGGCGGTCCCAGTTCATGACCTGCGGCGGGGTGAAGCCGATGACGCCGATGCGGATCGGCTGCTTGCTGCCATCGCCCAGCTCGATCTCGCGGTCGAGGATGACATAGGGCTGCACCAGCGTCTTGTCTGCGCGCGGATTTGCACCCTGTTCCTTGGCGATATTTGCCAGCACGATCGGGAACTGCGCCCCGGCCAGCGATTTTTCCAGAAAGCTCAGGCCATAGTTGAACTCGTGGTTGCCCAGCGTCGCGGCATCATAACCCAACGTGTTGAACGCGTTGATGATCGGGTGGGTGTCGCCATCGTTCATGCCACGCTCGTAGGCGATGTAGTCGCCCATCGGGTTGCCCTGAAGAAAGTCGCCATTGTCGACCAGCATCGAGTTTGTGGCCTCGGCCCGGATCTGGTTGATGATCGAGGCCGCGCGCGACAGACCTACCGTATCGCGCGGCTTGTCGGCGTAGTAGTCATAGGGAAAGACGTGAACGTGAATGTCGGTCGTTTCCATGATCCGCAGATGCGCCTGGTTGCTTGCGGCGGCGGCGGAAAACGGGTGCAGGGAAACCATGGCGACGCCGGCCGTGGTGGTGGCCAGGAATTGACGCCGCGACATCGCGAATTTGCTGGATAGGGTCATGAAGCACCTCTCGAAATAAATTGGTCGACGCATCATCTGAATGTTAATGACGACAATGATGTGACAGCGCGATCCGCGGGGATCACCCGGCGCGCCGATGGTTCAGACTGACCGCTTTTGACACCCGAGTAAAGCGTCCACGCGGCCATTGAGCTGCGCTCGGGCGGTGCGGCGCCTAACGCGCCGTGGTGCGGGCCCAGGCTGGGGCGCCCGGGCCGCGGCCTCAGTCTTTTTTCACGTCGCCAGCAAACCGCGCGGCGTTTTCCCGCGCAAAGGCACTGGCATCAGCCGAGGCATCCCAGAACTGAGGATTGGCCTTGGGAATGGTCAGCGCCTTCTGAACTGCGGGCCGGGCGTCGATGCGGTCGAACCATGCGTTCAGATGCGGAAGGTCATCGACCTGAACCCTTGCCCAGACATAGGCCCGCGCCCAGGGGTACAGCATCATGTCCGCGATCGTATATTGCCCCGCCGCGATCCAGTCGCGCCCATTCAGGCGATCATTCATCACCTCCATCAGGCGGCGGCTTTCGTCCACGTAGCGGCGGATCGAGAACGGTTCGGTATGGCCGTTGGGGGCGGCAATATGCTGGAAATACATCGCCTGGCCCATCATCGGACCCACATGTCCGACCTGGAACAGCATCCATTGCATCACCTCGGACTGCTGCACGGGGTCAGAGGGCAGGAATCGACCGTATTTCTGCGCGAGGTGCCACAGGATTGCGCCGCTTTCGAAAATCGCCCGTCCTTCTTCTCGGTCCTCGATCACCGGAATCTTGCCGTTGGGGTTCAGCGACAAGAACGCCGGCGTCTTTTGTTCCTGTTTGGAAAAGTCGATGGGGGTTAGGTCGTAGGGCACGCCTGCCTCTTCCAAGAAGATCACCGGTTTGTAGCCATTCATCGTGGCCGCGGTGTACAGGTGAATGTCAGGCCGCGACATGCGCGATCTCCTCGAAATGCTCTTTCAGATGCGCGTCGAACCTCTGGAAATCCTGTTCGATCCGGGGGTTCTTCATCACGTCGAAGGCCGCGAAGGTGGGCAAAGGCTGCATCGCCAGAAACTTGGCGTTCAGGTGCATGGGCCACAGCAGGTCGTCGACGCTGGCCCCGGCAAAGAACGGCTCGGCCGGGTTGTCGAACGCCTCACGCGGGGCGTTGAAGGTGACCGACAGCATGTATTTCGTTCCGTACAGCAGGCCACCGGTGCCGTAGTTGGCTTTGGGCGCCTCGGCGGTCCGGCCGTCGCCGGCCAGCAACCGGCCGTCCATGCCCGCGGTGTAGACCTCGTCGATGTATTTCTTGAACACCCACGGTACACCCATCCAGTTCACCGGAAACTGCATGATGACCACATCCGCCCAGACATGCGCGTCGATCTCGGTGTTGATGTCGTACCCTTCGGCAACCGTGGTCATACGCACCTCGTGGCCCATACCGGCCAGTGCGTCCTGCGCCCGTTGCACCAGCGACGCATTCAGGCGGCCAGGTGCGAACTCGTAAGGCTGCGTACCGTTCACGATCTGGATCTTGCTCATCTTCATATCCTTGGTTTTGAAACTGCTTGCCCCTTGACTTTGGCCGGGGTGAAACCGAACTTGAGAACAGTAGTGAGGAATTGCAACCAGTTTACTTTTAGTAACCTACTGGATTGGAGAAGGCGATGCGTGCCCGTATCGAACAGGACGACCAAGGAAAGCGGCAAGCGGTGGATGCGTGCCGCGAACCATGCCCCATCGAACGCGGCATGCGGATCATCGGCGGCAAGTGGACCGGGTCAATCCTATGGCACCTCAAAGACGAGCCGGTGCGTTTCAATGACCTTTCGCGGATGATCGGTGGGGCCAGCAAAAAGATGATCGCCGAACGCCTGCGGCAATTGGAGCAACAAGGGCTGGTTCACCGCCAAGTGCTCGAAACCTCGCCGGTTTCGGTGCAATATTCCGTTACGGATTTGGGGCGCACTGCACTCGGTTTTCTAGACGAGCTGCGGAAATGGACCGAAACATTACCAGGCGGTGAAACCTGACTGGCGCTATGCCTCGGGGGATTGTTGCAAACCGTTGGAGATCTGGGCTGCGGCGCGCGTGACGCGAGCAGCCATCGCCTCAAGCTGGGCGTCCGAAAAACGGGTTGTGGGCCCGGAAATGGACAGGCCGGCAATCACGCGCCCCAAAACATCGAAAATGGGTGCCGCAATACAACGCATACCCAGAAAGCGCTCTTCATCGTCAATCGCCCAGCCTTGTGCCCTGCATCTTTGCAGTTCGTGCTTCAATTGCGCGACATCGGTGATTGATTTCGGTGTCTGGGCCTCGAGTTTCGACTTGCGCAGTAGGGTCTCAAGACGACCGGGGTCCATGTGTGCCATTATTATTTTGCCAACACCTGATGTGTGAAACTTGGTGGTGGTACCGTTCTTTATCGAGGCGCGGATCGGGTTGTCCGATTCGACTTGAACCAGGTACAGCAACGCTCCTCCGTTCTCGATGGCCAGATTGGCGGTTTCGCCTGTCTCCGCCGCGAGGGTGCGCATGACGGGCGGTGCGATTTCAAGAAGGTTCGAGCCGGGCTCAAACGCGTTGCCGATCCGGTATGCCTGTGGCCCGATGCGCCACATTCCGTCTGTCCCGTCCTGGGACACCAAACCCCGATTTTGGAGTGTTGCCAAAGCCCTGTGCACAGTTGGCGCCGGAATTCCGGTCTCGGTCGAAATCGCCGAAAGCGACGCCCGGCGCATGTCCGCCAAACACGAAAAGATACGCAGTCCGCGGTCCAGCGCCATCACCGGCGAGACATCGTTCGTTTCCATCGGAGATTTCCTGCGCGGACGTCCTCGGCGCGCGGCGGGCGTTTGTTCGGTCATGGAAATCCAAGCATCAATTCGTCAAATTCGTGTCCCTTTAACTTAGCGGCCAGAGCACAGTAAAAAAATGAAAAATATAATAGTGTTCAAAAACATAATGTTATGAGATTTTTTCTGCCTTTTTTTCAGGTATTTCCAAAATCTTTTGAAAAAATGGGATTCTGGCTTATCGTTGAGGCATCCGCAGGAGGGCGGATCGGAGCCAGCACCGCGCAAACGGTCAGTGCCCAACCAAGGGAGGAAACATGACAAAATCTTTGAACCGCAGAAATTTTCTGCGCGGGTCGGCCGTTGTGGGCGCAGGTGCGCTTGCGGCACCCGCGGTACACGCGCAGGAGGGAACCACACTCAAGATGCAGGCGGCCTGGGGCGGCGGCATCTTTCTTGAAAATGCTCAATCCTATGTGAACCGTGTCAACGAGATGACGGGAGGCCGCCTGACCATCGAACTGCTGCCCGTGAACTCGGTCGTGAAGACCAGCCAGATGCAGGACGCGGTTCACCGCGGTGTTCTGGATGCGGCCCATTACGTGCCGGCCTATTGGTATTCGAAATCCAAAACGGCCTCTCTGTTTGGGACTGGCCCCTGTTTTGGCTGGTCCAGCCAAGAAGTTCTGGGTTGGGTCTATTACGGCGGCGGTCAGGAACTGTTCGACGAATTGATGGCCAACTTGGGTCTGAACGTCGTGTCGTTCTTCAACTCGCCCATGCCGGCGCAGCCGCTGGGGTGGTTCAAAGAGCAGATCACCAGCGCCGACCAGATGAACGGTCTGAAATACCGGACCGTCGGATTGGCGGCGGATGTTCTGTTGGAAATGGGCATGTCTGTGGTGCAGCTGCCGGGTGGCGAGATTCAGCCTGCGATGAAGTCGGGCCTGATCGACGCGGCCGAGTTCAACAACCCGACATCAGACCGCGACTTCGGCATGCAGGACGTATCGAAACATTACCATCTGGCCTCGTTCCACCAGAGCCAGGAATTCTTCGAGGTCACGTTCAACAAGGACAAGTACAACGCCCTGTCGCCCGAGCTTCAGGCAATTCTGAAATACGCCTCCGAGGCCGAGAACTCGAACTTCTATTGGCACAACACCAAGCGCTACTCGGAAGATCTGGTAAAGCTGGCCGAAGAGCAGGGCGTGAACGTCTATCGTACGCCCGACAGCGTCATGCAGGCGCAGCTGGATGCGTGGGACGTGGTGGTCGAGCGGATTTCAGGCGAGGACCCGTTCTTTGCCAAGGTCATCGAAAGCCAGAAGGCCTATGCCAAGACGGTCATGAACTATCTGAACCTGAACCAGCCCGACTACAAGCTGGCCTATAAGCACTACTTCAGCTGACCAACGACGTCAGTAGCACCAAAGGAGGTCGCGCCCCGCGCGCGGCATCCTAATACGGGGTAGAACAGGCGAGGGACGGACCTTGATCAAAACAATCCACGCCATCGAAGGGCTGAGCCAATGGGTCGGCAAGGCCTTCGGGTGGTGCATTCTGATATTGACGCTTTCTGTATCGTACGAAGTCTTCGTGCGCTATGTGCTCAACAGCCCGACCGTATGGGCGTTCGACATGATGGTACAGATGTATGGCGCGCTGTTTCTGATGGCAGGCGCCTATGCGTTGGCCCAGGACGCGCATGTCCGGGGCGACGTCCTTTACAGACTGTTTTCCGTCCGCTGGCAGGCGCGGGTCGATTTCGTTCTGTACATCCTGTTCTTTTTCCCGGGTATGTTTGCCCTGTTCTGGTACGGCTGGGAAATCGCAGCCGACAGCTGGCGCTACAAGGAAGTGAGCTGGAACAGCCCCGCGCGGATTCAGATCTATTTCTTCAAAACCCTGATCCCGCTTGCGGGCTTTTTGCTGATGGTCCAGGGCCTGGCCGAGATGGGCCGGTGTTGGTTGGCCATGCGCGATGGCGAATGGCTGCCGCGTCTGGATGATGTCCGTGAAACCGAAGACATGCTGATGGACGAAACCATCGACCGTCTGAATGCGACCCGTACCGAGAAAGGAGGGCGCAGCGATGACTGATCCTCAAGTCGCCATCCTCATGCTCAGCCTGTTCATCGTACTGGTACTGCTGGGCTTTCCGATCGCGTTCACGCTTTTGGCGATGGGCGTGGGTTTTGGGTACTATGCATACTACCAATCCGCCCCCGAAACCATTTCGGACATCTTCAACAACAACATATTCTACTTGCTGAACCAGAACACTTATTCGGTGATGGAAAATGACACGCTGGTCGCCATCCCTTTGTTTCTGTTCATGGGATACGTGGTTGAACGGGCCAATATCGTCGACCGATTGTTCTTCTCGCTGTATATGGCGGCTCGAAACCTGCCGGGGTCGCTGGCAATCGCTGCCCTGATGACTTGCGCGGTGTTTTCGACCGCGTCGGGGATCGTGGGGGCAGTGGTCACGCTGATGGGTCTTTTGGCCTATCCGGCGATGGCCAATGCCGGATACCAGCGCAGCTTTGCGGCCGGCGTCATTTGTGCCGGCGGAACGCTCGGAATTCTGATCCCGCCATCGATCATGTTGATCGTCTATGCGGCAATCGCAGAGTTGTCACCACTGCGCCTCTATGCCGCCGCCGTATTTCCTGGCCTGATGCTGGCAGGATTGTACATCGTATACGTGATGGTGCGGGTATGGCTGAACCCGTCGCTGGCCCCAAAGCCGGCCGAGGGGGACATCCCGCCCAAACGTCAGATCTATATGGATCTCTTGGTTTCCTTCGTGCCGCTGACCGTGCTGATCTTGCTGGTCCTCGGCTCGATCCTGGGCGGGCTTGCAACTCCGGCCGAGGCGGCTGCGATGGGTGCGCTCGGCGGGTTGGTTTTGGCCATGATCTATCGGTCCCTGACCTGGGATAAAGTCAAGCAAAGCGTCTTTCTGACCGCCAAGGCGACGGCGATGGTCTGTTGGCTGTTCGTCGGATCGTGGACTTTCGCGTCAGTGTTTTCCTATCTCGGGGGGCATGACGTCATCGAACACTGGGTCGTTGGCATGAACCTGCAGCCTTGGCAGTTCCTGGTTCTGGCGCAGTTGATCATCTTTCTGCTCGGCTGGCCGCTAGAATGGTCCGAGATCCTGATCATCTTCGTGCCGATTTTCCTGCCGATGCTAGAGACCTTTGGGGTGAACCCGTATTTCTTTGCGATGCTCGTTGCCCTGAACCTTCAAACCTCTTTCTTGACCCCGCCAATGGCGATGTCAGCCTATTACCTGAAGGGGGTTCTGAAGTCGCAGATCGAACTGATGGAGATCTTCCGCGGGCTGATGCCCTATCTGGCGATCGTGATCCTGTGCATGGTGCTGATGTACCAGTTTCCGGGCATTGCGTTGTGGTTCCCGGACTATCTGTTCGGTGTGTGGGTGCCATGACGAAACACGACCTGACCCTGCTTTCGGCGGTTCACGCCGCCGATGCCATCCGAGCAGGCCGGATCACGTCACAGGCATTGGTCGAGGCCTGCCTTGAAAGGATCGAACAGACTGAGCCGGCGATCCGCGCCTGGGCTTATCTGGATGCGGGATCGGCGCTGGATCAGGCGCGGGAATTGGACCGCATTCGCAAAGCCGGGCGACCGACTGGAAAACTGCATGGCGTTCCGGTTGGCCTGAAGGATATCGTGGACACCCGCGACATGCCGACCCAACGGGGCAGCGCGGTGTTCGCCGGTCGCCAACCTGATGCCGACGCACGGTTGGTCGAACGTCTGCGTGACTCCGGTGCGGTGATCTTGGGCAAAACAAAAACCACTGAATTTGCCTTCATGCACCCGACCGACACGACCAACCCGTTTGATCCCACCCGTTCACCGGGCGGTTCATCCAGCGGTTCGGCCGCCGCCGTGGCTGCGCGGCATGTGCCGCTGGCGATTGGAACGCAGACAGGTGGATCGGTGATTCGTCCCGCCTCGTTCTGCGGGGTCTTCGGCATCAAGCCCACCCGTGGCACGATCTCGCGCAGCGGTGTGTTCCGCACCTCGGTCTCGCTCGATCAGATCGGCGGCTTTGCCAACTCGCTCGAAGATGCGGCGCTGTTGATCGACGCGGTGTCCGGCTATGACCAGACCGACCCCGCCAGCTTTGCCCGACCGCGCGGCGAGATGCTGGCCGGCGCGAGGGCTGAAGCCCCGGTCGAGCCCGATTTTGTGTGGCTGGACTTTCCCTTCAACGAGCGTCTTGACGAAGATGCGGCCGAAGGCCTGAACGCCGTCGTCGACGCCCTCGACGGGCGCGTCGAACGCATTCCGGCCTCGGCACAGCTGGCTGATCTGGCAAACGTTCATAAAGTGATCTACGACCATGAGATCAGCCAGAACATGGCCGAGATTGCCGCAAGCGATCCCGACAGGATCAGCGCCGAGATGCACGAGGCCATCATCCGGGGCCATAAGATCAGTGCGGCGCAATACGAAGATGCCTTGGGCATCATGGCCTCGGCTCAGGAGTTTTTCGCAAACTTTTTCAACGATTACGATGCGGTCATCGCACCGGCGGCAACGGGGCAGGCGCCCCTGCTCAGCGCCGGCCATACCGGCGATTCCGTGTTTTGCCTGACGTGGACGCTGGCCGGCCTGCCCTGTCTGAGCCTTCCCTTGCTGGTTGGTGAAAATGACCTCCCGGTCGGGGTCCAGTTGGTTGGGGCCGCCGAAGAGGATGACAGGCTTCTGCGCACAGCCGCTTGGTTGCAGCGCCAACTCGCCGCCGGGCCAGAAACAGGAGTATGAAATCATGTCGCGCTTGACGAACATAATCATGGCCGTGATCGGAACCGGGTTGATGATGGCCTTTGTTCTGGGCCTTGCCCACAGCATCTCGACCGGGTTTGCCGGGTTTTGGGGCGGGTTTCCGTTTCTGGTGATCGCGATCTTCGTGATCGCGCTGGCGCTGTACAACTTCTGGGAAGATGCCATCAAGAAGGACTGACGCCATGAGCGACAAACCCGTCCTGTGGCTTCCGCGTCGTGTGTCTGATGCAACGATCGCTCGGGCGCGACGCGACTATGAGGTGGTGCTGAACGACGCGGACACACCCGGCACAGCCGACGATATCATCAGGATGAGTGCGCAGGTCGATGCGATGATGCCCTGCCATTCCGAGCATTTCACTGCCGAGGTCGTAGCCCAGTTGGATCCGCGGCTGAAGATCATCGCCAACCACTCGGTGGGTGTCGATCATTGCGATCTGGCGGCGCTTGCCGCCCGTGGAGTCGTGGTGACCAATACCCCGGACGTTCTCTCGGACGCCACGGCCGAGCTGGCGATGCTGTTGATGCTTGGGGCTGCCCGCCGTGCGGTCGAGGGGGACCGGTTGGTTCGTAGCGGCGGATGGAACAGCTGGAGTCCGTCGTTCATGGTGGGCAAACAGGTGACCGGGGCCCGCCTGGGGATCATCGGTATGGGGCGCGTTGGGCGGGCTTTTGCAGCCAAGGCCCGCGGATTCGACATGCAAATCCACTATTTCAACCGCACGCGCTTGTCACCGGACCTGGAGCAGGGCGCAATCTATCATGCCAGTCTCGACAGCTTGCTACCTGTTGCGGATTTCCTGTCCTTGCATTGCCCCGCGACGCCGGACACCACGAACCTGATGAACGCCGAGCGGGTTGCCGCTTTGCCGGATGGCGCCGTGCTTGTGAATTCGGCGCGCGGCGCGCTGGTGGATGAGGATGCCCTGCTGAACGCGATCAAAAGCGGCAAGCTGGCGGCGGCCGGACTTGATTGCTTTGCAACCGAACCGGGCGGAAACCCGGGTTTTGCGCCGTACGAAAACATCTTCATGCTCCCGCATATCGGAAGCGCCACGACCACGACGCGCGATGCGATGGGGTTTCGTGCTCTCGACAATCTGGACGCTTTCTTTGCCGGCAAAACCCCTCGGGATCTGGTGTAAGGCGACCTGAAGGCTGCGGATGTCTCGATCATTGCCGCAGTTCAAAGCCGGGAAGTGTTCCCGTTCGGATCGGTCTGACGCTTCTGGGCGACCGGCCCGGTGGTTTCGCGCGCGATGAAGCGGGCCGAGATCTCGGAAACGGTGGCAGGCATGTCCGGATCATTGATCCGGTCCAGCAAGGTTCGTGCCAGTCTGCGGCCCAGCTTTTTGGGCGAAACCGCCATGGTGCTGAGGGCCGGGATCGCGACCGAGGCGTCCTCGGTATCGTCAAATCCGATGATCGACACGTCGCGCCCGGGCTCCAGGCCGGCGCGCATCAACCCGTAACAGGCACCCAGGGCGACCATGTCGCCGTTGCAGACGATGGCGGTCACCTCGGGATGGGCGTCGCGCAGCTTCAGCATCTGCTCCATCCCCGCGCGCTTAGTATCGGGCGAGGGCCAGATGACAGGCGCGGCCAGCGATCTGGCCTGAACGGCGCGTTGATACCCGGCGATCCGGTCCTTGCGGACCGGGTTCATGCCGGTGCCGCCGAAAAACGCGATGTGCCTGTGGCCCAGGTCGGCCAGATGATGCGTGGCCGTTTCGGTCGCCTCAGCATTGCGGATGCCGACATGGTCGAAATCGGGGCTGATGTGACGCAGAAAGGTCACCGTGGGAACCCGATGGGTGCGCAGCAGGTCCAGCGTCTGCGCGCTGGTTTCCAGCGCAGGTACCCACAGCAGGGCGCCGCGCCCGTTGCGGATGAAATCCCGCAGTTGCCTGCCCTGACGGTCCGCGTCGTCGCGTGTATCCAGGATAGAAACCAGATACCCCTCGGCCTCCAGCAACTCGACCGCACCACTGACCACTTCGGCGTTGAACGGGTTTGCGAACTGGTTCAGAACGAACCCGATTTCCCGGTTCTCGCCCGACCGCATCGACGCCGCGCGCGAGTCAGTGACATAGTGCAAGGCCTCGGCCGCCTGCAGCACTTTCTTGCGGGTCTGCTCGGAAATCCGTCCGGTGCCGCGCATCACCTGGCTGACCGTCGGGATCGAGACTCCGGCGGCTTTGGCGACACTGGCGAGGGTGGGTTTGGCGGGCATTACTCGGACTTTTGGTATATCGTTGCATCATCAAAATGCCCAACCCGCATGGGTATTGCAACTTGCAATTCCTGCGAACTTCAAAACATCGGGCCAACCGATTGGCAAAAATTCGTTGACGTAAGATATATCGTTATACCATGCTGACCGCATCGCTTGGGGTGAGTCGCTGCTCGACACGCACAGCAAACCGACCCCACCAGGCAGAACGGGCGAAAGGCCCAATCGAAACTCTGGGAGGAGTCCATGTCAATTCAATCCAAGCTGGTCGGTGCCGCATCCGGCCTTGTTCTGGCCCTGGCCACAAACGTGGCGCAGGCCGAGGTTCTGTTCTGGTCGACGCAGGCCAAGCCGGTCGAAGAGGCGCAGGCCATGCGCGAACAGGTTCTTTCAGGCTTCGAGGGTGGCGTGGACTACCAGCCCAATGACGGCGGCCCCTGGCTGACGCGTCTGCAGGCCGAATTGCAGGCCGGCTCGGGCACGATCGGCGTGCTGGGCGCACTGCATGGCGACTTCTCGGCAATGAACCCCGATGATCTGGTCGACCTGGATGATCTGGGTATCGCTTCGGCCTCGGACACGTTCAACGAACTGGCCAAGCTGGGTACTAACAGCCTGCAATACATCCCCTGGATGCAGGCCAGCTATATCATGGCGGCCAACAAGGAGGCGCTGCAGTACCTGCCCGAAGGTGCCGACATCAATGCGCTGACCTATGACCAGTTGATCGAATGGGCCGCCAACGCGCATGAGGCTGCGGGCGAGCCGAAATTCGGCTTTCCGGCCGGACCCAAGGGCCTGAAGCACCGCTTCTTCCAGGGTTATCTGTACCCGTCCTATACGAACGGCGTGGTGCGGACCTTTGCCAGCGATGAAGCCGTAACCGCGTGGGAAAAATTCCGCGAGCTGTGGGCACATACCAACCCGGCCTCGACCAATTTTTCGTTCATGCAGGAACAGCTGCTTTCGGGCGATGCCTGGATCGTGTTCGACCACACCTCGCGTCTGGCGCAGGCCTTCAACGAGCGGCCTGATGACTTCGTGGCCTTCCCGGCCCCGGCGGGCCCGACCGGGCGCGGCTTCATGCCGGTTCTGGCTGGGGTTGCGATCCCCAAAACCGCACCGGACATGAAAGCGTCCAAAGCTCTGGTCGCCTACATGATGAAGCCGGAAACCCAGATCGCCACGCTGCGTGCCACCAACTTCTTCCCGGTCGTCGCGGTTGACCTGCCCGCGGACCTGCCGCCGGCCGTCAAGGCCGCAGGCGACGCGGTCGCCAAGATGAGCGGCTCGGCCGATGCCAACCCCGGTCTGCTGCCCGCGGGACTGGGCGACAAGGGCGGTGACTTCAACCGTGTCTATACCGATGCGTTCGAGCGGATCGTGCTGGCCGGTCAGGACATCCGCACCGTGCTGGACGATCAGAAAGGCGCGCTGGAGGCGATCATGCAGGAAACCGGCGCGCCCTGCTGGGCTCCGGATGCGCCTTCGGACGGTCCATGCCCCGTCGAATAAGGGTCTGACCTGATCCCGACACCGGGCTTGACGCGGGCCCGGTGTCCCCCGAACTCTCTGCCCGAAACCACCGGAACTTCCGCAAGGAAAGGAGCGATCAGATGAACGCTCGTGTGTTGCCCTATGTGCTGATCCTGCCCGTGACGGCGTTTCTGTGTCTGTTCTTCCTGTATCCTTTCGTTCTGGTCGCCAAACAGGCCTTCAACACCGGGGACGGATTCACGCTGGACAATTTCCGGCAGGTGGTCGGGTACTGGAAATTCCCGATCTCGTTGCAGAACACGCTGCTGCTGGCGGCGGCGGTGGTTCCAGTGCAACTGGCGCTGGCGTTGCTGATGGCCACCATGGTCAACAAGATGCAGCGCGGGCGCGATCTGGTGCTGTATGTGTGGACCATCCCGCTGGGTATCTCGGATCTGGCAGCGGGCATCATCTGGCTGGCAATCTTCGAACAGTCGGGTTTTTTGAACTCCATGCTTGCTGGGCTGGGCGTGGTGGACCGGCCGGTGAATTTCCTCAGCTATCAGCACCCCGGCGTGGTGTTCCTGGCCATAGCCCTGGCCGAGATCTGGCGCGCCACCGCGATCATGCTGGTGATCCTGGTGGCCGGGATCGGCCTGATCCCCAAGGAATATTACGAGGCGGCCGAGGTCTTTGGCGCCTCACCCTGGAAACGCTTCACCCGCATCACCCTGCCGCTGCTGCGCCCGTCGTTGCAGACGGCACTGGTGCTGCGCGTGATCCTGGCCTTCGAGGTGTTCGCCGTGGTGCTGGCCCTGGGCGGCACCCTGTTCCCCGTCCTCATGAGCGAAACCTACGCCTATCAGTTCGACCTGCTTGACAGCGGCGCGGCGGCGGCGATGGCGCTGATCATCCTCGCCATCTCGATCGGGTTCACCCTGATCATCCTGCGCGCCCTGCGTGTCCCGAAAGGAGCCACGATATGACGACCGTCACGACCGATGTCTCCGCGCCCGATACGCGCCGGGCCGGACGCTATGTCTACATCGCCGCGGTGGTGCTGCTGTGCGCCTGGGTGCTGGTGCCGCTATATTTCCTGCTGATCAACACGCTGTCCTCGCCGGAAACGGTGAACAGTTTCCCCAAGCCCTTCATCCCCGAATTCGACTTGGGCAGCCTGGGGTTCTTTGCGGGTTTCGCGGGCATCCTGACCGCGCTCAAAAACTCGATCCTGGTGGCCGGGCTGACGATGATCATGTCGATCCTGATCGGCGCGCCGGCAGGCTATGCCCTGTCGCGGTTCGACTTTCGCGGGAAAGAGGCGTTCCGCCTGCTGATCCTGCTGACCCGTGCCTTTCCGCTGCCGCTGCTGGCGCTGCCCTTGGCGGTGATGTTCATCCAGACGGGGCTGGATGACACGGTATTCGGCCTGTCCCTTGTGCACACCACGCTGGCGCTCCCATTTGCGGTGCTGATCACCTTTTCGCTGTTTTCCGGCATCCCGCTGGAACTGGAAGAGGCCGCTTGGACGCTGGGTTGCACCCGGCTGACCGCCTTCACCAAGGTGGTGCTGCCGCTGATCCTGCCGGGGATCACGGCCTCGGCCATCTTCGCCTTCGTGATCTCTTGGAACGAGGTGTTTGCCGCCGCCGTCCTGACGATCGAGAACCGGACCCTGACGGCCTTTCTGCTGCAGAACCTCGACACCTCCCCGCTGCATCTGAAATTCGCGGGTGGTTTCATCTTGGTCGTGCCGGCACTGATCTTCATCTTCGCCGTGCGCAAATACCTGTTCGCCATGTGGGGCATCGCCAACCGCTGACAGCCCCAAGGAGTTGGAATAATGGCAGAAATTCAAATAAAAAATGTCGCGAAACGCTTTGGCAGCTATCAGGCGCTGCACGACATCAACCTGACCATCAAAGACCAGGAATTCATGGTTCTGCTGGGGGCCTCGGGCTGCGGCAAGACCACTTTGCTACGGATCATCGCCGGGCTGGAAACCGCGACCGAGGGCGAGGTTTGGATCGGCGGGCGCCGGGTGGATCACCAGCCGCCCAAGGATCGGGGCATCGCCATGGTGTTCCAGAACTATGCCGTATTCCCGCACCTGACCGTGTTCGAAAACATCGGGTTCGGCTTGCGGATGCAGAAACTGCCCAATGACGAGGTCAAGCGCCGGGTCGAGCGCACTGCGGGCCTGATGCATATCGACCAGCTGCTGGGGCGCTATTCGGGCGAGCTGTCCGGCGGTCAGCGCCAGCGCGTCGCCGTGGCCCGCGCCCTGGCGATGGAGCCCGACGTGATCCTGATGGACGAGCCGCTGTCGAACCTGGACGCGCTGCTGCGGATGGAGATGCGGGCCGAGCTCAAAGGCGTTCTGGCCGAAAGCAACACCACCGCCATCTACGTCACCCACGACCAGGTCGAAGCCATGAGCATGGCCGACCGGATCAGCGTGATGCATCAGGGCAAGATCGTTCAGGCGGCCTCGCCGATCGAGGTCTACCGCAACCCGGCGGCCGAGTTCGTGGCCGGATTCATCGGCAATCCGCCGATGAACTTCCTGCCCGCCACTCCGACCAGAGACGGCAAATGGACAGTCGCGGGCCAGATCCTCGACGGGCCGTCCCGGACCACGCCGCTACATTTCGCCATCCGCCCCGAGGATCTGCGCCCGGCCGACACGGGCCTGGCCGCCACGGTCAAGGTGGTCGAACCGTTGGGCGCGCACCTTCTGGTCACCTGCAGCGTGGATGGCGCCCTGTTCCGCGCGGTTCTGGACAGCGATCTGACCGTCCGCCGCGGCGACACCCTGACCCTGGCCCCGCAGCCCGACCGGGTGCGCTGGTTCGACCCCGAAACAACCCTGGCCGTGGCCTGAGGAGCGCGCAATGAAACAGGATCTGATCGAACAGGCCCGCGCCGTTCTGGCCCGAAACGACCGGGGCGACTACACGGTGCCCACCCACGGCCTCTATCCGTTCCAGTGGAACTGGGACAGCGCGCTCAGCGCCCTTGGGTTCTCGCATTTCGACGAGGCCCGCGCCTGGCGCGAGATCGAGACCTTGTTCCGGCATCAGTGGGATGACGGCATGGTGCCGCATATCATCTTCCACGAGATGAATGACGGCTATTTCCCAGGGCCGGATGTCTGGGCCACGGGCCGCGCGGTTCCCACCTCGGGCATCACGCAGCCGGCGGTGGCCGGGTTCGCCGTGCGGCGGATCCATGCGCGGGCGAAGAACCGGGAGCTGGCCGATGCGCAGGCCCGCGCCCTGCTGCCCAAGATCCACGCCTGGCATCAATGGTTCTTCACGAACCGCGACCCGCAGGGTACCGGTCTGGTCGCCATCATTCACCCGTGGGAATCGGGGCGCGACAACTCGGTCGATTGGGATGCGGCGCTGGCCCGGGTCCCGACCGAGGGCGTGGCTCCGTTCCAGCGTCGCGACGTAGCCCATGCCAACCCGGCGCACAGGCCGACCGACGAAGAATACCGCCGCTATATCTGGCTGGTGCAACATTTCCGCGACCTTGGCTGGGACAATTCCAAGCTGCATGATGCCTCGCCGTTCCGGGTCGTGGACCCGGGATTCAACGCGATCCTGATCCGCTCGTGCCTTGACCTTGCTGCGCTGGCCGACGACTTGGGCGAGGCCGAGATCGCCAGCGCTTCGCGCGCCTTTGCCCAGGCGGGCATCGCGGCGATGGACGCCCTGTGGAGCGAGACCCGCGGGCAATATTTGTGCTTTGATCGGGCCACCGGGGCGCTGATCGACAGCCCCTCGATCGGCGGCTTGTTGGCGGCGTTCTGTCCCATCCCCGAGCGCCGCGCGCAGGCCATCGCCCAGCGGTTGGACGCCATCGGAGCCGCAGTCCCGTATCTGGTGCCCAGCCACGACCCGGCGGCCCCTGAATTCGACGGACTAAGGTACTGGCGCGGGCCGGTCTGGCTGATCGTGAACTACATGATCGCCGATGGTCTGAAACGCGCGGGCCAGACCCGGATCGTGCAGCGGATCGTCGACGACAGCCTGCGCCTGATCGAGCAAAGCGGCTTTGCCGAGTATTACGACCCAGTCACTGCCGAACCCTGCGGCGGCAGCAGCTTTACCTGGACGGCCGCGATGGTGATCGAGATCCTGAACGCGGAAACCACTCCGGCATGAACGGCGCTGCACCGGTCCCCGCCCAATGGATACCGGACTGACCGATGGCGGGACCGTCCATTGTTTCCGCCCCCGGGCAAGCGGACTGGGTCGAGCAAGCCCTTCTTGCGGAATTGCGGGCCACTGCGCCCCAAGGGGTCAATGACAGCATCACGCTGATTGCGCAGGACGGCGAGGGCCGGGTTGGCGGCCTGCATGGCGCCACCTCCTATGGGTGGCTGCTGATCAAGACCTTATGGATCGACCCGGCCCATCGACGCCGCGGTTTGGGTCGGCAGTTGCTGGACCACGCCTTTGACGAGGCGCGCCGACGCGGGTGTCATTCTGCGTGGCTGGACACATCAAACCCGGCCGCCACACGGTTCTATCAGGCTTCGGGCTTCGAGCCCTTTGGTCGCCTGGCCAACACGCACACGCAAAACCCGCCCGGACATTGCCGCTGGTTCTTGTGGCGCCCCTTGCTGTAGCCGTGGCCACGCCGCCCTCACAACCGTTTGGCCGGATCGAACACCTGTTGCCACCGCTGAGCATAGCGGGATTTATCTGCCTTAGGCGCAAGGGCGGGAACCACCGGAGGCGTACCCGCCAGAACTGCCTCGATCGATTTGCGCCAGGCCTTGGGATCGGATCCGCACGGAATCACACCGCTTGCCCCGATCCGGTCTCGCAGACCGTCGACCATGCTGACGATGACCGGACGCCGCGCCGCGCGCGCCTCATCCGCCACCAGCCCATAGGCCTCCCACCGCGAGGGCATCGCCACCACGTCCACGGTCCGATAGGCTTCGGCTGGGTCGTCGGCGTGGCCACGAAACTCAATCCGCTGGTCGCCTGCGGCCAAGGCCACAAGGCGGTCGCGCTGGCTGCCCTCACCAAAGATCACAAGCCGCGCATCGGGGTTGGGGCACATACGAAACCCTTCGATCAGAAGATCGAAGCCTTTCTGCGGCTCGAGCCGTCCGATCGCACCGATGACCCGGGCCACCTCGACCGGCCCGGCTGCGCGGGCAACAGCGCTTAGGTCAACCTGGGGCGAAATCACACTCAGCTTGGATGCGGGGGTCAACCGCCGTTCAGCCATCCAACCGGCCTGCGCCTTGCTGACGGCGATGACCTGATCGAACAACGAATAGGTCACGCGCAGCATCGCAAAGAACCGCCGCTTGTGCGGCACGTTCAAGGCGGTGAAAGACCGGGTATAGCTGTGCTCGACATGCACCAGCCGCGTGGTGGGATGCATCGCCCGCAAGGCCGAGAAGGCCGGCAGGCAGCGCCAGCCGGGGGCGATGTGGCACACGATGACATTGGCGTCGAAACTGCCCCAGCTGAAGGCGGTCCGCTTGACCGGGCGAACCTCTTGGTGGACTTCGCCGGCCAGTTCGGGCAGCTGCGCAAGATGGTCGAGCATACGCATGACTCCGCCGGCCGTGGTGTCATCAACAAGGTGAAGAACGGTGATCTTGGACATTTGAAAACCTCGGTTCAGATGGAAGTCTGGCGGCGCATGAGGCGACCGGCTTGAACAACAGGCGCTGGCCCGACCGCGCGCAGGGCTGCGGCTGCGATGATGGTGGTCAACGTTTTGGCGGGTTCTTCGATCAGGGGTCGGGCGCTGGTTGAAACCGACCGCTGCGCAAGCTCCCAAGCCTTGTGCGGATCCAGATTGCTGACTGCGCGGCGCGCAAGATAGCGCAGCTGATAGGCGCGCGCCGCCGCCTCGTGCCGGGCAAAGAATTCGGGGTTCAGCGGACGCAGCTTGTCGACCATCCGCTCCCACGCCTGCAACTGCCGGTCCAAAGCCGCCGACAGGCCGGTCGCGTGGATCCGGTAGCGGGTCAGCAACCCTGGTACGCCTGCGATTTGCCAATCCGTCGTCAGCATCAGCCGCAGCCAGCATTCGATGTCCTCGGATTGGCGGAAGGTTTCGTCGAAGACCCAGTCGCGCTTGGACTCGAACGCCGGACGGTAGGCCAGATCGAGCAAGGCGGATTTGCGCATCACCGCTGCCGATCCATTGCCGATCGGGTTGCGTTTCAGGACATGTGCCGCCGTTACGTCCCGCAGGCGCGGCGACTGGCGGACGCGCATCAGCCGACCACCCTCGTCAATCATGGCACTGCCGGAATAGCTGATCGCAAGGTCGGGTTCGGCCTGCAGGTGGCGCACATGGGTGGCCAGCTTTTCGGGCAGCCACAAGTCGTCGGCGTCGCAGAAGCCAACGAACTCTCCCCGCGCGGCCGCGATGCCGGTATTGCGCGCCCCGGCCAAGCCACGGTTTTCCTGCCGGATCAACCGCACTTTTGGGTCGGTCGCATGGGCGCGGGCAATGGCCCGGGTTTCGTCTTGCGAACCGTCATCCACGATGATGATCTCGAAATCGTCATGGGTCTGCGACAGAAGCGAGGCCAGAGTCTCGGCGAGGGTCGCGGCGGTGTTGTAGGCGGGAACGATAATGGATGCCTGGGGCATTTTGGGTCTCCTGGTTGGGATCAGCGGGCAAACAGCGCCTGACGGATCGGGCGGGGCAGGGCGGGGGCCAGTGCCGCGCCAAGTGCAGTGGGCACACCGCGCCGAATGGGGTTGAGAAAGCTGCGCGCACTCAGCGCCAGACCGGCGCGGGCATAGGCGCGGGCCATCGACGGTTCTGCCCCCAGACGCAGCGCGCGGCGGGCCAGATACCGCATGTAAATCGCCTCAGATGCAGGCGATGGTGAAACGCCATAGCGGGCCGCTGTTGCAACCGCCCTTGCGCGCCCGGCCCGCATCGCCTCGAGGTCCGAAGACAGACCGCTGCCGCTGGTCCGGTACCAGACCTGCAGGCGATCGACGCCGATGATCACGTGGCCGTCGCCTGCCAAGCGGATCAGCAGCTCGAGATCCTCGTTGTGGACCGCAGCCGGGTTCAGTCCGCCGACAGCAGCGAACACCTGGCGGCGCACTGCAAGGTTCGACATCGTGCACACCGCATTTTCCGCCAGCAGGTCTGGAATGGTCAGGGGATCGGTGGGAACCGTTGAGCGCGTCGGACAATCGCCGGGGGTTTCGGAAAAGAACCCGATCTGGCCAAAGGCCGCATCAATGCTGGTATCTGCAAACAACCGGTCCAATTGGGCCAGCTTGTCGGTGACCCACAGGTCATCCGCGTCGCAGAACGCGAGGATGTCGCCGGTGGCCACTGCCGCACCATGGTTGCGCGCAGAGCTGGGGCCGCGATTGGGGTTGGCCTCAACCCGCACCCGGGCGTCGCGCGCGCAAAATTGCCGGACAACTTCGGTCGTCTGGCGCGAGGGCTTGTCGCCCACGCAGATGAGTTCGAAATCCGCAAAGCTCTGCCCCAGCAGGCTATTCAGGGTGGCGGCAATGGTTGCCGCGTCATTGTGGAAGGGAACGATGATGGAAAACCGGGTCATTGGGCGCGCGCCTCCTGAATGATAGCAGAACCCCGCGGCAGCAGCGCCCAGGAAGCGGCCAGCATGATGGCGCTGCAGGTGCAGACGTACCCGACGGCGACGGGCATCAGGCCGAGCGGCGCCATCAGGGTAGTGTTGGCGATCAGGCCCACGGCCAGAACCGTGCTGACTCGTAATTCGGTGACGGGGCGGTTTTCCGACCGCAGCCACCCGGCGACCGCCGACCAGATCACCGTCGGCAGGGCCGCAAGGCACAGAACCGATACCACCGGGGCGATTTCGGCCCAGCCCTGTCCCAGCAGCAGCGCCACATAGACCGGGGCCAGTGCCGCCTGCAGCAAAACCAGCGGCGTCAGGATCAGCAGCGACAGGCCCAGCCCGTGGCGCAGCGCCCCGTGCTTGTCCTCGGCCGCGCACAGATGCGGGAACAGAACGACCGAGAAGGCTTGCGTGAACGAAGTGGCCAGCCCAAGGCCCGCATTGAAGGCCATGAAATAAATGCCAAGTGCCTCGGCGCCCATCATTGCGCCCACCACCAGCTTGTCTGCCTGCAGGCGCAGAACCTTGACCAGTTCGACGCCCAGAACGGCCCAGCCGTAGACCGCGAAAGGTTTCAAGGCTGCAAACCCGGCCCGACGATCAGGCGACCACCGACGCAGGCGGCGCATCAGCACCAGCCAGACAGGTGCAGTCAGCAGGCGCGGCAGAACCAATGCCAGAGGCGAGGCCCAGACTACCGCAAGCAGCGCCGTCAGGGCATTGGCCCCCACGACTTGCCCGCCGGCGATCGCGGCGGTCTGCTGCAGCTTGCCCTCGCGCATTGCCAGTGCGGCCTGAACCAGGCCCGCCGGCATGAACAGGTATTCCCCGGCCAGCACCGCCAACAGCATCGCCAGCATCGTGTGGCCCATGGCGAACAGCGCCGCCGCGACAGCCAGTTGCAGCAGGCACAGCCCCGCGCACCAGACCCAGAAGATGCGGTGCGCCGTGTTGCACCGCTGCGCCAGCTCCTCGGGCGGGGCCTGAATGATACGCTGGTTCACCCCGTTCTCGGTCAGCGCCTTGAGGATGTCGCCCGCCGCCAGAGCCGCTGCGGCCAGACCGATCGCTTCGGGGCTCAGGGTACGGGCAACGGCCACCACGACGACCAGCCGCGACGCCTTGGCCGCCACTCCGGAGGCGGTATAGACCAACAGGTGCCGCAGAAAACCGGATTGTGCAAAGCTGTGCGTCATGACGCCGTGATCCCGAAAAACAGTTGTTGGTTCCGTTTTACGGGTGGCCAAGGTCTGTGTCCCGGACGCGGTCGGACGGGGCAGAGGACCGTTCGGAGAGGGACCTATCCGAATGGGACAAGCCGTCATCCCGATGCCGGACTGACGCAGGCCGCGCGGCGGGGTTTATCTTCTGTGACAGATCAGGAGATGAAAATGACCATGAGTTTCAAGACTTTCCTTATTACGGCGGTCAGCGCCTCGACCCTGCTGGGGTGCAGCAGCATGCAGACCCCCCGCAACATCGAAGCCGTATCACGCGGCGAAAGCTATCAGGCGCAATACCGCGAACCCGGACGTCGGCGGGGCGACACGCCATTGTTGCAAGCCGCCGCGATGAACGGCCAGATCTGCATGCCGCAGGCCGGCGACCAGGGCGCACGTGCCTATGCGAAATGGTCTCAACCAGCGCTCAGCCCCTTGTTGGGCGAGAAACTCTCGCGCAACGACATGGTTCAGATCACCATCGAAGGGGATGATCTGCTGAGCGACGCTTATGTCGTTTCGCGTGACGGAGACCTCAAGCTGCCCTACCTGCCACCCGTGCGCGCCCAGGGCCGCACCACCGAGCAGGTCGAACAAGAGGTGGCCCGCGTTCTGGTTGCGGCCCAGTTCTATGACGCCGAACCCCGCGTAACCGTGAGGGTCAGCGATTTTGCCTCGGTGACCGTGGGTGTGCGCGGCGCGGTGTTCGAGCCGCACTCGGTCGAGATCGGCGGTGTTCCGGGCGATTCCCTCGACCGTCGGCGCCAGGGCGCGCTGGGGGCCTCGACCGAAGGGCGCAACCTGTCGGTGGCGCTGCGGGCCGCGGGCGGGGTGCGGCCGGATGCCGATCTTTCGGCGGTCGAGCTGCACCGTCAGGGGCGCATCTATCGCATGGATCTGCGCGGCGTGTTCGAAGGATCGGACCCGACCGACATCATGCTGCTGACCGGCGACCAGATCGTGGTCAACAGTCGCGGGTGCTTCCAGGACGCGCTGATGCGCCCCAGCCCGATCAGCCCGCCCGGCGTGACGCTTTACATGTCGAACCTGACCCAACCGGCCGCGGGCAACGCCCAGTCCGCCATCGGGCGCGACGTGCGCGAGGTGCCGTATGGCACCCGGTTCCTGCAAGCCGTGGTCGACAGCAACTGCGTCGGCGGGTCGAAGACGACAAACGCTAACCGCAGCGCAGTGCTGTTCACGCGCAACCCCGTGACCGGATCCTCGGTCGTGATCGAGCGCAATATCGAAAAGCTGCTGCGTCGCGGAGACCGCGACGACTACGATCCCTATGTTCTGCCGGGTGATGCCGTTGCCTGTTACGACAGCAAGGTCACCGGAGTTACCGAAATCGCCCGGTCGCTGGGCATCGTCGGGGCCGCGGTTCTGCTCAGCCCTTGACCGCACCGGGGGCGGGCAGCGCAGCTTTTGCCCGCTCCCATACTGTGGGCAGACCGCACAACAGGTCAGTGACTTGCTGACGGTCTGCGGATTTTGCGGCCATCTCGACTGCAATCAGCGCATCACGGAACCCAATCGCACCAAAGGTCGCCGCGCTTCCCGCCAGCCTGTGACACTCCTGCGCGACCTGGTGCAGATCGGCTTCACCGGCCTCCAACTGGGCAAGTTGCGCGACGATGGCATCCCCTTCGGACAGGTATTTGGCAAGCAGCTTATCAAACACGTCGGCGCCAAGGCTGGCGCGCAGATCGCCGATGTGATCCGCTTCGTCCTCGGGCTGGATCAAAGCGTCGGGTTCGGTGACCGCCCTCAGGGCCTTGCGCAAGGCATCCAGGGCAATCGGCTTGCCGACAAAGGCCGTCATCCCGGCGGAGCTAAACTCGTCGACCGCATCAGGCAGCACGTTGGCCGAAACGGCAATGATCGGTATGTCCGCCGAAGGCCCTCCCCCGCTGCGGATGTGGCGCGTCGCAGTCGGGCCGTCCATGACCGGCATACTGATATCCATCAGGATCACGTCGAATCGATGCGCTGCCGCCGCGTCCACGCCCAGTTGACCGTTCTGGGCAACCGTCACCCGGTGGCCGTCCAGTTTCAGCATGTTGCAGATCACCTCGCGGTTGATCTCGTTGTCCTCGACCACCAGCACGTCCAACGGCTGGGCGTGCTGAACCTCTGGCTGGTCGCTGTCAACGTTGGCGTCCAATTCCGCGTCCTGCAGCGGCAGGCGAACCCAGAACACGCTGCCCTCGCCGGGCGTGCTTTCGACGCCGATCTCTCCGCCCATGGCCTGAGCAAACCGACGTGCGATGCCCAGTCCCAGACCGCTGCCCCCGGTGGCTCGACCGATGGTTGGATCACTGGTGTGGAAATCATCAAAGATCACGTCGACCTCATCCGAGCCAATACCGTTGCCCGTGTCGATGATGCGGAATTCAAAGATGTTGACCCCCGCAGAGGGGCCAGGCTCGGTCACTTCGACCTCGATCGAAATCCGGCCGTTTTCGGTGAACTTGATGGCATTGCCGACAAGGTTCAGAAGAATCTGCCGCAACCTTTGGGCATCGGCGGCGACGCAGGGGCGCGCCTCGCCCACCCATTGCCAAGAGATAGAGTTCCCCCGCGATGCGGCGTTGCCGCTTTGACCGTCCACAATCTCTTGCAGGATGTCGTTCAGGTCGGTCGGCTGCAACGCGACCGACAGTTTCCCGGCCTCGAACCGGGCGATGTCCAGAACGGAGTCGACGTGGCTCAGGAGGATCTGGCCCGAGATTTCCATGTTCTCGACGAACCGCGCCTGTTCGCGGGTGGTGCGGGTGTTCTTCAACAGCGTGAGGTTGCCCAGCAGCCCGTTCAGCGGCGTGCGGATTTCGTGGCTCATCACGGTCAGGAAATCGGCCTTGGCCTTTTCACCGGCCAGGGCTTGGTCGCGGGCATGGATCAGTTCCTGCTGCGCCGCCACCCGCTGCGAGATGTCACGGACAAAGCCAATGATGATTTCCTGATCACCCGCCCGGGCCGATTGCAGCGCCAGTTCGACCTGGAACTGCTCGCCATCCGCGCGCATCGCCTCCAACTGGACCCGCCCCTTACCGACGACATGCCGTTCTCCACCAGCCTGCATACGTTCCATGCCGGCACGATGAGCCGCGCGCAGATGCGGCGGCACGATCAGGTCACCAATCGCGCGACCCCGTGCCTGATCTGCCGTATAGCCGAATATTGCCTCGGCAGCTGGGTTGAACTCGATCACGTCGCCCTTGGAATCGACCACGATCACCGCGTCCAACGAGGTGGAGAGGATCGTGTTCATCCGTTCATTCGCCTGCCGCAGCGCCCTGCCGCGGCGCGTGGCGCGCTGGTTGACCACCAGAAGATAGGCGCTGACGGCACCCAAGGTCAGAAGCAAGGCTCCCGACAGAATCGCCAATCGCAGAAGATTTGCGGCGGTCTGGGTGCGCTGCTGGTCCGACTCGGTGGCAAAATACGAGATGCCCGAAACGGCCAACGTGCGGACATGCGGACCGATCTCAAAGGCGGCGCGTTTCAGATCGTCCAGTTGTTCGGCCAGCTCCGCATCCGGCCCGTCGATCAACGGGATTGCGGCGTTCAGGTGCTGGGTCACCCGCTCCAACGGCAAGCGGAACCGGTCATCCTGGCGCAACGGTTGAAACACACGGGATTGTGCCAGCGTATCGACACGGCTGTAGAACAGGTCGAACCGCCGGCGCACCAGATCCAATGTGCCATGTTCCGCGTCCTGGGCCGCCGACGCAGTTTCCAGAGCGTTCAGGTAGGACAGATAGTCAACCTCGACCTGCGACAGCGTCCATTGGACATTGTCCGAAAGCGCCGCCCGCCGGTCGTTGAAATCTGTAAACACCTGCGCCGACAGCCACGCTACCGCGACCAGACCTAATAAAACGCCAAAGCCGATGAGCCCGAAGACCCATCGGCGTCGCAAAATGTGCGTGCCGGTACCGCTCAATCCGAGCCCCATCGATAGTTCACTGCGCTTTACTCATTACTGCACTCGGTCCGGTTGCAAGCTATTTAACGACCTCGAGGCGATCGAGTTGCCAAATGCTGCGCGAATAGGTCACCTCGGTCTGGTATTTCGGGTCGCTGTCATAGGGGTAGACGATCCACAGCGGGCCCTTCTGCCGGCGCGACATCTCGGCGCCGTCCATCTCATAAGCCACGATCGGGTCGCTTTCAGTAACTGAGTCTATCGGGATTTCAACCGCATAGTCGTTGATCGCCGTGGCGCGGATCATGCGGCCATCTGCACCGACAGCCTCCAGCAGGACCGACAACGGCACGCCGACAAAGGTGTTCTCACCTTCGGTCCAGATCGTCGAGGTCGCAAAAGTCCGCGCGGGCAGGGCTTTCAACATGTCCATGTCGAACCGCGCTCCGTCCTCGGCTCCGGGCCGAGTCAGGTTGCCGGTGATCGTCAGAACCACCTCTCCGGTGGGTTCGGCCAGATCCTTAGCCTGTGCCTGGCCCAAGGTCAGAACCATTGCCAGAGCTGCAAGTAAAATCCGCATGTCATTCTCCTAGTGTCCATCTGCACAAGATCAGAAAGCTTAGCAGGGCAACAGACGGGCATCGGGATAAGCACCTATCCGAACGGATAGGTGCCCTTCGTTACGCGGCCGGGCGCAGGTGGCCCATGCGCTGCGCCATGATCCGCTCAAACTCTTGGCGCAGCTCTGACCGCTGCAGGGCAAAGACCGCGGTGGCCTCAAGATACCCGGCGACCGAGCCGCAGTCGAAGCGTTCACCCGCGAAGGCATAGCCCGAGCAGCCAGCGGTTTTGATATCCGCAGCGATGGCGTCGGTCAGCTGAATTTCATTTCCCGCACCCGGTGCCTGGCCGGCCAGACGACCAAAGATCGACGGCTGTAGGATATACCGCCCGACGATGCCGAAATTTGACGGCGCCTGCTCGGGGTTGGGCTTTTCAACCAAGCCGCGCAGGCTCTGCACACGCCCGGCCTGCAGAGCGATATCGACCACCCCGTAGGACCCGATCCTGTCGGACGGCACGGATTGGGTCGCAACCATGTGGCCGTTTTGGTCACAATAGCTTTGGACCATCTGTGCCAAGGCTGGGCGTCGGGCGCTGATGACGTCATCGGGTAGGATCACGACAAACGGCTCGTTGCCCACACATTCGCGCGCCAGCGACACAGCATGGCCCAATCCACGGGGCGCGTCCTGCCGGACAAAGCAGTATTTGCCATCCTCCAGATCGGCGCAGCGCAGGTTGTTCAACAACTCGGTTTTACCACCATCCTTCAACTTGCGTTCAAGCGCCGTATTCCGCCCAAAATAGGCCTCCAGCGCGGTTTTCTCGGGCGACGTAATGAAGATGAACTCTTCAATCCCGGCCGCGCGCGCCTCGTCGACGGCATATTGGATCAGCGGGCGGTCGATCAGCGGCAGCATTTCCTTGGCCACGGTCTTGGTCGCGGGCAGAAACCTTGTGCCCAGTCCGGCGACGGGAAAGAAGGCTTTGCGAATCTTGGTCATATCAATTCTCCTTGGGTTTTCTCAGTAGGCGCCGCGGCCGGACACGACGGCCCGCACGGTCATGGCAATCAGCATCAGATCCAGAAGGGCCGAGCGGGACCGCACATAGGCCGTGTCCAGGTCAATCATCCGGTCGAAGTCGATGGCGGCCCGGCCCGACACCTGCCACAGGCCGGTGATCCCGGGGCGGACGGCCAGGCGTTCAAGCGCGCGCGGCGGGTATTTGGCGACCTCCTCAGGCAGGGCAGGGCGCGGTCCGACGATCGACATGTCGCCCTTGAGGACGTTGAGGATTTGCGGCAGCTCATCCAGCGAGAAGCGGCGCAGAAGCTTGCCCACCCGTGTCACACGCGGATCTTGACGTGCCTTGAAGCACACGCCTGCGCGGTCGGACTGCGCCAGCAGGCTGGCCCGTAGTGCTTCGGCGTCGGTGGTCATCGAGCGGAACTTGTAGACGGTGAAGGGAACCCCGTTCCTGCCCACTCGCGTCTGCCGGAACAGGGCCGGGCCGCGGCTGTCCAACCGGACAAGCGCGGCAATTGCCAGCATTGGAAGGGCCAGAACCGTCATGGCCGCCAGCGCAACGGTCAGGTCAAGACTACGGCTGGGCGTCAGCCCGCCGAGAGCCTGGGCGACGCACCGTCCCAGAAATTCGAAATTTCCGATCAGATAGCGGCTGGCCATGCGGCGCGGCTCCATCGCCAGCCGCCACGCCCATTCCATCCGGGCCCGCCGCACGATCCCGGGGGCCCGCCGGACGTTGCCCGCCAGAAAGTCGAACAACGCGCCGACACCCAGCACCAGGTTTGGGTTCAGCCGTGCGCGGTGCCGCGTAATCCACAGTTCTTGCAGCGGAACGCCCATCGCCACCAGCAGGATATCTGCGCCGGACTGGTTGATCTCGTCCAAGGCTACGTCCGCCCGTTCGATGCCCCCAAACCCGTCGCGGGAACCGGCAATCCTAAGGCCGGGCGCCATGTCTTGCAGGCGCGCTGCTGCGGCCTGTGCGGTGCCGGGCGTTCCGCCCAGCAGATAGACCGACTGGCCCAGCTTGGCCGCGCGCCGGACCAGGCGCGGGACAAAGTCGGTTCCGTTCAGGTTCTCGGCCAGGCGTTCGCCCTGCATCGAGGCAGCAAGCTCGACACCGATCCCGTCGGGCAGGACGAGGTCGGCTTGCGTCAGGGCTGCTCGATATTGGTCATCCTTTGCCCGGACATTCGCGCAATGCGCATTCAGGAAAAAAACGGTTCGGCGGTGACCGTCCAAAAGCGTGTTGATGACCGGCCCGGATTCTGCATTCACCACCGGCTGCCCAAGGATTTCGGTGATCGGCAGCGCGGTGCCGGGCGTGGTGTGTGCGCCTTCGAAAAGGGCGTTTACGGCTTGGAAGTGCATGGAACTCTCCGAACATGAATTGAACTGTTGCCCTAAACCTGTCCGCGGTGTCGGCACCGGTACAGACGAGCATCAGGAGAGTTGGCGGAGAAATCGGCTGATCGGCACGGCCCGGATGCGGCACCGCCCGGAAATCCGGCCAGTTGCTCCTATCCGATCGGGTATCTGCCTGTCCGTTCGGTAGGCTTCACCGCCGATCATCAATGCTCTATTAACCTTTTCAGGTCTGGGTGGAGGCACATGGAGTTCATTGATGAAAGTTCTTATCGCCGACGATCACGATCTGGTTCTGGACACGCTTGTCGCCTTCATTGAGGCCACGGGCGGGATCGAACCCACCACCAAGCCGGATTTTGCGACCGCAAAGGCCAAGATCGAATCCGAGGGTCCGTTTGATCTGGTTCTGCTGGATCTGAATATGCCGGGCATGAACGGGCTGAGTGGGCTGGAAACCTGCATTGGCATGGATCGCGCGCGGCATGTGGCGCTGTTCACCGGCGATGCCTCGCGCGGTCTGGCCGAACGTGCGCTCGAACTGGGGGCCGCCGGGTTCGTGCCCAAGACCCTTCCGGCCAAGTCGCTGGTAAACGCCATCCGTTTCATGGCCATGGGTGAGCAATATCTGCCCGTCGGTTTCATGAGCGCCGAGCAGCCGAACGACTCCCATCCGATGGCCAAAAAACTGACCGAGCGCGAGCGCCAGGTCCTCAAGGGTCTGACCGAGGGCAAGTCGAACAAGGAGATCGCCCGCGATCTGGACCTGTCCGAGCCGACGATCAAGCTGCATGTGAAAACGCTGTACCGCAAAGTGGGTGTCAGCAACCGGACCCAGGCCGCAATGGCCGCGCGCGAGGCGGGCCTGTTCTGACCCACGCCCATCCTTTCGGATAGGGGGCCTGTCCCAACCCGCCCCAGTCTAACCCATTGCGCAGCGGAAAGCCCATGCCGCCCCGGTCTATCACTTCTTTGAGAGAGGATGTGATATGCCGAACCAGATTTCCGACAACCATCAGCCCCTTGCGCCCAACCGTTGCTGGGACTGGGCGCGCATCAGCCGCAGCGACATCCGGTCGCTGGGTTGGCGGCGCGTCCTCAAGGGTGGGCGGTTGACCGATGCCGGACGATTGCCGCGATATGTTGCGCTTTTTCTTCTGGGGTCCAGCTGCATCTGGGCCCCGATCAGCGGGTATCTGGCAACCGCGCCGGTCAAATACGCATCCCACGCCTCGTTGATCCTGCCGGGATCGGGCGCGTCGGCCTCGGTCAATCTGGCAAATATCGGGCAGGCCTCGTCCTACGCCAATTCAGCCTTTGCCAACGGGTCGATCAGCCCCACCGAAACCTACAAGCGCCTGCTGTCTGCGGATCGCATCCTGGATGCGGCGGCGCGCGCCGTCGGCGCGGAACGCGATGCGTTCGGCAAGCCGCGCATCCGCCTGGTGGACCAGACCAGCCTGATCCATATCGAAATGGAGGCCGCCAGCCCGGGGGACGCGCAACGCCACGGCGATGCCCTTGTCGCTGCGTTCTTTGCCGAGATCGACGCCTTGCGCGCGGACGAAATCGCCACGCGCGAAGCCAGCAACAGCGGCGCAATAGAAGACTATCAGCGCTCGGTTCGTGAAACCCGCGCTGCGATCGAGCAGTTGCAGCGGCAGAGTGGGCTGCTCTCTGCCGCCCAATACCGTGAGCAGGTGGCCGCCACTGACCGTGCGCGCCAAACGCTGCGGGCCGAGGAAAGCACGCTGGCCCGCCAGGCCGAGCGCGTCGCGGCGCTTGAAGTGGCGCTGGATCTGCCTCCGGATGCCGCTGCGGTGACGCTAAAGCTGTACGCCGACGCGCAATACATATCGCTGCTCAAGGATGTCTCGGCCGGCGCGGCCAAGCTGGCGCAGGCCGATGCCAATTACGGGCCGCGCCATCCGGTCTATCGCACAGCGCGGGAGGAATATGAAGGCGCACGAAAGGTTGCCGTCCAACGCGCGGCCGAGGTGACCGGCCTGTCGGTCGAGCAGCTCTCGGGTCTGGACCGCGCCCCCGAGGGAGAGCGCGCGCAGTTGCTCAGCGAGCTTGTCCGCGAAAACGCCCTGCGCGCGGGGCAGGAGAAGCATGTAAAAACCCTCGCCGCACAGGTCGCGGCCGAAACTTCGCGCCTGTCCGCGCTGGCGCCGGTGGCCGCCGAACTTGAAGACCGTCAAAGGGATTTTGCCGTGGCCGAAGCCGTTTTTGCCTCGGCCATCGCCCGGTCGGAATCTAAAAAGACCGATGTCTATGCCTCGTACCCGCTGATCCAGGTGCTGGAAAATCCGTCGCTGCCGGACCGGCCGTCTTCACCCAACAAGAAGCTGTCGATCGCGGCCGGGATTGCCGCCACGTTGATGCTTCTGATCGGGCTGACGCTGGCATGGGTCCGTAACCCGCTGATCTCGCGGCTGTTGAAAACCACAGGCGAGAACAAGGCATGACCCGGGCCGAGCCGCAGAACCCGGCCGAGCGGCTTGTCTGGTGCGCGCTGGTCTGGACATGGCCGTTCTATGCCATCGGCGCGCTCTATGTCGTGGGGCCGGTGCTGGGATGGTGCTTGGCGGGGTTGGCGGCGCTGGCCTTGTATCTGGGGCCGGCGATCCGTCCGGATTTGCGGGCCACCGGGCCGGTTCCGGCGCTGGCTTGGCCATGGATGGCCGGCATGCTGTTGATGCTGTTTGCACTGTGGGCCGGCCATCTGGATTGGGGGCTGGGGCTGAGCAAGACCATCAAGTCCTCGATCGGCTGGGCCAAGGGCTGGGCGCTTATTCCATTGTTCATCCTGGCCGGGGCCGTGCTGCCGATCCGGCGCGAGGTTCTGGTGCGGGGCCAGTGCAGACTGGGGCTGTGGACCCTGTGCCTTGCGCCCCCGCTGTTGGCGGCACCTTATCTGGGCCTGCCCAGCCAGATCTTCACCTCACCGCTCAAGGCGGTAGGTGGGCCGGGGCCCGAGTATTTCTCAGTCTATCTCTACACGATCGACCCGGCCAGTTGGACGCCCCGGTGGCAGTTCTTCGCGCCCTGGTCGCCATTTGCCGCCCTGCTGGGGGTATGCATGGTCCTGTTCGCACTCGAAGAACGGCACCGGGGATGGATGGCCGTCGGGCTGAGCGCGGGTATTCTCATGATCTTTGCGTCGAAATCCCGCATGGGGCTGGTCGGGCTGGTGGCCTGCACGCTGGGGCCGCGCCTTTTGCCGCTGGTGGCGCGCAGCGTCGGATGGTTTCTGGTGTCGGCCGTGGCGACGGCGTCCGCTGCGTGGGGGGCCGCCGCGATCGATCTCGGCAATCAGGCGCTGCAGAATTTCAAATCGGCGCGCGCCGACAGCACACGCGTGCGCGAAACCCTGCAACGCATCGCCTATGAACGCTGGCAGTCCGACGCGGTGCTGTTTGGTCACGGAACGGTTCAGCCCGGTGCGCATTTGGTCTAATACATGCCCATCGGAAGCCACCACACCTGGTACGGCCTTCTGTTCGTTAAAGGCATCACCGGTTTCGTAGCGTTTCTTGTCCCCTTCGCCGTGCATTTCGGCGTGGTGATCACCGACGCGGTCCGCTCAGCGCGGGGACGGCTGCCGCTGGGCCTATTGACGACCCTTCTGCTGCTGACCTTCGGCGAAAACATCGAGATCGAGGCCTATCTGCTCTGGCCCGCGCTGCTGATGCTGGGGTGCCACCTGCGCGAAATGGCAGAGGTCCGGGCTCAGCCGAGCGCGTAACCGGCCCCGCGCACGGTGCGGATCGGGTCATCCCCCCCACGCACCGTCAAAGCTTTTCGCAAACGCCCGATATGCACATCGACGGTCCGGGTATCCACGTAGATATCGCGCCCCCAGACCCGGTCGAGCAATTGTTCGCGACTCCAGACCCGGCCCGGCTTTTCCATGAAGGTCGACAGCAGCCGGAACTCGGTCGGACCCAGCTTGATGTCCTCGCCCGCGCGGGTCACACGGTGCGTTTCGCCATCCAGAACGATGTCATCGTATTCCAACCGCTCGCCCACGGCAGCGGGGCGGGTCCGCCGGAACTGGGATTTGACCCGGGCCATCAGCTCGATCACCGAATAGGGCTTGGTGACATAGTCGTCGGCACCGGTTTCCAGCCCCCGCACCTTGTCGACCTCGTCGGACCGGGCCGACAGCATGATAACGGGGATCGCACGGGTGGCCGCGGTCATCTTCAGCTGCCGGCAGATCTCGATCCCGGAAACGCCGGGCAGCATCCAGTCCAGCAAGATAAGGTCGGGCGGGGCCTCTTTGATCTGCAGCAGGGCTTCGTCGCCGTTCTCGGCCTGTACGACCGTGAACCCCTCGGCCTCAAGATTGTAGCGGATGATCTCGCGCTGGGACGGCTCGTCTTCGACGACAAGGATCGTAGGGGTGGGCATCACCGGACCTCGGTCATTTCCGTTGGTGTCTGATCCTGACGTGGACGATCATCATCCGGTAACTCGCCGGCGATCAGGTAGATCGTCTGCTCGGCGATACCG
Source organism: Ruegeria sp. BHSA191 (assembly GCF_059613325.1). Taxonomy (NCBI): domain Bacteria; kingdom Pseudomonadati; phylum Pseudomonadota; class Alphaproteobacteria; order Rhodobacterales; family Roseobacteraceae; genus Ruegeria; species Ruegeria sp. BHSA191. The sequence goes on from NZ_JBXWSH010000012.1 coordinate 108,136, forward strand.
GTGGCGTGGTCGCCGATCCGCTCAAGGTTCTTTGCGACAAAGTGCAAGTGCATGCCTGCGGTGATATTGGCCGGTTTTTCCATCATGTGCGTCAGTAGGGTCCGGAACACGTTGTTGTAGACCGAATCCACCTCGGCATCGCGTTCACGGATGCTTTGCGCCGCGTCCAGATCACGCTGCATAAACGCATCCAGTGCGTCGGCCAGCATGGCCTGGACCAACTGGGCCTGGCGTGCGATCGCCGCGGTCACCTCGTCCAGGCTGGACGATGCCGCGATGGTGATGGCGCGCTTGGCGATGTTCTTGGCGTGGTCGCCGCTGCGTTCCAGTTGATTGGCGATGGTGAAGGTGGCCAGAACCACGCGCAGATCGACGGCGGTGGGGGCACGGCGCGCTATGATGTTGGCGGCCTCGGTCTTCACCAGCTCTTCCAACTCGTCGATGCTGCGGTCGGCCTTGACCGTCCGTTGGGCCAGATCCACATCCCGATCGCGCAACGCGTTGATTGCATCGGACAGCCCGGTTTCGACCAGCCCACCCATGCGCATCAGGTGTGCCTGGACGGCCTCCAATTCCGTGTCGAAGGACCGGACGATGTGCTTTTCCTTCATGGCTTCGTCGGTCATCCGATCCTCCCGGTGATATAGGATTCGGTGCGGGGATCTTCGGGCTTGGTGAAGATCTGGCCGGTGTCACCGTATTCGACAAGGCTGCCCAGGTGGAAAAACGCGGTTTTCTGGCTGACGCGGGCGGCCTGCTGCATCGAATGGGTCACGAT
>NZ_JBXWSH010000013.1:0-103735 GCF_059613325.1 Ruegeria sp. BHSA191
AAAATCTCTGCAGGCCGAACGCCAAAAAAATGGCGCGGGGTGGAGCAGCCAGGTAGCTCGTCAGGCTCATAACCTGAAGGTCAGAGGTTCAAATCCTCTCCCCGCAACCAAATTCCAACATATATTACAATACCCTCGCACCGCCCTCAGCGCGGCTTTCATATGCGACATGGCGCTGAAAGCGCGTCCCTCCGCTACCCAAAGATTAGACCTGCCCGTCGCAAAATCCTTCACTGTGATGTAAAGTCTGCTCAACCTTTCTAAGGTGCACACATAACGCGTAGCGACAGAGACATTCTAAGTCTGTATCGCCCGCAGAGCAGACTTTAAGTTGAATTCAAGCAACGACTGCTTCGAACCCAAAGCGGATGCTGCATCACACGAGAAAGGGAACTAAGTTCCGGATAGGGGACTTTCGCTGCGCCTGCTTGCTTCAAGGCGCCTTGCCTTGATTTGGGACAACGCCATGCCACGGGAACTGTGCCACAAGAGCATTGTCCACAACGAAAGGGCCATACGCCATGCCAGCCGACGTACCACATGTAGAGCACCATATTGTGGGTGGCGGTATTGCCGGGTTGGCAGCGGCCGTATTCCTTGTCCGGGACGCGGGTGTCGAAGGCGAAAGAGTCCGAATTTATGAACAGTTCGACGTAACCGGGGGGTCTCTCGACGGGTCTGGTAACGCTGCGGATGGATACCTGATCCGCGGCGGTCGGATGTTCGAAGAGCATTTCGTTTGCACCTTTGACCTTCTGGACACCATTCCTTCAGTGGACGACCCCAACGTCTCCGTCACCGAGGACATTTTGGCTTTCAATGGCATGGTGACAGGATCCTCCAACTGCCGCCTTGTGCGTGACGGAAAACCGGCTGCGGATCGCTACGACCTTACGCTCGAAGCCCGTGACATCATCGATATCAACCGTCTGATCTTGCATTCGGAACGCAGCCTGGGCTCCCAGAGAATCGACGACTGGTTCAAGCCATCCTTCTTTGAAAGCAATTTCTGGCTGATGTGGTCCACCATGTTCTCGTTTCAGCCTTGGCACGCGCTAAGCGAGATGCGGCGCTACTTGCGGCGGTTCATCCACCTGTTTCCCGGCTTCACCCGGATCGCCGGGATCCTGCGCACTCGGTACAATCAGTACGACTCGCTGATTGCACCTATCGTGACCTGGTTGCAAGACAGGGGGGTTCATATCGCCATCGGCGCGCAGGTCGTCGATGTGAGGATTGAGGGTGCAAGCCGGGACCGCCGCGTCACCGCTCTGGAGTTTGCGGATGGCACTACGGCACCGATAACCGAATCTGATCGCGTCTATCTGACTCTCGGCTCCATGACTGACTCGTCTGTCATGGGTTCAAATAACCGCGCACCATCCTTGGAGGATAGAGAGGGCGGCGCCTGGTTGCTTTGGCGCAAGCTCGCGGCGCAACATGAAGGCTTTGGCCATCCCGAGGCGTTCTGCAGCGACACCGGCAAGACCGCTTGGCATTCCTTCACCGCCACCCTGGATGGTCCGGATTTCTTTGAGTTCATGGAGGATTACACCAACAATCGGACCGGAACCGGAGGACTTGTCACCTTTGCCGATTCTGCCTGGACCCTTTCCATCGTGCTCTTTCACCAGCCCCACTTTCGCGGTCAGAAACATGGCACATACACGTTCTGGGGCTATGGGCTGCGGGGTGAACGTTCCGGCGATTTCGTACACAAACCCATGTGGGAGGCCACGGGTGATGAGATCATCTCCGAGCTCTCCTGTCATCTGAGGCTGAACAATGCGCAAAAGGCATGGTTCAATGGCGCGCGCGTACTGCCCTGTCGGATGCCGTTCATTACCAGCCAGTTCATGCCGCGTCGCCCAGGAGATCGTCCCGATGTGCGCCCGATTGGCGCGCGGAACTTTGCGGTGATCGGGCAATATTGCGAGCTGCCACGGGATTGCGTTTTCACAGTGGAGTATTCTGTGCGCTCCGCGCGCGCTGCCGTGTCGAGCTTGACAGGGCGGGTGGACCCGCCGCCAGCAGTGGCACGCACTGACCTCGATCCGATGGTGCTGGCCCGAGCTGCCCGCGTGCTCTTGGGGATGTGATCGACTTGCGAAATCGCCATACACCACAACCGTTGTCTTGAGAAGAAAAGCTGCACTGCACCTGAGTGACCTCATTCTTTTCTTCTGCAGCATTGGCGGGCCACCGCGAACGGCGTGTGAAAAGCCAATCCGCCAGGTGGGCGTGGATGCCGCTCAGATCGGCAAACTGGTCAATCGACCGCAACAAATGGCCCTGAGGCACGTGATCTTCGAGTGAGAACTCATAGAACAGTGATGCCTGCGCTTCCTGCCTCGGTCCCATCATCGTTCAATCCCCCATCTAACACGGAAATTGAATCAGCGACTTCGGTTCCGATCAAGGGCAAGTTTTTCAACAAAATAGACCCATCTCAGACCTTAGTGCGTGGCGCAGCATCGGTCACAAAAGGGCTCGAAACGGAACTTCTCTGCGCCTGAAATCAATGACCAGTTTGAGCCGCTATCGCGCCGATTGAGACGGAATGGATGAAGGTCCGTTTGGTCCGAAACTCGGACATTGATGCCCGGGAACTCGGTGCGGTCATCATGAACGACCGCATTTTTTGCGGCGCAGCTGAAAGCTTCAGTCGATTTTACGCCGCATCTGCGAGCGTCAGAGCTGGATCATGTCCGTAAGGGCTCAGTGCGGACCTTGAAACGGGTTTCTTGATTGTCACTTTTTAGTCCAAAACGGCCATTATTTCAAACAGACAGGGAATGCGTAGAGATGGCTTCTTAGATTAATAGTTCCGTTAACGTTCGGTATAGGCCAAATCCTCTCCCCGCAACCAAATTCCAACATATATTACAATACGCTAGCGCCGCCCTCAGCGCGGCTTTTATATGCGACATGGCGCTGAAAGCGCGTCCCTCCGCTCCTCAAAGGGTTCAATCAATTACGTCCAGCCCCGAGGCCTCTCAGCGGCGACGACGCGACACGGGACAGAGGAAATGCTCATAGAGGGTTTCGCGACGGATCACGTTTACCCTCTTGGCAAATATCCGACCAGACGCTGGACAATCTCGTTCTGACGGAAGCTGCGAAGGGAAACTTCTGAGCCCTTCGCGTCGTCGGAAATGCATCGACCATGTGCGGCGGGAGCTTGGCGTGTCTGAGCGCCGCGCCTGTCGCACGCTCGGTCAGCACCGATCCACCCAGCGCGAAGTGCCCCATGGCCGTGCCGATGAGCAACGTCTAACGGACGACATCATCGAGTTGGCCGATCAATACGGGCGCTATGATCCGCGTCGATCCCAAACTCAACTCCACGGACGTACTGGATGCGCTGACGAACCTGTTCATACTGCGCGGACCGCCCCAATATACAAGATCCGACAATGGCCCGGAACTTATCGCGCAGAAGGTGCGGAACTGGATCGCGGCGGTCCGGGCAAAGACGACCTATTTCGAGCCGGGATCACCCTGGGAAACCGGATACTGTGAAAGCTTCAACGCGCGGTTCCGGGACGAGTTGCTGAATGGCGAGTTGTTCTACACCCTTCGGGCAGCTCAAATCCTGATCGAGCATTGGCGCACACACTACAACACCGTCAGGCCGCACAGCGCATTGGGCTACCGCCCAACCGCGCCCCAAAGCGTCGTCCCGATGGTCGCAAGGCCCACGATGAACTAACAATCAAACCGGACCACCACGAAGTGGCACGCCAAGGCAACCGGATCGGTCTAAAACGAAAAGACCCGTTGGGATCCGGGATCCTAGCGGCGGCCCTGAACGCTCGGTGCGAACAAGCTCAGGCAAGCAAAAACGAGGGCTGCCACACAGACGATCGTCGGGCCTGCCGGCGTGTCCGCCATATAGGCGGCACGAAGTCCGGCAACTGCTGACGCCCCACCAATGGCCGCTGCGGCCAAGGCCATGGCTTCGGGCGATCGCGCAAGGTTGCGGGCGGCAGCGGCCGGAACGATCAACATCGCTGCGATCAACAGCACGCCAACGACCTTGATGGCAACCGCCACCGTCACGGCCAGAGCAATCGTCAGAATCAGTTGTTCCTTCCTTGGGTCGAATCCGCTGGCATAGGCCAGATCCTCGTTCAATGTCGCCGTCAGCAACCGCGACCAGCGCCAGCCGATCAGCGCGACGACAAGAGCGGCCCCGCCCCAGATCACGGCCAGATCCGCGGGCGACACTGCCAGGATGTCGCCGAAGAGATACGCCATGAGGTCGATTCGTACGCCGGACAGGAAGGACACCGCCACCAACCCGAAAGCCAGCGCCGAGTGAGCCATGACGCCCAGCAACGTATCCATCGCGTAGCCGCGCCGTGACAGCATGGTGACCGTCAGGGCCATCAGAAGAGCAACGACCAGGGCGCCGGTGAAGACCGACATCTGAAATGCCAATGAGAGCGCCACGCCCAGAATCGCGGCATGGGCGGTCGCATCCCCAAAATAGGCCATACGGCGCCAGACGACGAAACATCCCAAAGGGGCCGCGGCAAAGGCGACGCCTACCCCCGCGAGCGTGGCGCGTATCATGAAATCATCAAGCATCATTCAGCAGCTTCTCGCGTGGTGTCGCATTGGTCATGGGCGTGGTCATGGTCGTGGCGGTACAAGGCCAGCGCGCCGCCGGTGCCCGTTCCGAACAGTGCCCGGTATTCCGGTGCCGAGGCCACCACCGCCGGAGAGCCCGCGCAGCACACGTGCCCATTGAGACAGATGACCCGGTCCGAGGCGCTCATGACCACGTGCAACTCGTGACTGACCATCAAAATGGCGCAGCCGGTTTCCCTACGAACCTCCTCGATCTGACGATAGAAGGCGGCCGAGCCGGGTTGGTCCAGGCCCTGGGTCGCTTCGTCAAGCAAAAGGAGATCGGGCTGGTCGATGAGCGCGCGCGCCAGCAGAACCCTCTGAAACTGCCCGCCGGACAGCTGCGACATCTGGCGCTTCATCAGGTCGGGCGCACCGGCGCGGTTCAGGGCCGCGACGCAGTCTTTGTGCGTCACCGGGTGGGTCAGGCGCATGAACCGTTCGACCGAGATCGGCAGTGTCGGGTCGATATGCAGCTTTTGTGGCACATAGCCAAGCTTGAGGCCGGGCTTGCGGATTACCCGGCCGGAGCTTGGTTTCTCCGCGCCGATAACGGCCCGCAACAGGCTGGTCTTGCCCGACCCGTTGGGGCCGACGATAGTGACGATCTCGCCCGGTTCGATCACCATGTCCACGTCGCGCAGAACGGTGTTGGCGCCGTAGCGCAGGCTGAGGTTTTCAACGGCTACGAGGGGCATTATTGGGCCTTTTCGGTGCAATCCGGGCACAAGCCTTCGGCTTCCACCACGGTGCGTTCGATTTCGAACCCTGCCGCGCGGGCGGCGGCGCCCAAACCTCCCTTTGCCGTTGCCGCCTGTGCCTCGGCGACCGCATCGCATTTTCGACAGATCATGAAGGCCGGCGAATGGGTGGCCCCGGGATGCGAGCAGGCGACAAACGCGTTGAGGCGCTCGATCTTGTGGGCAAACTCGTTTTTGACAAGGAATTCCAGCGCCCGATAGGCCACAGGTGGCTGAGAGCCGAATCCCGCTTCGCGCAGGCGATCCAGAATGGCATAGGCGCCCATCGCGCGATGTTCCTGCAACAACATCTCGAGCACCTTGCGCCGGACCGGGGTCAGGCGCAGCCCACGTTCCTTGCACCGTGCTTCGGCCGCGGCTAGGGCCGTTTCAACGCAACTGTCATGGTCATGTGCGCGAAAGCCGACCGGGGCCGTGTGGTCGGACGGCAGGGATTGCGGATCACTTGTCATGTTATTTCATATCATGTATGTCGCTCGCTATGTTATAAAATCACACAGAGAGTCCGATGTCCAGAACGCTTGTCTTGAAAACGATCGCCGCGGTCTTGCTCGGGGGCGCGGCCATGGCAGATGTGCCCCGCGTGGCTGTCGATATTGCGCCGGTCCATTCGCTGGTGGTGCGGGTCATGGCCGGGGTGGGCAGCCCTGACCTGATCGTGCCGCCCACCGCTTCGCCCCATGAATACAATCTGCGTCCGTCCGAAGCCGCCGCGCTGCAAGAGGCCGATCTGGTGTTCTGGATGGGAAAAGATCTGACCCCCTGGTTGGAAGGTGCGATCGATTCGCTGGCGGGCGGGGCGACCGTGACCACCCTGCTGGAGTCCGATAGCACGCATTTTTTGGACATCCGCGAAGGGGCTTTGTTCGAAGCACACGACCATGATGGTCATGCCGATCACGATGATCATGCTGACCATGAAGGGCACGACCATGCGGATCACGACAATCATGAGCACGACGACCATGACGCCCATGGCCACGAGGACGAGCATGACGATGACCACGCGGACCAACATCGTCATGCACATGGCGCGCATGATCCGCACGCCTGGCTGTCGCCGCAAAACGCCCAAAACTGGCTGACCTTGATCGCAGCACAGCTTTCGGCGGCCGATCCCGAGAATGCAGGCACCTACTACGCCAACGCCGCAGCTGCGCAAGAGGATCTGTCGGCTCTGACCGATGAACTGACCACCATGCTTGCGCCGGTCCGGGGCGGGCGGTTCGTCGTGTTCCACGATGCCTATCAGTATTTCGAGCACGCGTTCGATTTCCCGGCCTCCGGTGCGATCTCGATCAGCGACGCGACCGACCCGTCGCCCGCGCGACTTGCGGAAATCCGGGCGCGCATTCGTGACGAAGGCGTCGATTGCGTGTTGACCGAGCCGCAATTCAACCCGGGTCTCGTCGCAACCGTTTTGGAGGGGTCAACGGCCGAGACTGCTGTCATAGACCCGCTGGGGGCGAATCTTGAGCCGGGCGCGGATCTGTATCCGCAGACGATCCGCAACATGGCGCAGACTTTGGCCGATTGTCTGTCGCGGTAGGCTGTATTGGAACAGCGCGCCTGGCGCTTGTCCGGTTGCCGCTGTCACTAGTGGCGCCCCACCCCGAAGAAAAGGCTTGCAACCGGTTGCAAAAAATAACATGGTCCCCTCAGATTTATAATCTGGGGGGATCGAAATGCTCAGGGTCGGATTGCTTGGGGCGGGTCGTATCGGGCAGGTTCATGCGCGGACGATCTCGCAGCACCCGAACAGTGCCCTGTCCGCGGTTTCGGATGCAATCGAGGACAACGCCCGAACATTGGCCGCGGCCCATCGTGCCGACATGCGCCGTTCGGATGACATCATCGCGGACCCGCAGATCGACGCGGTCCTGATCGCGACGCCGACCGATACCCATTCGGACCTGATCGAGGCCGCAACCGCTGCGGGAAAGGCGGTGCTGTGCGAGAAGCCGGTGGACCTTGACCTGGCCCGCGCCATGGCCTGTCAGCGCGTCGCCGCGCAGAACGGGCAACCCGTCATGATCGGGTTCAACCGCCGGTTCGACCCGAATTTCGCGACTCTAAAGGCCGCGTTGCAGGACGGCGAGATCGGTGCGCCCGAACTGCTGGCCGTGACCTCGTTCGATCCGGCGCCGCCGCCGGTCGGCTACATCAAAGTGTCTGGCGGGCTGTTCCGGGACATGATGATCCACGATTTCGACCTGTCCAACTACATGATGGGCGCGCTGCCCGAAACCATCTCGGCGGTCGGAACCTCGGTCGTCGACCCGGAAATCGCCGCCGCCGGTGATGTCGATACCGCTGTCGTCACCATGACCTATGCGGATGGGCGGATCGCGGTCATCAAGAATTCGCGCCGCGCGGTCTATGGGTATGACCAGCGCGTTGAAATTCTGGGCTCGGGCGGATTGCTGCAGGCGCAGAACGTTCTGGAACACACGGTCGTCAAATCAACCGCCGATGGGGTCCTCAGTGCCAAACCGACCTATTTCTTTCTCGAACGCTACATGGCGGCGTATCGCGCCGAATGGGATGCGTTCGTGACGGCGATTACCACCGGAAGCCAGGTGCCGGTCACCCTGGAAGACGGGGTCGCCGCGCTGGCGATGGCCGAGGCCGCGACCCGCTCGGCGCGGACCGGCGCGCCGGTCCGATTGGAGGAATTTTTGAAACCGGTTGCAAAATGACGCCAGATGCGGAAACTGAAATGGTCTCGTAGCTCTACGGGACGGCAGAGATTCGGCCTCGGTCGAATGAAAGGGTCCTAAGACCCGGACAAGGAAATGATCTGTCCTAGTGGGAGGAAACGTAATGAACAAATTTTTCAAAGGGGCGCTCGCCGCCGGCGCGCTGGCGCTGGCCACTCCGGCCTTTGCGCAGGATATCGTGGTCGTGTCGCACGGCCAGGCGAATGACGCGTTCTGGAACGTGGTCAAGAACGGCGTCGAGCAGGCCGGCAAGGACATGGGCGTGAACGTCGAATACCGCGCGCCCGAAACTTTCGACATGGTCGCCATGTCGCAGCTGATCGACGCCGCCGTGAACCAGGAACCCGACGGGCTGATCGTTTCGATCCCGGATGCCGACGCGCTTGGCCCCTCGATCGAACGCGCGGTTGCCGCGGGCATCCCGGTAATCTCGATGAACTCGGGCTCGGACGTGTCCAAGGAGCTGGGCGCGGCGCTGCATGTCGGCCAGGATGAGTTCGACGCCGGCAAGGCCGCCGGTGAGAAGCTGGCCGAAATGGGCGGCAAGAATGCGATCTGTGTGAACCACGAAGTCGGCAACGTCGCGCTGGACCTGCGCTGCGCCGGTTTCACCGAGGGCTTTGGCGGCAACGTGACCGTTCTGCCCACGTCGAACGACCCGTCCGAGATCGAGTCGAAAGTGTCGGCGGCTCTGGCTGCGGATGAAAGCGTCGATACCGTGATGGCGCTGGGCGCAAGCTCGGCCGGTGAGCCCGCCGTGGCCGCCGTCAAAGGGTCGGGGCGCGACGTGAACGTGGCCTCGTTCGACCTGTCGGCCAACTTCCTGCAGTCGATCGTCGACGGTGACGCGGCCTTTGCGGTGGACCAGCAGCAGTATCTGCAGGGTTATCTGCCGGTCGTATTCATGGCGCTGAACGCCAAGTACGGCCTGATGCCGGGCGGCAACGTGCCTTCCGGTCCGAACCTGATCACCGCCGACAAGGCCGGTCAGGTGGTCGAGCTGTCCGCTCAGGGCATCCGCTGATACCGGCGGGCTGAAAATCGGGGCGGCGTTAGGGCGCCGCCCCTGCCAAACGGGAGGAAACCATGACCGAGTCTGCACAAGTGGCGGTGGACGAACGGATCAAAAAGGAACCGTTCCTGACCAAGCTGATGAAGCGGCCCGAACTGGGGGCCATTGCAGGGGCGATCCTTGTCTTCATCTTCTTCGCCATCACGGCCGATGAATCGATGTTCACGCTTGCCGGCATCATGAACTTCATGACCCCGGCCGCCCAACTGGGTATTCTGGCCATCGGCGCGGCGCTGCTGATGATTGGGGGCGAGTTTGACCTGTCGATCGGCTCCATGGTGGCCTTTGCCGGCCTGTTCTTCGGGGTCTGCGTGGTGACCTGGCAACTGCCGCTGGCGGCCGCGATCCCGATGACGTTTGCCTTTGCGGCCTTTGTCGGGGCAGTCAACGGCACCATCGTCATCCGCTCGGGCCTGCCATCCTTCATCGTGACGCTGGCGTTTCTGTTCATTCTGCGTGGCCTGTCCCTGGTGGGGCTCAAAGCCGCCACTGGCGGGTCGACCCAGCTGCGCGGAGTGCGCGACCAGGTCGAAAATGACTGGCTCGCGCCGTTCTTTTCCGGCGAAGCCTTCGGCAGCCTGTTCACCTGGCTGGCCGAAAAGGGCTTGATCGACACTTTCAAAAGCGGCGCGCCCAAAGTGCCGGGTGTCCCGGTTGAAATCCTGTGGTTCGTGGCCTTCGCCATCGCCGCCACCTATGTTCTGCTGCGCACTCCGGCCGGCAACTGGATCTTCGCCTCGGGCGGCGATCGGGTTGCCGCGTCGAACTCGGGCGTACCGGTGAACCGGGTCAAGATATCCCTGTTCATGTTGACCGCCTGCTGCGCCGCGCTGGTGGCGATCATCACCGTGATCGACGCCGGCTCGACCGACGCGCGGCGCGGCTTCCAGAAGGAGTTCGAGGCGATCATCGCCGCGGTGATCGGCGGCTGTCTGCTGACCGGCGGGTATGGCTCGGCCATCGGAGCGTTCTTCGGGGCGATCATCTTCGGCATGGTGGTCATCGGCCTGACCTATACCGATTTCGATCAGGACTGGTTCCAGGTGTTCCTGGGGGCGATGCTGCTGATCGCCGTTCTGTTCAACAACGCGATCCGCAAACGCGTAACCGGGGAGCGCTGACATGACCGAAGATACCAAGTTCCATCACGGCGACGCGGTCAGGGATGTGGCCCCGATCGTCGAAATGAAGGACATCGAAAAGCATTTCGGCAATATCATCGCGTTGGCGGGCGTCAGCTTCGACGTCAAACCGGGTGAATGCCACTGCCTGCTGGGTGACAACGGGGCGGGCAAATCGACCTTCATCAAGACGATGTCGGGCGTGCACAAACCCACCAAGGGCGAGATCTATTTCGAAGGTCAGCCGATGTCCTTCGACACGCCTCGCGACGCGATGGAGGCGGGCATCGCCACCGTGTTCCAGGACCTGGCGATGATCCCGCTGATGAGCGTCACGCGCAATTTCTTCATGGGGCGCGAGCCGACCAAGGGGAAAGGCCTGTTGAAACGGTTCGACATCGAGCACGCCAACGAGGTCTGCATGGAAGAGATGCGCAAGATGGGCATCAACCTGCGTGGCCCCGATCAGGCGGTAGGCACCCTGTCGGGGGGCGAGCGCCAGACCGTGGCGATCGCCCGAGCGGTCTATTTCGGCGCCAAGATCCTGATCCTGGACGAACCGACCTCGGCGCTGGGCGTGCGGCAGACCTCGAACGTGCTGGCCACCATCGACAAGGTGCGCAGCCAGGGTATCGGCGTGGTCTTCATCAGCCACAATGTCCGGCACGCGCTGGCCGTGGGCGACCGGTTCACGGTTCTGAACCGCGGCAAGACGCTGGGCACCGCCCGGCGCGGCGAGATCTCGCCCGAAGAGCTGCAGGACATGATGGCCGGCGGGCAGGAGATGGCCGAGTTGGAAGGGTCGCTGGGCGGCACCGTCTGAAGGATTCTCCCCGGTGTCCCGCATCATGGGGGGCGCCAGTATCACCAGGGTCCGGCAGGCCGGGCCACCCGGTCTGGGTGGTGGGCGTGTCGGATCCTTTCACGACAGAATGATTGCAACTGATTGCCCACGGCGGCCTCGTTCTGAAAGGGATCATGATGAGCAAGACAATCCGACTGACCGCGGCGCAGGCCCTGGTGCGTTACCTCGGCGCGCAGATGAACGAAGACGGCGAGCCCTTCATCGCCGGTGTCTGGGCGATTTTCGGCCATGGCAACGTGGCCGGTCTGGGCGAAGCGCTCTACGGCGTGCGCGACAGCCTGCCCACCTATCGCGGTCACAATGAACAGACCATGGCCCATTGCGCGATCGCCTATGCCAAGCAGATGCGGCGCAGCCGGGCCATGGCGGTCACCTCGTCGATCGGGCCGGGGGCGACCAACATGGTCACGGCCGCCGCGCTGGCTCATGTGAACCGCCTGCCGGTGCTGCTGTTGCCGGGCGATGTGTTCGCCAGCCGTGGCCCTGACCCCGTTCTGCAACAGATCGAGGATTTCACCGACGGCACCGTTAGCGCCAATGACTGTTTCCGCCCGGTCAGCCGCTATTTCGACCGGATCACCCGGCCCGAACATCTGCTGACTGTCCTGCCGCGCGCCTTCCGCACCATGACCGACCCGGCCGATTGCGGGCCGGTGACCCTGGGCTTTTGCCAGGACGTGCAGGCCGAGGCTTATGACTATCCGCTCAGCTTCTTCGAGCCGCGCATCTGGCACCAGCGCCGCATCCGCCCCGACGAAAGCGAGCTGGCCCGCGCCGCCGAGGCCATCCGGTCGGCCAAACGCCCGATCATCGTGGCCGGCGGCGGTGTCCATTACTCCGGCGCGATCGATGCGCTGCAGGCCTTTGCCGAGACCCACAACATCCCCGTGGCCGAGACGCAGGCCGGCAAATCGGCCCTGGCCTGGGATCACCCGCTGAACCTGGGCCCGGTCGGCGTGACCGGGGGCGAACCCGCCAACACCGTGTGCGCCGAGGCGGATCTGATCCTGGGTATCGGCACGCGGTTTCAGGACTTCACCACCGGGTCCTGGGGGTTATTTTCCAACCCCGAGCGCAAGATGGTCTGCCTGAACACCGCCGCCTATGACGCCGCGAAACACGGCGCGATGCCGCTGCTGGCCGATGCGCGGGTCGGGATCGAGGAATTGGGTGCGGCCCTGCAGGGCTATCGCCCCCAGCCGGTTCCCGACACGCTCAAGGCCGAGTGGTTTGCCAAGGTCGATGCGCTGACGGATGCGCCGGGCGACGCCAACGCGCTGCCCACCGACATGCAGGTGGTAGGCGCGGTACAGCGCGCGGCGCATGACGACACGGTGGTGATGTGCGCCGCCGGCACCATGCCGGGCGAGCTGCACAAGCTGTGGAAGGCGCCGCGTCCGGGGGCCTATCACATGGAATACGGCTTCAGCTGCATGGGCTACGAGATCGCCGGCGCCATGGGCATCAAGATGGCCCAGCCCGACCGGGACGTGATCTGTTTCACCGGGGACGGCACCTACATGATGGCCAACTCGGAACTGGCGACGGCAGCGATGATGGGCGTGTCCTTCACCGTGGTGATCACCGACAACCGGGGCTTTGGCTGCATCAACCGGCTGCAGATGGGCACCGGCGGGGCCGAGTTCAACAACCTGCTGGACCATGCGGTGCACGAGACGCCCTCGGCCATCGACTTTGCGGCCCACGCGGCGGCGATGGGGGCGACCTCGGTCAAGGTCGGCTCGATCGCCGAGCTGGAAGAGGCGCTGGCCAAACGCGGCGACGTAAAAGGCCCCTATGTGATCGTCATCGACACCGACCCGTACCCCTCGACCGAATATGGCGGTACGTGGTGGGAGGTGGCGGTGCCCGAGGTCAGCACCCGCCCCGAAGTGAATGAAAAACGCGCAGCCTACGAGGCTGCTATCAAGGAAAGAAACACCAAATGAGCGTGAAGATCGGCATCTCTCCGATTGCGTGGCAAAATGACGACCTGCCCGACCTGACGGCGGCGTTCACGATGGAACAAGCCCTGAAAGAGGCGCGTCAGATCGGCTATACCGGGGTCGAGCGCGGGCAGCGTATGCCCGCCGATACTGCAGGCCTGCGCGCCTATCTGGAAGGCAACGACATTGCCCTGTGCGGTGGCTGGTGTTCGGGCAATTCGCTGGTCAACGATTTCGCCGCTGAACGCGACGCCGTGCGCGCGCAGGTCGAACAGTTCGTGGCGTTGAACAGCCCCTGCATCGTCTATGCCGAATGCTCGAACACGGTTCAGGGCCAGATCGGCACCCCGGTCAATGACCGCCCGCAGCTGTCGAAGGATGAGATCAGGGCCTATGGCGCCAAGATCACCGAACTGGCCAAGTGGATGGCCGATCAGGGCATGCCGATGGCCTATCACCACCACATGGGCACGATCATAGAAAGCGAAGATGACGTGAACTGGCTGATGGACGGATCCGGGCCGGAGGTGAAACTGTGCTTTGACACCGGGCATCTGCTGTTTGGCGGCGGTGATGTGCTGGCCACGCTGAACCGCTGGGGCGACCGGGTGCATCATGTGCATTTCAAGGACATCCGCCCCGGCGTCGTGCGCGACACCCGCGGCAACCGGCGCAGTTTCCTGGATGCGGTGATCGCGGGGGCCTTCACGGTTCCCGGCGATGGCTGCATCGACTTTCAGGAGGTCGCCCATGCGTTGAAAGCCATGGATTACGAAGGCTGGATCGTGGTCGAGGCCGAGCAGGACCCGGCCAAGGCCCCGCCCTATGAATACTCGAAGATGGGCTATGACCACATCGTCGAGGTCTGCGGTCAGGCCGGCTTGACGATCACGGCCTGATCTTTCGCCCCCCGGGGCGCCGCCATGGGAAAGGAGCGTTTCATGGTCCGTCAGCAACCTGGTTTCGTCGGCTATTTCGGTCGTGAGTCCTGTGATCTGGACGAATTCAAGGCGCTGACCTCGCAGAGTCTGCGGCCCGAGCAGGTACCCCACGCGGCCGCGGTGGAAAAGAACGTGCCGGTCTATGACATGCACGCGCTGCGGCCCGCCTTGGAAACACCCGAAGCCCGGCGCGCCCTGCTGGCGGAATGGGGCTGGGTTTTGGGCCGATCTGCCGGGGTGATCGCGTTGAAAGGCGCCTATGCCGATACCACGGTCATCGACCGGGCAACCGAGGTGTTTCGCCGGATCATCGAAGATGAGCGTCAGGCCGATGGCGGCGAAGGCGATCACTTTGCGGCCTCGGGCGCGAATGACAGGGTGTGGAACGCGCTGCAAAAGCAATGCCTGCGCGACCCCGAGGGCTTTGCGCTCTATTTCGGCAACACGGCGATTGCCGCCGCCTGCGAGGCTTGGCTGGGTCCCGATTACCAGATGACCGCGCAGATAAACCAGGTGCGGCCGGGTGGAAAGGCGCAGCAGGCGCATCGCGATTATCACCTGGGGTTCCAGACCGCCGACAAGGCGGCGCAGTTCCCGTCGCATGCCCATATGGTCACCGCCGCGCTGACCCTGCAGGGCGCGGTTGCCCATTGCGACATGCCCATCGAAAGTGGCCCGACCAAACTGTTGCCGTTCTCGCAGCTTTATGGCCCCGGCTATGTCGCCTTCCACGACGACGCGCATCGGGCGCATTTCGAACAGGCCTGCATCCAGTTGCCGCTGGCCAAGGGCGATGCGGTGTTCTTCAACCCGGCGCTGTTCCATGCCGCCGGCGAAAACAGCAGCGCCGACATCCACCGGATGGCCAACCTGTTGCAGGTTTCGTCGGCCTTCGGGCGCGCGATGGAAGCTGTGGATCGCAACGCGATGTGTCTGGCCGTATTCCCCGCGCTGGTGGCATTGAAACAGCGCGGCGATCTGGATGATGCCCGCATCGGCGCCGCAATCGCGGCCACGGCCGAAGGCTATCCCTTTCCGACCAATCTGGATACCGATCCGCCGATAGGTGGGAACGCTCCGCCCAGCCAGGCGGACATCCTGCGCCGGGCGGTGTCGGAAAGCTGGACGCAGGCGCAGTTGGAACAGGCGCTGGACGCGCTGCGGTTGCGGCAGGCGGCATGAGGGAACCCGGGCGGCCGGTGCTGCCCCAACACAGGTGAAACCGATGGCAGAACTTCTGAGAAAACCGTTCGGAACCCATGGTAAGGTGCATGACATCACGCCCGCCAGCGCCGGCTGGCGCTATGTGGGCTTTGGTCTTTTTCACCTGCGGGCGGGCGACCGCGCCGCCGAGGTCACCGGCGACCGCGAGGTCATTCTGGTGATGGTCGAGGGCAAGGCCCGGATCACCGGCGCCGGGCAGGATTGGGGCGTGTTGGGCGACCGGATGAACGTGTTCGAAAAATCTCCGCCCCATTGCCTGTACCTGCCCAACGGCACCGAGTGGGAGGCCACGGCCGAAACCGATTGCGTGATCGCCGTGTGCTCGGCCCCGGGCAAGGGCGGCCATGCCCCGCGCCGGATCGGGCCCGAGGGCATCACCCTGACCGAGCGCGGCAAGGGAACGAACACGCGCCACATCAACAACATCGCGATGGAGGCCGAAGATTATGCCGACAGCCTTCTGGTGACCGAGGTCTTTACCCCCAGCGGCCATTGGTCATCTTACCCCAGCCACCGGCATGACGAGGATGACTATCCCCGCATCACCTATCTGGAAGAGACCTACTACCACCGCCTGAACCCGGCCAGCGGCTTTGGCATCCAGCGCGTCTATACCGATGACGGTCAGTTGGACGAAACCATGGCCGTGTCCGATGGCGATGTGGTACTGGTGCCGCGCGGGCACCACCCCTGCGGGGCGCCCTATGGGTTCGAGATGTATTACCTGAACGTCATGGCCGGGCCGCTGCGCAAATGGCGTTTCGTTCCGGCGCCCGAAGTCGAATGGATCATGGAGCGCGACAAATGACCAAGGCCTTTGCCATTTATCCCAGCCTGAAGGGGCGCACGGTGTTCGTGACCGGCGGAGCCTCGGGCATCGGGCGCGAGATCGTGCGCGGATTTGCCGAACAGGGGGCCAAGGTCGGCTTTGTTGACATCAACGCCGAGGGCGGCAATGCGCTGCTGGCCGAACTGGACGGAACCCACGCCTTTGCCGCCTGCGACCTGCGCGACATCGCGGCGCTGCGGTCCGCTTTTGACGAGCTGGCGGGCGCGCTGGGCGCGGCGGACGTTCTGGTCAACAACGCCGCGCATGACGACCGGCACGACTGGCGCGAGGTAACGTCGGACTATTGGGACGAGCGCATGGCGACCAACCTCCGCCATATGTTCTTTGCCATCCAGTCCGTGGCGCCCGGCATGATCGACAAGGGCGCGGGGTCGATCATCAATATCGGCTCGAACTCGTGGTGGGAGGCCGGCGCGGGCTTTCCCGCCTATGCCACCGCAAAATCCGCTGTGCACGGCCTGACCCGCACCATGGCGCGGGAACTGGGCGATCACCGGATCCGGGTCAACACGGTCGTGCCCGGCTGGATCATGACCCAGCGCCAGAAAGACTTGTGGGTCACCCCCGAAGCGCTGGCCAAACAGATTGACCGCCAATGCCTGCCCGACCCGATCGACCCGGTCTATGTGGCGCGGATGGTGCTGTTTTTGGCCTCGGACGACGCGGCCATGTGCAGTGCCGGGAACTTCATGGTCGAGGGCGGCTCGATCTGAGTACTTTCATGCCGAAAGCGAAATCAATGCCTCAACCGTTTCAACTTGCGGCCTGTGCCGAGATGCTGTGGCTGGACAGGCCGATGGAATGGCGCGCCGCCCGGCTGGCCGAGTTGGGGTTCGGCGTCGGGCTGTGGAACTGGCCGGATCTCGATATTGACAAGCTGATCGCAACCGGCGCCAGTTTCACCATCATGAACGGCTATCTTCGGGGGCGGCTGGCTGATGATGACGGGGCCGATATGCTGCTGGCTTCGGCCGCCGAAACAATTCAGGTCGGCAAGCGACTTGGCGTTGCACGTCTGAACCTGCATGGCACCGGTCTGGGCGATGGCGGAATCCCGATCTGGCAGCATGACGTGGTCACAGGGTCGATGTGGCTCAAGGCTCGGGACACCCTGAACCGCATCTGCGATCTGGCCGAGGCCAACGATGTGGTGTTCACGCTTGAAAACCTGAATCTGCTAGACCATCCCGGCTGTCCGTTTGGGTCAACGGCGGACGTGCTTTCCTTGGTTTCTTCGATTGATCGTCCGCAGTTGCGGATCAATCTCGACCTTTACCATACCCAGATCGGCGAGGGGGACCTGATCCGCTGGTGTGAAAAATGCCTGCCCTGGATCGGAGAGGTGCAGGTGGCCGACAATCCCGGCCGCTGCGAGCCCGGGACCGGCGAGATCAATTATGCCACAGTGGCGCGTGCATTGAACGACCTAGGCTATCGTGGCCCTGTCGGGATGGAAGCCTTTGCCTCAGGCGATCCGGAAGACGCGCTGGACGCCTTCCGGTCGGCATTCACGCTCTGAGCGTCACCGCTGCGGCGGCGCACCAAAGGCGCGGATCACGGTGCGGGCAGCAGCCTCAACCGGGTCATGGGTTTCCTTCAGGATAGTCACCCGGTCGAACCGGTCGGGGTCGCGGTTCACGGCCTCGCGCAGGGCGGCACCGAAGGCCATGCGCAGCTCGGTCCCGATGTTGAACTTGCAGATCGCGGTTTCACGCGCCAGCCGCGCGCGCTGTTCGACCGGCACACCTGATCCACCGTGGATCACCAGCGGCACGTTGGTCACGGCCTGAATCCGGCGGATGCGGTCCTCGTCCAGCCCGCCTTCCTTGTTCTGCTGCAGGTGGACGTTTCCGACCGAGATCGCCATCGCATCCACGCCGGTCTGGGCGGCGAAGGTGGCTGCCTCGTCCGGGTCGGTCCCGGCCGAGCCTTCGCCGCCGGAATAGCCGACGAATCCGATCTCGCCCTCGCACGAGATACCCGCGGCGCGGGCCATTTCGGCAATCTCGGCGGTCTCGTCGATATTCTGCTGCAGCGGCTTACGCGATCCGTCGAACATCAGTGAGGTGAACCCGCTGTCCAGCGCGATCTTGCAATCCTCGAACGTATAGCCGTGATCCAGATGCGCCACGACGGGTACCGAGGCGTTCTCGGCCAGATACCGGAACATCTTGCCCAGGATCGGCAGCGGCGTGTGTTCGCGGCAGCTGGGGCCGGCCTGCAGGATCACCGGGGCGTTCTCGGCCTCGGCCGCGGCGACATAGGCGCGCATGTCCTCCCAGCCCAGCGTCACCAGGCCGCCGACGGCATAGCCCTGTTCATAGGCGGGTTGCAGGACGTCTTTGAGCGTAGCGAGGGTCATTTGAATTTGGCGATCATGTCTTTGATACCCGGGATCGTCTCGATCTGATAGGCATGGGTGGGTTGGAAATACTGCACCAGCGACCGTTGGGTCAGCCCGCCGAGGATGGTGAAGTAATACATCTCGTATCCCGGCAGAACGCAGCAGGGGTGATAGCCCTTGTCGATGCAGATCGTGGAGCCATCGACGATGTGATAGGCATCGCCCGGTTCGTTGTCCTCGCGCTGCAACATCTGCAGGCCCGAGCCCCAGTTGGGTTTGAAACGGAAATTGTAGGTTTCGTCATGCCGGGTCTCGTCCGGCAGGCGGTTGGTGTCGTGCTTGTGGCTGGGAAAGCCCGACCAGCCGCCCTGACCCACGGTGAACAGCTCACTCACCAGCAGGCGGCCGACCTTGTCATGCTGTTTCTGACCCAGGATATGCTTGATCTTGCGATGGGTCTTGGTGTCGTCGCTGCCATATTGCACCAAGTCGTGCTCGCGCACGTCGAACGGGTCCAGCACCTTGTCATACTTTGCGCCGGCCACGAACACCTCGGCCGTCTCCGACACGCAAACCATCTGCGCCCGGGCCCCCGACGGGACATAAGCGCCCTCGGGCTCGCCGTCCCAGACATCCTCGCCCCGGTTGCCCAGATGGGCAAAGTTCACGCCCTCGACATCCACGTCGACGCTGCCGGTGGCGGGCACGATGCAGGTCTCGTATCCCGGGACCTGATATTCAAAAGCTTCGCCCCGCTTCAACTTGACGATGTTGAAATAGTTCAGCGGCACGGTTGGGTCATCGACATCGACGATGGGTTTGTTCTGGTTGTCGAACGGGGGGATGTGCATCGGGCTCTCCTATCCGGCCGGGGTGGGGCCGGGGTGGGACGCAAGGAAAGCGTCCAGGTCTTCGGTGGTTGGCATGGCGGGCGCGCAGCCTGGTTTGGACACGACGATCGAGGCGCAGGCCGATCCGCGCAACACCGCCTGTTCCAGCGAATGGCCCGCCGCGATCGAGGCCAGCAGCCCGGCCATGAAGCTGTCGCCCGCGCCGTTGGGTTTGACGGCGGTGACCGGGTAGATGCCCGTGTGGATCTCTTGCCCGTCGGTCAGGGTGACGGCGCCCTTTTCGCCCATCTTGTAGATGACGATGCGGCCGGGTTTCTCGGCCAGATCGCAGGCTTTCCGGAAGCCTTTCTCGATCCCGCCGGCCATGAAGCCGAACTCTTCGTCATTACCGACGATCATGTCGCTGGCCTCGCCCGCGCGCGACAGCACATCCGCGGCGACCTGCGCCGAGGGCCAGCTGTAGGGCCGGTAGTCGATGTCGAAGATCACCGGCAGGCCAGCCTTGCGCGCGTTGTCGAAGGCGCGGAACGTGGCGCTGCGCGACGGTTCGGCGGCAAACACGGTTCCGGCCGAGATTACTGCGCTGAAGCGGCCATAGTCGACTCGGTCCATGTCATCTGCGGTGACCTGGAAATCGACGGCGCCGTTTCGGTAGATGACGTTCTGAAAGTCTTCGATGCAGCTTTCATAGACGGCCAGAGACGTGCGGTATTCACCGCCGACGACGCGAATGTAGGACGTGTCCACGCCGTAGTGGTGCAGCTTGTTCAGGCAGAACCGACCTACCGCGTCATCCGAGACGGAGGTGATCAGCGACGCCTGGCTGCCCAGCTTGACCAGACCTGCGCAGATATTCGCGGACGAGCCGCCCAGATCGGCGCGAAACATGTCGGCATGTTCGCTTTTGACACCGACCGGATCGGCGAACAGGTCCATGCCGGCCCGGCCGAAAACGGCAAACCGGTTTCCTTTGATTCCGTCGATCAAGTGACTCAAACTGTTCCTCCCAGGCATTTTGACCCGCCGATCCGATGGATCTTGCATTGGATCGATTCTCACGATACTGATTTTGCAACCGGTTGCAATCAGTATGTTCGGAGCCGCCCAAAATGCCAGAAATCGGAATTGGAATCGTCGGAGGCGGCTATATGGGCAAGGCCCATTCGGTGGCCATGTCCGCCGTGGGCGCAGTGTTTGACACCGCGCTCAGACCGCGGCTCGAGATGATCTGCGCCTCAAGCCCCGATAGCGCCGAACGCTACCGCGCCGCCTACGGCTTCCGACGCGCCACGGCCGACTGGCAGGCGCTGGTCACTGACGCGGCGGTCGAGGCCGTCGTGATCGCATCGCCCCAGTCCACGCACCGGCAGATCGCCGAGGCGGCGCTGGCGCTGGGCAAGCCGGTGCTGTGCGAAAAACCGCTGGGCGCGTCGCTTGAGGACAGTCGCGCCATGGTGGCGGCGGCCGAGGCCTCGGGCACCGTCAACATGGTCGGGTTCAACTATATCCGCACCCCGGCCAGCCAGTTTGCCCGCCAGCTGATCGCCGACGGCGCGATTGGCGACATCACATGGTTCCGCGGTGAACATACCGAGGATTTCTATGCCGACCCCGAGGCCCCGGCGACTTGGCGCACGACCGGTATGGCCAACGGCACCATCGGTGATCTGGCGCCGCACATGGTCAATGGCGCGCTGGCTCTGGTTGGGCCGATCGCGCAGGTTATGGCCGATGTGGAAACCGTTCACCACACCCGCCCGGGCGGCGCGGTTACCAATGACGATCAAGCCCAGATGATGTGCCGGTTTGAAAACGGCGTCATGGGGAACCTTTATTTCAGCCGCATCGCGACCGGCCGCAAGATGGGTTATGCCTACGAGATCTCAGGCACCAAGGGCGCGATCCGTTTTGACCAAGAGGATCAGAACGCCCTGTGGCTCTATCGCCGCGAAGGCCCCGAGGCCCAGCGCGGTTTCACCAAGATCCTGACCGGTCCGGCGCATCCCGATTATGAGCCCTTTTGCCAGGGTCCCGGCCACGGCACCGGATATCAGGATCAGATCATCATCGAGGCCAAGGATTTTCTGACCGCCATTCACTCCGGCCGGAACATCTGGCCGACCTTCCGGGACGGGCACGAGGTCAACCGGGTGTTGGCCGCAGCTCTGGCCTCAGCCGACAGTCGCGGTTGGCAGGACGTCAGCGCGTTCTAGGCCCGACACGTTTTCCAACATCGTTCGCAGAGAGACCAAGACCATGGCAAAGTTGAAATGGGGCATGATCGGGGGCGGAGAAGGCAGCCAGATCGGGCCCGCCCACCGTCTGGGCGCACAGGCCGACGGCCTGTTCG
The DNA here is from genome assembly GCF_059613325.1 of Ruegeria sp. BHSA191. Taxonomy (NCBI): domain Bacteria; kingdom Pseudomonadati; phylum Pseudomonadota; class Alphaproteobacteria; order Rhodobacterales; family Roseobacteraceae; genus Ruegeria; species Ruegeria sp. BHSA191. The sequence continues at coordinate 21,681 of NZ_JBXWSH010000013.1, forward strand.
AATTCGCCGCCGGCGCGCTGGACCACCGGCCCGAAGAGGGACGCGCCTATGCGCAGCGGCTGGGTGTGCCCGCCGACCGGGCCTATGGCGACTGGCAGGAAATGCTGGCCGGCGAAAAGGACCGGCCCGACCGGATCGACCTTGTGACCATCGCCACCCCGAACGCGACCCATTTCGAGATCGCTAAAGCGTATCTCGAGGCCGGGTTCAACGTCCTGTGCGAAAAGCCGATGACCATGACCGTGGAAGAGGGCGAGGAGATCGTGCGCGTGGCCCGGGCCTCGGGCAAGATCTGTGCGGTCAACTACTGCTATTCGGCCTATCCGATGGTGCGACAGGCCCGCGCCATGGTCCGCGCCGGAGAGATCGGCAAGGTGCGCCTGGTCGTCACCAATTTCAGCCACGGCCATCATGGGGATGCCACCGACGCGGACAATCCGCGCGTGCGCTGGCGCTATGATCCGGCCATGGCGGGCGTGTCGGGGCAATTCGCCGATTGCGGCATCCACGCGCTGCACATGGCCAGCTTCATCTGCGATGACGAGGTCGCGACGCTGTCGGCCGACATGGCCTCGACCATTCCCAGCCGTCAGTTGGAAGACGACGCCATGGTCAATTTTCGGATGGAGGGCGGCACCGTGGGCCGGTTGTGGACCTCGTCCGTGGCGATCGGGCGGCAGCACGGGTTCGATATCCAGGTCTTCGGCGAAACCGGTGGGTTGCGCTGGGCGTCCGAACATCCCAACCAGCTGTTCTACACACCGGTCGGTGGACGCACGCAGATCATCGAAAAGGGAGAGGGCGGCCTGCATGAAGACGCGATGCGCCTGTCGCGCGTGGCGATTGCCCATCCCGAGGGCTTTCCGCTGGCCGTGGCCAATATCTATTGCGATTTGGCAGACGCGATCCGGGGTGAGCCGCGGGACGGGCTGCCCGATGCCGCCGATGGCGTCCGCTCGATTGCCGCGGTGCACGCAGCGGTGGCCTCGGCCCGGGCGGAGGGCGCCTGGCAGGACGCGCGCCCGCCGATGTTCCGCTGATCAGGGGCGGGGCCGCAACGTGCCCCGCTCGATCACCCGGCAGGGGAAAATCCGCGCCTCGGGGTAGCGATCGGGCGTCTTCAGCATCTCTTCGACCAGATCGACCGACGCGGTGATGATCTGCTTGATCGGCTGATGGATGGTCGTCAGGTTGATGTATTCCCAGCGCGACATCTCCATGTCGTTCAGGCCGATGATCCCGATATCGGTGCCGGGTTTCAGCCCGTGGTCGGCCAGCGCCGACAGCGCCCCGATCGACAGGATGTCGTCGCCGCAGAAATAGGCCTGCGCCGGCTCACCCGCCAGCAGGCGCAGCATCTCGGCCCGGCCGGACTCGAAGGAATAAGCCCCGGCGAAAGAGTGGCTGACCGGAATCTGCGGATGGTTGGCCATTTCCTCGATGAAGCCCCGTTGCCGGTCCAGCGCCGAGGTCGCATCGACTGGCCCGCCCAGGTAGCCCACGCTGGCATAGCCCCGCGCGACCAACTCGCGCGCGGCCATGCGTCCGCATTCCACATTGTCGATGCCCACCACATGCACCTCGGGCGAGGTCGCCGAGCGCCCGAAGGTGTGCACCACCGGCACCCCTGCATCGTGGAACGCCTTGGCAAAGCTGGGTGGCAGGGTCGACGAGGCGACGATTACCGCATCCACTGAATATTGCCGCAGCATGCGCACAGAATTGGCGGGCTCGGTCTCGTCGGTCAGGTTCACGATCAGGGGGCGCAGCCCGCGTTCCTGCAGGGCGCGGGTGAACTGGTCGAAAACCTCAAGGAAGATCGGGTTGTGGAAGTTGTTCGAGATCAGGCCGATCAGCTTGGTCCGCCCCGTCGTCAGCGACGAGGCCAGCGCGTTGGGGCTGTAGCCCAGTTCCTTGGCGGCCTTTTCCACTTTGGCGCGGGTCTTGGCCGAGACCGAGGCGCCCGGCGTGAAGGTGCGCGACACAGCCGACCGCGACACCCCGGCCAAGGCCGCAACTTCCTTCAGCGTAACGCCCAACTGCTTGCTCTCCTCTATGCGGTCGATTGGATCTGTTGAATGTCGCATCATTGCAAAAATGGTGCAATCGGTTGCAAAGCATTTCCTCCCCTGACTTCAGGTTTCGAAGCGCTGCGGATCTCGATCTGACATTTTGATTCAATTACCGTCAATATGACGGAAAAGCTGTCCGTTTCGTCAACTCGATTGCTGTGCTCGGACGGCGGCGCGGTCATACTGGAACCAGAGCAGAGGAGGAGGCGCGCAATGAGTTGGAACATCTGCGTCGTCGGGGCCGGGAAGATCGGACAGATGATCGCCGCCCTGTTGAAGAAATCGCACAACTACACTGTAACCGTGGCCGATCATGACCTGACGGCCCTGTCGGCGTTGAACAGGCAGGGCATCACCACCCGCCAGATCGACGCGGGCGACGAAGCCGGGCTGGCACAGGGGGTTGCAGGGTTCGATGCGGTGATCTCGGCCGCACCGTTTTTCCTGACGCCTGCCATCGCCAAGGCAGCCAAGGCCGCGGGTGCGCATTATTTCGACCTGACCGAGGATGTCGCCGCCACGAACGCCGTGCGCGAACTGGCCCGCGACAGCGGCACCGCCTTCATGCCGCAATGCGGGTTGGCACCGGGTTTCGTTGGCATTGCGGGGGCCTCTCTTGCGGCCGGGTTCGACACGCTGGACAGCCTGCACATGCGGGTGGGCGCGCTGCCGCTCTATCCGACAAATGCGCTGAAATACAATCTGACCTGGTCCACCGACGGGCTGATCAACGAATACTGCAACCCTTGCGACGCCATCGTGAATGGCGAGCGGGTCAAGACCGCGCCGCTCGAGGATTACGAGATCATCGGCCATGACGGTGTGGAATACGAATGCTTCAACACCTCGGGCGGCCTGGGCACGTTGCCCGAGACGCTGGCCGGCAAGGCCCGGGCGGTGTCCTATCGCTCGATCCGCTATCCCGGCCATCGCGACATCCTGAAACTGCTGTTGACGGATCTGGGCCTGGGCCAGCGCCGCGACCTGTTGAAGGACATCTTTGAATCTGCGCTGCCGCGCACCGATCAGGACGTGGTTCTGGTCTATTGCACGGCCAAGGGCATGATCGACGGGGCACTGCGCGAGAAATCCCTGATCAACAAATCCTTTGCCCGCACCATCGACGGCCAGGTCTGGAGTGCGATCCAGATCACCACCGCCGCCGGCGTTCTGGGCGTGGTCGATCTGATGCGCACCGGCGCACTGCCCACCCAAGGCTTTGTCCGGCAAGAGCAGGTCCGGCTGGATGATTTCCTGAACACCGAATTCGGCCAGCTGTACCGCGCTGGCGAAGTGACCCCCCAGAACAAGGCGGCCTGAACATGAAAGACGTAGTCATGACTGCAGAACACACACTCGAAAAACTGGGCCTGACGGCGGCCGAGCTGACCGGCGGCACGCTGGAGGTCCGCTCGCCCATCGACGGCCGCGTGCTGGCGCGGGTGCATGAAACGCCTGTTGCCGACATGGACGCGGTCTTTGCCCGCGCCACGGCGGCCTTCAAGGCTTGGCGCACCGTGCCCGCCCCGCGCCGGGGCGAGCTGATCCGCCTGCTGGGCGAGGAATTGCGCGCGGCCAAGGAGGACCTGGGCGCGCTGGTCAGCTGGGAGGCCGGCAAGATCACCTCGGAAGGTTTGGGCGAAGTGCAGGAGATGATCGACATCTGCGATTTCGCCGTCGGCCTGTCGCGGCAGCTGTATGGCCTGACCATCGCCTCCGAACGCCCCGGCCACCGGATGATGGAGACGTGGCACCCGGCCGGGCCGGTCGGCGTGATCTCGGCCTTCAACTTCCCGGTCGCGGTCTGGTCGTGGAACGCGGCGCTGGCGTTGGTCTGCGGCGATCCGGTGATCTGGAAACCGTCCGAGAAAACGCCCCTCACCGCGATGGCCTGTCAGAAGATCTTTGAAAAGGCCGTGGCTCGGTTCGGCGACGCGCCCGACGGGCTGCTGCAACTGCTGATCGGCGGCGCCGATCTGGGCAAGGCGCTTGTGGCCAGCGAGACGGTGCCGATCATTTCGGCCACCGGCTCGACCCGAATGGGCCGCGCGGTCGCGCCGATCGTGGCGCAGCGGTTCGGCAAGTGCATCCTGGAACTGGGCGGTAACAACGCCATGATCGTGGGCCCCTCGGCCGACCTGGAAATGGCGGTGCGGGCCATCGTGTTCTCGGCCGTGGGCACCGCGGGTCAGCGCTGTACCTCGCTGCGGCGGCTGATCGTGCACAACTCGATCCGTGCCGATCTGGTTGCGCGGCTGAAAAAAGCCTATGCCGGTCTGCCCATCGGTGATCCGCTGGCCGAAGGCACGCTGGTCGGGCCGCTGGTGGATGAGGCCTCGGGGCAGGCGATGGAGGCCGCGCTGAAGGCGGCCGAGGCCGAGGGCGGCACCGTCTTCGGCGGCAAGCGCGTCACCGACGGTGTGCCCGAGGGCGGTGTCTACATACAGCCCGCGATCGCCGAAATGCCGGGCCAAACCGAGATCGTGAAGACCGAAACCTTTGCGCCGATCCTCTATGTCATGGGCTACGACGGTTTCGACGAGGCGCTCGAGATGCAGAACGACGTGCCGCAGGGCCTGTCGTCTTGCGTATTCACGCTGAACATGCGCGAGGCGGAGCAGTTCCTGTCGCCCGCCGGGTCCGATTGCGGCATCGCCAACGTGAATATCGGCCCCTCGGGCGCCGAGATCGGCGGCGCGTTCGGCGGTGAGAAGGAAACCGGTGGCGGACGCGAAAGCGGCTCGGACGCCTGGAAGGGCTATATGCGGCGGCAGACGAACACGATCAATTATTCGGCCGAGCTGCCCCTGGCGCAGGGCGTCAAGTTCGACATCTGACCGCCCGGTCCGGCGGCCCGGTGCGGCCGGGCCGTCAATCGGCGAACAGGTAGTCCAGCCGCAAAATGGCACGTGCGGTTTCTTCAGGCACCCCCAGAAACTTTGAGATCGCGTCGACGTTTTCCGCCGGCTCTCCGGTTTCGCGCAGCCGGTGGAATCGGTCCAGCCCGGCGCTGCGCAATTGTTCGGATTCATAGGCCAGATCGCTGCGGATCGTGGGCAGCAGACGCTGGACCGTGGCGGCGGGTGAGTTCTGCCCGGCCAGCCCGACCCGGTGGGCATGCCCCACCAGGTAGTCGTCGGAATAGGTGCATTGCACCTCCAGAACGTGGGTGCGGGCACGGTCCGAACAGAAATCCTGCACGATGTCCAGGCTGGCCGGGTCCAGGCAGATGACCAGCTTGTCGGTGTCGAAATGATCGAACAGCAGCCGCATCACCGCGCGGCGATGGCGTGACCGCTTGACCAGCGTCGTCTCGATCCCGCCCAGATCGGGCAGGGGGGCGGCTTCTTCGTTGAACAGGTATTCGATGCAGGGCAGGTTGGTTTCAGAGGCGATCTGGTCGATCAGCCGTTTGGCCACGTGCCATTTCTTGCACACTACAAGATACAGGTCGCGATCGGGGCCGATCGTGTTGGCGACCTCCCAGAAGCGGGGGGCGAAACGGCGGCCCACACGGCCGCGGCCCGTCAGGAAACCATGCAGGTTGCGGCCCTCGTTCGAGATCTGGAACGCGACCCCTTCGCTGGCATAGAGCGCCCCCAACTTCTGTTTCAGCTGATGTGCCTCGGGGCTGATCTTGCGCGCGAACAGGTAATCCTGGCTCAGCAGCATGTCGTAGTGATCGTTGTAGAAGGTCACCGGCATGCCGTAGTCGGAAAACATCAGGAACGTGAGTGTGCGGTTCTCGATCTCCGAGCGCGGGATCAGGTGCCGCACGAGGGTCTGAAAGAAGGTCTCGTCCGGAATCCAGGTCGTCGCGAAGAACCGGATCACGTCCCGGCGCTGGCGCAGAAACGCGAGGATCGCCTCGATCGTGCGGCGGCGCAGGCACCACCACTGGCTGCCGATCATGATCTGGAGATCCTCCGGGATCTCGCGAGTCAGCCCCAGGCGCTTCTGGACCTCGTAGGCGGCATAGAACAGTTTGCTCTGGGTGCGTTCGTTGAAATAGTGGCGATAGATCAGCCGGTCTTCCTTCATGCCGGTCTTGATCCAGTCGCTGGCGAAGAAATCGTGGCTTTCGATGAAGTCCTTGTCGTTTTCATCCAGAAAGCGATGGGCGTATTCCGCAGTCTTGATCGCCATGCAGTCGCCCGACAGCATGTAGAAATGGGTGGCGCGGGGGAAGGCCTCGACCGCGGCCTGCACCGCATGCAGAGAAGCCTGCACCAACGACCATTCGCCCCAGCCGCATTTGATCCGTTTTTTGGCGAAGGCGACGTTGGGGCTGTTTTTCAATGCGTCCCGGATGCGGCTGAAATCGGCCGCCGAGGCGCTGGCGTCGAAATGAATCGCGATGTAGTCGCCGACCGCCGTCAGGCGTTGGGCCTGCGCGATGATCGCGTCGGGGTCTTTGTGACACAGCAGAACATAGGCGATTCTGGCCATTGGCGTGGTTGTTTTCCGTTACTGCCCGGTTCCGACCGTGATACTGAGGATGAACGATTGAATAAACAGAATATTTTTGCTTGTCTGGCGCCAAAAGCTGGCTCATCACCCTGAGACTCGGCTGGCAGAGGAGGCATGGCAGATGGGACTTCCCGGCACATGGATGACCGAGAGCGAAAGCATGGTCTATCGCGTGGTGCCCAAATGCGCCTGCTCGACCATCGGGCAGATCATGTATTACTCCGATCATGGCCGGTTCTTTGATGGCGATATCCACGACGCCAAAGACGGGATGCACAAATGGGCGTTTGACCACAGCCAGGATGTGATCTCGGCCAATGTGCGCGGGCACAAGTCCTTCGCCTTCACCTGCGTGCGCAACCCCTATACGCGGATCCTCAGTTCGTTCTTCGACAAGATCTGCGGCATTCAGCGCAACGGGAAACGGTACCGGGGCAATCTGGTGCCGACGCTGATCTACAATTACGGGATCGAGGTCGGGGGCGAAGACGGCAAGGGCGAATTCGACCAGATCGCCAGTTTCCGCCGGTTTCTTCTGTTTGCCCGCGACACGATCCGTTGGCGCCGACCGATGGACCCGGACATCCACTGGTCGGCCATGTCGGGGCATGTCTCGACCTTCATCGTGAATGGCGGGCGCTATGACCGGATATTCTGGACCGAGAAGTTCAACGAGGGCATGCAGGGCGTGCTGGATCAGATCGAAACGCCCCACCCTGTGACTCTGTCCGAAATCCCGCGCTTCAACGAGTCCGAAGGCCACGGCCCCAAACGCGCGCATCCGGTCGAGGACTATTTCGACGACCTGTCGATGCATCTGGTCTACGAGATCTACAAGCAGGATTTTGAACTGTTCAAATACGATTTCGAAAATCCGGCCAACAAGATGCCGACGGGTGAAATCGATCTGGATGAGATTCACGCCAAGCTGGGTGATTGATCTCATAGGCAGGGGTGCTCCCACCCATCCTCGATGTCTCTGGCGAGACACCTCCTCTGGTTGGGCTGGGCGACGCGCACAGCGCGGCGCCCGGCCCAAGGCTGACGGAGGCAGCGGCGCAGCCGATGGGTCCTGTCAGACGCGGGAGCCCTTTGGATTCAGGCAACGGACCGGCCCGCATGACGCGGGCCGTCAGCGTTCAGACCTGACGCACCGCGCCTTTTGCGGCGCTGGTGGCCAGCTTCGCATAGGCTTTCAACGCCGTGGACACCTTGCGTTTGCGCGGCTGGGCCGGCTCCCAGCCTTTCGCGTCCTGCGCCTTGCGGCGTTCGGCCAGTTCCTCGTCGGATACGGCCAGGTGGATCGAGCGGTTGGGGATGTCGATCTCGATCGTGTCCCCGTTCTGCACCAGACCGATCTCGCCGCCTTCGGCCGCCTCGGGCGAGACGTGGCCGATCGACAGGCCCGAGGTGCCGCCCGAGAACCGCCCGTCGGTCAGCAGTGCGCAGGCTTTGCCCAGGCCCTTGGATTTCAGGTACGAGGTCGGGTACAGCATCTCCTGCATGCCCGGCCCGCCGCGGGGGCCTTCATACCGGATCACGACCACGTCGCCTTCCTTGACCTTGCCGGTCAGGATGTCGTTCACCGCCTGGTCCTGGCTTTCGCAGACATAGGCGGTGCCGGTGAATTTCAGGATGTTCTCATCCACACCTGCGGTCTTCACGATGCAGCCGTCGCGCGCGATGTTGCCGAACAGAACGGCCAGACCGCCATCCTGGCTGAACGCATGTTCCTTGGACCGAATCACGCCGTTTGCCCGGTCTGTGTCCAGTTCCTTGTAGCGGTTCGACTGGCTGAAGGCCTGTGTCGTGCGTACACCGCCCGGCGCGGCCTTGAACAACTCCTGCGCCTTGGGGTTGTTGGTCACCTTGATGTCCCAGTTGGCGATCGCCTCGGCCATTGTGGCCGAATGCACCGTACAGCAGTCGTCATGCAGCAGACCGGCGCGGCTCAGCTCACCCAGGATCGAGAAGATGCCGCCCGCGCGGTGCACGTCCTCCATGTGGACGTTTTCAGTGTTGGGCGCGACCTTGCACAGGCAGGGAACCTTGCGGCTGAGGCGGTCCATGTCGGACATGGTGAAATCCACCTCGCCCTCATGCGCGATGGCCAGCAGGTGCAGCACCGTGTTGGTCGAGCCGCCCATGGCGATGTCCAGGCTCATGGCGTTTTCGAAGGCCTCGAAGGTCGCAATCTCGCGCGGGAGGAAGCCTTTTTCGTTCAACTCATAGTGACGCTTGGTGATCTCGACGATGCGACGCCCGGCTTCCAGGAACAGCTCCTTGCGGTCGGCATGGGTGGCCAGGGTCGAGCCATTGCCCGGCAGCGCCAGACCCAGCGCCTCGGCCAGGCAGTTCATGGAATTCGCCGTGAACATGCCCGAGCACGACCCACAAGTGGGGCAGGCGTTTTCTTCGATATGTTTGACCTGCTCGTCGGTGTATTTGTCATCGGCGGCGGCGACCATGGCATCGACCAGGTCGATCTTCTTCACATCCAGATCAGCAATGTCGATCTTGCCGGCCTCCATCGGGCCGCCCGAGACAAAGATGGCCGGGATGTTCAGCCGCATCGCCGCCATCAGCATGCCCGGGGTGATCTTGTCGCAGTTCGAGATGCAGACCATCGCATCGGCGCAATGCGCGTTGACCATGTATTCGACGCTGTCGGCGATGATCTCGCGCGAGGGCAGCGAATACAGCATCCCGTCATGGCCCATGGCGATGCCGTCATCGACGGCGATGGTGTTGAACTCTTTGGCTACACCGCCGGCGGCCTCGACCTCGCGGGCGACCATCTGACCCAGATCCTTGAGGTGGACGTGCCCCGGCACGAATTGCGTGAACGAGTTGACGATGGCGATGATCGGCTTGCCGAAATCGTCGTCTCCCATCCCGGTGGCGCGCCACAGGCCGCGGGCACCGGCCATGTTGCGGCCATGGGTCGAAGTTCTGGATCGGTACATTGGCATGATGCTGTTTCCCTTTTGCCCGGTTGCAAAACCAGGGTTGCGTGCGTTATAGCGCACGTAGCACATGTGCGTTATAACGCACAAGGTAAATCGCGGGACGTGGCCATGGAATCGGACGACATCACCCTGAAACTCAGAGACGTCCGGACGGCATCGGGGCTGAGCCTCGCCAAAGCGGCCGAATTGACCGGGGTCAGCAAGGCCATGCTGGGCCAGATCGAACGCGGAGAATCAAGCCCCACCATCGCGACGCTGTGGAAGATCGCCAAGGGGTTCCAGATGCCGCTGAGCGCGCTGATCGGCACCAGCGCCCTGCGCGACCCGGCGGATGCGGCCCGGTTCCGCACCGTGACCTTTCCGGGCAGTCTGAAGGTCAAGATCGTCTTTCCCTTCGACCCGGTTCTGGGGGCCGAGACCTTTCACGTCGAACTGGACCGCAACCAATGCCACGAATCCCCCGCCCATGCCGCCGGCGTAACCGAGGAAGTCTTTGTACTGAGCGGCGCGCTCGAGGTGCTGCGGAACGGCGAATGGGTGCCGCTGAGCGCGGGCCAGGGGCTGCGCTTTCCGGCCGACCTGCCGCATGGCTATCGCGCCGGGCCCGAGGGCGCGGCCTTCTTGAACATGCATCACTACGGACACCGGCCCGCGACCGCTGCGGCCGGTTGATACGGCGGAAGGAGATGACCCGATGACGGAATTCCTGAACGGCCTGACGCTGGCCGATGGCATCGGGTCCTTCGGGGCGCTGATCGTGGTTGCGGCCTATTTCGCCACCCAGATGCGGATGATGAATTCCGACGATCTGGCCTTTCCGGTGGTCAACCTGGTAGGGTCGGTTTTGATCGTCTATTCGCTGCTGCAGAACTTCAACCTGGCCTCGATGCTGATCGAAAGCTTCTGGATCGCCATCAGCGTGATCGGCATCATCCAGCATTTCCGCCTGCGACGGGTGCGATAGGGCCGCAGGGACCCGATCCAGCCTTGAACCCGCACCCTTGCACGTATAGGGAAATCCTTGCGCGTATAGGGGAGGCTTTGATGCTGGACGATCCAAAAACCCTTGTTTCCACCGAATGGCTGGCCGCCCACCTAAAGGACCCGGATCTGCGGATCCTCGACGCCTCGTGGTACCTGCCGCAGCAAGGGCGCGACGCCCGGGCCGAGTACGAGGCCGGACATATTCCCGGCGCACGGTTCTTCGACATCGACGAGATTTCGGACCACCGCTCGGACCTGCCGCACATGGCCCCTCCGGTCGAGAAATTCATGTCGCGCCTGCGGGCCATGGGCGTGGGCGACGGCCATCAGGTTGTGGTCTATGACGGCGCGGGCCTGTTTTCGGCGGCGCGGGTCTGGTGGCTGTTCCGCCTGATGGGGCAAGAGAACATCGCGGTTCTGGACGGTGGCCTGCCCAAATGGGTCGCCGAAGGGCGCGAGATCGAGGATCTGCCCCCCGTCATCCGTGACCGCCACATGACCGTGCGTGTGCAGAACCACCTGGTCCGCGACGTGACCCAGGTATCGGCCGCCGCCAAGCTGGCCGATCACGAAATCATCGACGCCCGCGCGGCCGACCGTTTCGCCGGAACCCAGCCCGAACCGCGCGAAGGTTTGCGGGCAGGGCACATCCCCGGCTCGCGCAACGTGCCCTTCGGACAGTTGCTGAACCCCGATGGCACCATGAAATCGCCCGAGGACTGCCGCGCGGTGTTCGAAGCCGCAGGCGTCGATCTGTCGAAACCTGCGATCACCACCTGCGGGTCGGGCGTGACCGCCGCGATCCTCAGCCTTGCGCTCGAGCGCATGGGCAAGAAAGACCATGCACTTTATGACGGCAGCTGGGCCGAATGGGGCGCCTTCCCGACCCTGCCCGTCGCAACCGGAGACTCCTGATGTTCGAGAACCTCAAGCCGCAGCCAGCCGACAAGATCCTGGCGCTGATGCAGATGTATCGCGATGACCCGCGCGAGCAGAAGATCGACCTGGGCGTCGGCGTCTACAAGAATGCCGAGGGCGTGACGCCCGTCATGCGCGCGGTCAAGGCCGCCGAGCATCGCATCTGGGAAGAACAGCAGACCAAGGCCTATACCGGGCTGGCCGGTGACCCGGCCTATGCCGATGCGATGATCGCGCTGATACTGGGCACCAGCGTGCCGCGCGCCAATATTGCCGCCGTGGCCACACCGGGCGGCACCGGTGCCTGCCGTCAGGCATTCGAACTGATCCGCATGGCTAACCCCTCGGCCCGGGTGTTCGTGTCGAACCCGACCTGGCCCAATCACATCTCGATCCTGAACTATCTGGGCATCGAAACCGTCGCCTACCGCTATTTCGACGAGGAAACCCGCGGCGTCGATTTCGACGGCATGATCGAGGACCTCAAGACTGCCAAGGCGGGCGACGTGGTGCTGTTGCATGGCTGCTGCCACAACCCAACCGGCGCCAACCTGAACATGGTGCAGTGGCAAGAGGTGGTGAACCTGATCAACGACCGCGGCTTGGTGGCGATGATCGACATCGCCTATCAGGGCTTTGGCGACGGTCTGAACGAGGATGCGCAGGCGACCCGGCTGGTCGCTTCTTCGGTCAAGGAATGCCTGATCGCGGCGTCTTGCTCGAAGAATTTCGGTGTCTACCGCGAGCGCACCGGCCTGCTGATGGCTGTCAGCGCCGATGCGGGCCAGACCGCGCTGAACCAGGGCACGCTGGCGTTTCTGAACCGCCAGAACTATTCGTTCCCGCCGGATCACGGCGCGCGCGTGGTGACCACGATCCTGATGGATGAGGGTCTGCGCGCTGATTGGATGGCCGAACTGGAAGAGGTGCGCCTGTCGATGCTGGGCCTGCGCCGCCAACTGGCGGATGAGCTGCAGCGGCTGAGCGGATCGGACCGGTTCGGCTTCCTGGCCCAGCATCGCGGCATGTTCTCGCGCCTTGGCGCCTCGCCCGAACTGGTCGAGAAGCTGCGGGTCGAACACGGCATCTACATGGTCGGCGACAGCCGCATGAACATCGCCGGGTTGAATGATGCCACCGTGCCGATCCTCGCCAAGGCCATCATCGACGTCGGCGTCTGAGCTCAGACATTTCTCAAAAAAGAAACCCGGGCACGAATGCCCGGGTTTTTTGTTTGGTTTGAAAAGGGTTCAGCCCTTCGAGAACTCGGGATAGGCTTCCATGCCCAGCTCGCCCATGTCGAGGCCGTTGATCTCTTCTTCCTCGCCGACCCGCAGGCCGACGGTGGCCTTGAGGATCGAGAACAGGATGAAGCTCACCACGAAGACAAAGATCCCGATGGCTGCAAAGCCGATGATCTGGGTCACGAAGGATGCGTCGCCGTTGGTCCAGGCAACGATGAAGGTGCCCCAGAAGCCCGCGATCAGGTGAACCGGGATGGCGCCGACCACGTCGTCGATCTTCATCTTGTCCAGCAGCGGCACGGTGTAGACTACGATCACGCCACCGATGCCGCCGATGATCAGTGCCTGGAACAGCGACGGTGCCAGCGGTTCCGCGGTGATCGAGACCAGCCCGGCCAGCGCGCCGTTCAGAACCATGGTCAGGTCGACCTTGCCATACAACACCTGGGTCAGGATCAGGGCAGCGACGGCGCCGGCGGCAGCGGCCATGTTGGTGTTGGCGAAGATGCGGCTGATGTCAGCCATGTCGCCGATCGTGCCCATGGCCAGCTGCGAGCCGCCATTGAAACCGAACCAGCCCAGCCACAGGATGAACGTACCCAGGGTGGCAAGCGCCAGGTTCGAGCCGGGGATCGGAACGACCTTTCCGTCCTTGCTGTACTTGCCGATCCGGGGGCCCAACACGATCGCACCGGCCAGTGCGGCAAAGCCACCTGCGGCATGCACAAGGGTCGAGCCTGCGAAATCGCTGAAGCCCATTTCGGACAGCCAGCCGCCGCCCCACTGCCACGAGGCTTCGATCGGGTAGATGACACCGGTCAGGACGATCACGAAGATGAAGAAGGGCCACAGCTTGACCCGCTCGGCCATGGTGCCCGACACGATCGAGGCGGTGGTGGCGCAGAACATCAGCTGGAAGAAGAAGTCCGAACCGACCGACGCATAGGACAGATCGGTTTCGACGCCTTCAAGGCCGACCGGTTCCAACGAGGTGGGCGAGAAGGCACCCAGAATGCCGGTGATGGTCCAGCCGTCGCCCGGATACATCAGGTTGAAGCCGACCAGCCAGTACATGATGGCTGCAAAAGAAAACAGGCCGATGTTCTTGACCAACTGCATGGCCACGTTTTTGGAGCGCACCAGACCGGCCTCGAGCATGGCAAAGCCCGCGGCCATCCAGAACACCAGGAAGCCGCCCATCAGGAACAGCAGCGAAGTCAGGATATATTGCGTATGCTGCGCGGTTTCGCCGGTTGCGGCGGTCTCCTGCGCCAGGCCCATCTGCGGCAGCGCGACGATCGCGGCGGCAGGGATGAGTGATTTCATCAGGTTCATGTTCAGTCCTCGAATGATTGTCGGTGGCGGCGCTCAGAGCGCTTCTTCGTTGAGTTCCCCGGTCCGCACGCGCAGGGCCTGCTCGACATCGAGGACAAAAATCTTGCCGTCGCCGATCTTGCCGGTCTTGGCGGTTTTGGTGATGGTCTCGACGATCTGGTCTGTCATCGCGGCAGGCACCACGATTTCCAGCTTGATCTTGGGCACGAAGTTCACCGCGTATTCGGCACCCCGATAGATTTCGGTGTGACCGGATTGCGAGCCGAAGCCCTTGATCTCAGTCACCATCATGCCGCGCACGCCCGCCTCGGTCAGTGCCTCGCGCACCTCCTCGAGCTTGAACGGCTTGATTGTCGCAATGATCAGTTTCACGTCTTTCCCCTCTTCTGTTCCGGTGGGTCCGGCTTTGCACCTGCAGAAAAAGAGCCCGACATGGCCGCTCAAGGAACGATTTCGGCAAAAAGACGCTGGGGAAGAGGGTCAAAGTTGCACATTTTTTGCACAAAATATGTGAAGTGATCAAAAAACAGGCAAATGTGAGAGGGGAATTGCTGCTATTTCACACCTCTACATGGGCGCGACAGCACGGTATGGTGCCACAAAAGCAAAAACGGGCAGAGTTTGAGCATGACTGAGTCCAAGCGTCGAAAACCGCTGGTGGCGGACAAACGGTATCCGTCCGAAGGCCGCAAGACCGCGTCTACCAAGCGGTCGGCGAAACCGGCGGGCAAGAAGGCGACGGCGCGCAAGACCACAACGCGCAAAACCCGGCGCAAGCGTTCGGGTGGCGGGCAAGGCGGTTTCTTTCGCCGGCTGCTCCGATGGATCGGACGGCTGATCTGGGGCCTGACCTGGCGCGTGGGGGCGGTGGTGGCGCTGTTGATTGCGCTGGCGGTCGGCGTCGTCTACAGCACGTTGCCCGAGGTCGATGCCCTGCTGGACGGGCGCGCGCGTGGGTCGGTCACCCTGCTGGACCGCGACGGCAAGGTCTTCGCTTGGCGCGGTGATCAGTTCGGCGGCGTCATCACCGCCGATACCGTGTCACCCCATCTGAAGAACGCGGTCATCGCCACCGAGGACAAGCGGTTCTATCGTCACTTCGGCATCAGCCCGCGCGGCATCGCCAGCGCGGTTAGGATCAACCTGTCGGAAGGGCGCGGGCCGCTGTCGGGGCATGGTGGGTCCACCATCACCCAGCAAACGGCCAAGCTGCTGTGTCTGGGTGTCCCGTATGATCCGAGCCAGTGGGAGTCGGAAGCGGCGTATGAGGCCGATTGCCGCCAGGGGTCGCTGTGGCGCAAGGCTAAGGAAGCGATCTACGCGATGGCGATGGAGGTCAAGTATTCCAAGGACGAGATCCTGACCATCTATCTGAACCGGGCATTTCTGGGGGCCGGCGCACGCGGGTTCGAGGCGGCCAGCCAGCGCTATTTTGGCAAGTCCGCGGCCGAGGTCGACGCGGCCGAGGCGGCGATGCTGGCGGGGCTGTTGGTGGCGCCCACGCGCTATGCGCCCACCAACAACCTGCAGCGCTCGCAGGACCGGGCCAAGGTGGTGATCAGCCTGATGGAGGATCAGGGTTACCTGACCGCGTCACAGGCGACCGCGGCGCGCAACAACCCGGCCGAGCTGTCCGAGGCCGCCGCCGCGCGCGCTGGCGGTTATTTTGCCGACTGGGTCATGGCCAGCGGCCCCGAGTTCTTTACCCGCAACACCACCGAGGACGTGGTGATCAAGACCACGCTGGACCAGCGGATCCAGCAGGCGGCCGAGGCGGCGCTGAAACAGGTGTTCGACGAAAAGGTCAGCGAAGGGTCGAAGGCGCAGGCCGCGATCGTGGTGATGTCGGCCGATGGTGCGGTCCGGGCCATGGTGGGCGGGCGCAAGACCAAGGTGTCGGGCGCGTTCAACCGCGCGACGCAGGCGCTGCGCCAGACCGGGTCCTCGTTCAAACCCTTCGTCTATGCCACCGCGCTGGAGCTTGGCTACTCACCGCTGGCCACGGTGGTGGACGAGCCCTATTGCATCGACATCCCGGGGTCCGGCCAGTGGTGCCCCAAGAACTATACCAACAAGTTCTACGGTCGTGTTACGCTGGCGGATGCGCTCAAGAACTCGCTGAACATTCCGGCCGTCAAGGTGGCCGAGGTGGCCGGGCTGGACAATGTGCGCACGGTGGCCAGCGGCTTCGGCATCCAAAGCGATCTGGCGGCGGGTCCTGCGCTGGCGCTGGGCGCGTCGGAAAGCACGCTGATCGAGATGACCGGCGCCTATGCGGGTATCCTGAACGGGGGCTCGGCGGTGGAACCCTATGGCCTGACCGAGCTGAAGCTGCTGGGCGATGACACGCCGGTGATGGTGACGACGACCGGGATCGGCGAACGGGTGATCCGCGACGAGGCCGCCAAACAGCTGATCTGGATGATGGAGCGAGTGGTGTCCGAAGGCACCGGTCAGCGGGCCAAGCTGCCCGGATGGCAGGTGGCGGGCAAAACGGGTACGACCCAGGCCGCGCGGGATGCGTGGTTCATCGGCTTCACTGCCGATTATGTGGCCGGCGTCTGGATGGGCTATGACGACAATACGCCCCTGAAAGGGGTCACCGGCGGCGGGCTGCCGGCCGAGATCTGGCGGGAAACCATGCTGCGCGTGACCGAGGGCATGACCCCCACGCCCCTGCCGATGCTGGCGCCGGCGGCTCCGGTTCAGACCACGCAGCAATCCCAGCCCCGCCGCAGACAGCAGGGCAGTTTCGCGCGGGCGGTCGACAATCTGTTGAAGGATATCTTCGGCGGCAACTAGGCCGCGGATGATCGGACGGGCGGCGCGCGGCGCCGCCCGGATCAAAGCTCAAAGGCTGGCGTCCAGCGCGGCGACGATCGCGTCGCCCATCTCGGTGGTCGACACCGGCTGCACGCCCTCTTCGGCCAGCAGATCGGCGGTACGGACACCATCGGCCAGCACCTTCTCGATGGCGGCTTCCAGACGGTCGGCCTCGGCCCCCTGATCGAAGGAATAGCGCAGCGCCATGGCAAAGCTCAGGATGCAGGCGATCGGGTTGGCCTTGCCCTGCCCAGCAATGTCGGGGGCCGAGCCGTGGACGGGCTCGTACAACGCCTTGGGCCGGCCGTTGGCCATGGGCGCCCCCAGCGAGGCCGAAGGTAGCATGCCCAGCGACCCGGTCAGCATCGCCGCGCAGTCCGAAAGGATGTCGCCGAACAGGTTGTCGGTCAGGATCACGTCGAACTGCTTGGGCGCGCGCACCAGCTGCATGGCGCCGTTGTCGGCATACATGTGGCTCAGCTCGACCTCGGGGTAATCCTTGCCCACGCGGGTCACCACCTCGCGCCACAGGATGCCCGATTCCATCACGTTGGCCTTTTCCATCGAGCACAGCTTCTTGTTGCGGCGCATCGCCAGCTCAAAAGCCGAACGCGCGACCCGCTCGATCTCGGATTCGGTGTAGCGCTGGGTGTTGATGCCCACGCGTTCATTGCCTTCCTCGTAGATGCCGCGCGGCTCGCCGAAATAGACGCCCGAGGTCAACTCGCGCACGATCATGATGTCGAGGCCGGCGACCACGTCCTTTTTCAGCGACGAGAAATCGGCCAGCGCGTCAAAGCACTGGGCCGGGCGCAGGTTCGAGTACAGGTCCATCTCCTTGCGCAGGCGCAGCAGGCCGCGCTCGGGCTTCACGCTGAAATCCAGATCGTCGTATTTCGGGCCGCCTACGGCGCCCAGCAGAACCGCGTCGACCTCTTGCGCCTTGGCCATCGTCTCATCCGCCAGAGGAACGCCGTGCTTGTCATAGGCGGCACCGCCGACCAGATCCTCGCTCACGTCGAATTTCAGATCGCGCCTGGCGCCGAACCAGTCGATGATCTTGCGCACTTCGGTCATCACTTCGGGGCCGATTCCGTCTCCGGGCAGGATGAGGAGCGAGGGGTTGGGCATGAGCGGTCTCCTTGCGTTTTTCAGAACCGGGCCTAGCGTTTGCGGGGCATATGGTCAATGAGGCGTTCCGACCGTTTTGCCCGGGTATCACGCGTCATGCGGGCGCAGGTCGGCAAGGGTGGGCGGCACGTCAGTCGGTACCGGCCTGCCGGTCCTGCGCGCCCGATCCGGTCAGGTCGACCCAGACCAGCCGGTGCCGGCTTGCCGCTCGGGCCGCGGGATGGGGCTGACCGTCCGCTCCGGTCCAGAACACGCCGGCATCTTCGACCACCCAATCCGCCGATGGCAGCACATAGTCGACGCGGCGGTCTCCGACGGTTTTCCAGGTGACGGTGGTGTCTGCGCCGGTTGCATCTGTCGGTCGCGGATCCTGAACCAACGGGTTGGTCAGCAGGGCACGCAGGGCCTCGGTGTGGCCTTCTCCGCGCTCGGGGTCCAGATTGGCATCTCCGGCGATTACGAAGCGGCGGGTCGGCGCCGGCCCCAGATCGCCCCGCAGAAGAACGGACCAGAACCGGATTTCATCGCGGTTGCGCAGGCCGTTGCGGTCCTCGGGGCCGTCAAAGACAGGCGGGGTGGCGTGGAAGGTCATGAGGGTCAACCGGCCCTGCGGCGTATCGATCGCAACGACCCAATGCGCGGTCGAGGAGAGCCGTTGGACCGACTGCGCCTGCTGCGAGGGAAACGGGGCGCCGTCCCGGCTGGGAAGCGTTGCGTCCGGCAGATCCTTCCACAGCAGGGTCGAGTAGTCTGCGATCTGACTTTCGATGATCGGATACCGGGACAGGACGGCAATTCCCCCATTGCCGGTGAAACGCCCCCAGCCCTGCGCGTCGCCCGGCCCGCCAAGCCTGCTGTCTCCGTCCAGGTCGAGGTTGGACATCAGCCCCGAATTGGGCTGACGGGCGAACTGATAGGGATAATCCAGACCCGCAGCCGCCAGCAGATCGGTCAGCGCCGACAGAGCCAGGTTGTCATGGTCCCAGTCCACCCCCTGCAGGGCGACGATATCCGGCGCCGTGGCTAGCAAAACATCGACGACGGCGCGGACCTGCGGTGTCTCCTTGCGGATGTCTCGCAGCATCAACCCCGGCCCATCGCGCTGCAACTCGGTGTTGAAGCTGGCCACGCGCAGGGGGTCGGCCTGGGCCGCAAAAGGCAGCAGCGCCAGAACCAGAATGCGGATCATGCGGTCTGGGTGGCCTCGGAGGTGGAATAGGCGCGCCGCTTTTCGACGATCAGCCCGGCGATTCGCAGCGTGGCGATGCCGCGCATGATTATGCTGGCGGGCAGGAAGGCCCAAGCGCTCATGGTCCAGATCAGGGTCTGCGGGTTCGCTAGCGTCAGCGGATCGATGACATTGGTCAGCAGCTTGATCAGCGCAGGGATAAGGAACGGCAGCAGGATGCCGATCGAAATGTTCAGGCGCCCGTCGCGCTGCAGGCGGGTCACCACGTCTCCGCCCTTGGTCGGGTCGAACAGGGGCAGATTGGTCCAGACGTTGAAGGCCCCGTTCCCCGTGGGCCATCCCCGGACCTTGACCGCATAGACGAAGCTGGCGATCGTCACCAGCGCCGCGACATAGGCGACGCTTGCGGTGATGCGGACTAGTTCGGTCAGCGTTGCGCTGGCCTCGGTCGGCAGCATCAGGACCACCAGGCGGACCGGTGAATAGGGAAAGTCGACGACATTGGCCACGGCCAGGCCCACGGAATAGGCGGCGCTGGTCAGATCCGTTGGCGTGTAGACGTTCTTGCAGATCAGGGTCAGGACCGACACCATCGACATCAGCCCGACGAACCTCAGCCGGTTGACGGGCGGCGCGTCGCGGAACTCGATGAAGCTGGGGAAGGCCGAGTTGTATTCGGCAAAGGTCAGGATGAATGCCAGGATGGCGACAAAGACGACAACTTCGGTACCGTTGGTGGCCGAGACCGGCAGATACAGCGCGGGGGTCAGCACCAGAAGCGCTACTAAAATCCCACGAACTGCCGCCCCTGTTGTGCGTGCAAT
Source organism: Ruegeria sp. BHSA191 (assembly GCF_059613325.1). NCBI lineage: Bacteria > Pseudomonadati > Pseudomonadota > Alphaproteobacteria > Rhodobacterales > Roseobacteraceae > Ruegeria > Ruegeria sp. BHSA191. Next base: position 41,640 of record NZ_JBXWSH010000013.1, read on the forward strand.
CACTATCCGAACCCTTTCCAAACCGGACCCGTCGTTTCTTTGCCGACTCAATTCCAACTTGTGCCCGCCCATTCCCAAGTGGCGGATGCCGATTGGCGCCATCATCAGCGACAAGCGGCATTTTGCTCAAGCCGATGGGCAGGAAACAGGTGATTTCAGGCAAAATGATGGCGAAACTGGTGCGGCTTTGCATCAATTGCGCCGCAGAATCGTCGCTGGCTCGTCGGGTGTGACTACATGTTGTGGTTGCTTGGCCGTCAACCCCTAAGACGCGAACGGGGCCGCCGCGGCGACCCCGTCTGGTTGAGTATCGGCAGATTCGCCGCCCGCGTCACGTCCAGGGGCGGGCCTGGCTGACCTGGGATTCAAACTGGTCGATGTGGTGCGCCTTCTCCATCGTCAGGCCGATATCGTCCAAGCCGTTCAGCAGGCAGTGCTTGCGGTGCGGGTCGATGTCGAAGGTGATCTCGACCCCGTCCGAGGTGACGATCTTCTGCTCTTCGAGGTCCACGGTCATGCGGGCGTTTTCGCCCTTGTGGGCATCTTCCATCAGGATGGCATGATGCTCGTCCTCGACCACGATCGGCAAGATGCCGTTCTTGAAGCAGTTGTTAAAGAAGATGTCGGCGAAGCTGGTCGAGATGATGACCTTGATGCCGAAATCCTTGATCGCCCAAGGCGCGTGTTCGCGCGACGAGCCGCAGCCGAAATTGTCGCCGGCCACCAGGATCTCGGCGTTGCGATAGGCGGGTTTGTTCAGAACGAACTCTTCGTTCTCTCGCCCGTCATCGTGATAGCGCATCTCGTCGAACAGCACGACGCCCAGGCCCGAACGTTTGATCGTTTTCAAGTGCACTTTGGGGATGATCATATCGGTGTCGATATTGATCAGGGGCATGGGGGCGGCCACGCCGTGGACTTTTTCAAACTTTTCCATGTTCACACTCCTGCGGGAGAGGCCCGGCCCCATGCCCCGCGTTTCAAGCTTGTTTCGCTTCCGTCGTTTCGTTGCCGGCGTTCTTGACGAAGAACGCCATGAAGATCAGGCCGAACCCGTTGAACAGCATCTCGATGCCCAAAAGGATTCCCAGCAGGCTGAGCGCCAGTCCGACCGAGGCATTGGCCATGATGTAGGCGGCCAGCGCCAGGGACAGCAGGCCGGAAATGAGCGTGGGCCAGAAATACTGCGTGCCGCGCATCTGGAACGACAGGATGATCCGGGCGAGACCGCCGGCGATGAACAGGATCATCACCACCGTGGCCAGCGTCAGCACGCCCTGCAGCGGATGGGCCAGAAAGGACCAGCCCAGAAATAGCATCACGGCGCCCATGATGAAGGCCAGGATCTTGTTTCCGGTGCCTTCCACCGAGAACCCGCCCACGACCTGGAGCACGCCCGAGATCAGCAGCAGTGCGCCGGTGACCACGGTCACCGCCACCGATGCCACGATGGGCGCACCCAGAACGAAGATGCCGAACACAATCGACAGCAGCCCCATCAGGAGCCATTTGACCCAATCACTCATTTCATTCTCTCCCTCAAAAAATCAATGATGAGGGAAGCTTACATCAATTCGCGCACATCTGTCAGCTTTCCAGTGATTGCTGCGGCGGCAGCCATGGCCGGGCTGAGAAGATGGGTGCGTCCGCCGCGGCCTTGACGGCCTTCGAAGTTGCGGTTCGAGGTTGCGGCGCAACGCTCACCCGGGCTCAGCTGGTCGGGGTTCATCGCCAGGCACATCGAGCAGCCCGCAAGGCGCCATTCAAAGCCGGCCTGTTTGAAGATCTCGGCAATGCCTTCCTCTTCGGCCTGCGCGCGGACGAGGCCCGAGCCGGGTACGACCATGGCGCGGATGCCGTCCTTGATCTTCTTGCCTTTCAGGATCTCGGCGGCGGCGCGCAGGTCTTCGATCCGGCCGTTGGTGCAGGAACCGATGAAGACCGTGTCGATCTCGATGTCGCTCAGTTTCTGGCCCGGCTGCAGCCCCATGTATTCGATCGAGCGGCGCGCGGCCTCGACCTTGCCGCCCTCGAAATCCTCGGGGTTGGGTACGGTGGCGGTGATCGGCAGAACGTCTTCGGGGCTGGTGCCCCAGGTGACCACGGGGGCGATGTCCTCGCCGCGAATGGTGACGACCTTGTCCCAATGGGCGTCGTCATCGGAATAGAGCGTCTTCCACCAGGCCAGAGCGGCCTCCCACTGCGCGCCCTTCGGGGCGTGCGGGCGGCCTTTGACGTATTCGAATGTCTTTTCGTCCGGCGCGATCAGGCCGGCCCGTGCGCCACCCTCGATGGCCATGTTGCAGACGGTCATGCGGCCTTCCATCGACAGGTCGCGTATCGCCTCGCCGCAATATTCGATCACATAACCGGTGCCGCCGGCGGTGCCGGTTTCGCCGATCACAGCCAGGGTGATGTCCTTGGCGGTCACGCCCGGCTGCAGTTTGCCGGTAATCTCGACCTTCATGTTCTTGGATTTTTTCTGGATCAGCGTCTGAGTGGCCAGAACATGCTCGACCTCGGAGGTGCCGATGCCGTGGGCCAGCGCGCCGAAAGCGCCGTGAGTGGCGGTGTGGCTGTCGCCGCAGACCACGGTCATGCCCGGCAGGGTCCAGCCCTGTTCGGGGCCCACGATGTGAACGATGCCCTGACGAATGTCATTCACCGGGTAGTAGTGAATGCCGAAATCGCGGGCGTTCTTGTCCAGCGCTTCGACCTGGATGCGCGATTCGGGGTTTTCGATCCCGTTCACGCGATCGGGTGTGGTGGGCACGTTATGGTCCGGCACGGCGATCGTTTTTTCCGGCGCACGCACCTTGCGGCCTGCCATGCGCAGGCCTTCGAACGCCTGCGGGCTGGTCACTTCGTGCACCAGGTGGCGGTCGATATAAAGAAGGCAGGTACCATCGTCGGCTTCGTGCACGACATGGGCATCCCAGATCTTGTCATAGAGTGTTTTGGGGGACATCGGTCCTCTCCCGTCTGTATTGAGAAATGCTGGCGAGTGGCTGGGCGCCGATTATAGGCGGGCCAGAACCGTGCGGGCGGCCCCGAAGAACCGTTCACGCAGGCGCGCGCGGTCTTGCAGGTTGGGAGCAGGGGCCTGATTGAATCTCATGCGATCCAGATATATCGCGAGCGCCTGTCAATCAAGGTTCAATCCAGTGGCCGCCAAGTGCCTTGCATACCGGCGCATAGCTGGTCAAGCTGGCAGGCAGGAGGCGCGATTGGACAACGACTTGATCCCCCGCTCGATTTCCGAGCTGTTCGATACAATGGTCGAGGCATTCCTGCTTCAGTTCGGAGCACTGATCGAGCTGATCGTGACCCCGGGATGGCGTCAGTATCAATTGTTGATCGTGCTGCTTCTGGTGGCCGCATCCTTTGTTCTGAAGGCCGCCACACTTGGCAGATGGGAAACATGGGCAAGGGCGCGAAGCGGCTGGCCCAAATGGCGGCTACGGACTCTGGTCCAGTTCATGCGGCGCCTGACATTGGTCTATTTCGTGCTTCTGTCCTGGAGCGTCTACCTGGTGATGCAGCAGGTCACATGGCCGTCGCGCAGCTATATCATCGGCGTTCTGGCAACGCTGGCAACCGCGTGGCTGGTCATTGCGCTGCTGTCGCATCTTGTACGCAACCGCACGATCCGGCGCATCTTTCGCTGGTCGATGTGGGTCTATGCTACGCTGGTGGCACTGAGCCTGACCGACGACGTGGCCGAGTTTCTGGACGGGGTCGCGATCACGATCGGAGAGATGCACATCTCGGTTCTCGGGATCCTCAAGGCAATCTTGCTGATTGGCACGTTGCTGGTTCTGGCCCGACTGGGCACCCGGGCGGCTGAACGGGGGCTGAAAAGCAACGACGACATCTCGCCCTCGATGCAGGTTCTGCTGGCCAAGGGCATCCAGGTGGCTCTCTACGGGCTGGTCTTTCTGGTCGGGATCCGCACGCTGGGCTTCGACCTGACCGGGATCGCGCTGCTGTCCGGCGCGGTGGGCGTGGGCATCGGTTTCGGCTTGCAGAAGGTGGTATCGAACCTGATCTCGGGGATCATCATCCTGATGGACCGGTCGATCAAGCCGGGCGACGTGATCTCGCTGGGCGACACATTCGGCTGGATCAACGCGCTGGGCGCTCGTTATGTCTCGGTCGTCACCCGCGACGGGCGCGAATACCTGATCCCGAACGAGGATCTGATTACCGGACAGGTGGTGAACTGGTCCCATTCCGACGAGTTCGTCCGGCTGGATCTGACCTTCGGCACCAGCTATGGCGACGATCCGCACACGGTGCGCGAGACCGCCGTGCGGACGGTGAAAACGGTCAAGCGCGTGCTGAGCGGTGGCAAGCACGAACCGGTCTGCCACATCACCGGATTCGGCGACAGCAGCGTCGACTACGTGTTGCGGTTCTGGATCCGCGACCCGACCGCCGGCCTGACCAACATCCGCGGCAATGTCTATCTGGCGCTGTGGGACGCGTTCAAGGCCGAGGGCATCTCGATCCCCTTCCCGCAGCGCGAGGTGCGCCTTCTGGGCCAGGGGCAGACCGGCGTGGTTGCGCAACAAATCGACACGGAGTGATCACGCCTGTGCGCACACGGCCCGCGATTCATTGAATTGTTGCAATCGGCTTGCTACCTTATTACTACCCCGGCGCCGGGGTTTGGCGGCGCTTTATCAAGGAGGACCATGTCCTGTCTCTGCATACACAGGCGGGTTTGCCCGCCGACGATCGGGCCACGGTGATGGCCCAGTCTCAGCCAATCAGCGAAAAGCTGCTTGAGCGCGTTCTTTCCTCTCTTTCCGACGACAAGGCCGAAGACGTCGTGCAGATCGATCTGCGCGGAAAATCCTCGGTGGCCGACTACATGGTCATCGCGTCGGGCCGGTCGACTCGACAGGTGTCGGCGATGTCGGAAAAGCTGACGGATCGCATCAAGCAGGAATTCGGGTTCACCTCGAAGGTCGAAGGCAAGGATGCCGGCGACTGGGTACTGATCGATACGGGCGATGTGATCGTCCATATCTTTCGCCCCGAAGTGCGCGAATTCTACCAGCTGGAAAAGATGTGGCTGCCTCAGGGCGGTAGCGCCTCGGCCAACTGAGGCGCCATCCCGGCCCGTATTGAAGGGTCGGCGGCGAGAGCGACATGCGTATCAGCATTTGTGCGGTCGGGCGATTGCGCGCCGGACCGGAAAAAACCCTGCTTGACGACTATCTGACCCGTTTCGACCGGACCGGCCGCGGCCTGGGTTTGGGGCCTGCGCGCGTGATCGAGGTCGAAGACAAGAAGAACGCCGGTATGGGCGCCGAGGCCGCCTTGCTGCGCAAGGCGCTGCCCGGCGGGGCGGTGATCTGCACATTGGACGAGCGAGGAAAGGTGATGTCGTCACCCGATTTCGCGCAGAAGCTGGCCGGGTGGCGTGACATGGGCCGGCAGGATCTGGCCTTTGTCATCGGCGGCGCCGACGGGATCGACCCGGAGCTACGGGCCGAAGCCGATTTCTCGATCTCTTTCGGCGCGATGGTCTGGCCGCATATGCTGGTCCGGGTGATGCTGTCCGAACAACTCTATCGTGCCGCGACGATCCTGTCGGGCGGCCCGTATCATCGGGCCTGACCGCTGTGGCCCGTCTACTGATCGTCTACCATTCGCGCACCGGCGGCAGCCGACAGATGGCCGAGGCGGCCGCACAGGCGGCCAGCGCCGAGGCCGAGGTCAGCCTGAAGCCCGCCGCGCAGGCGGGGTCCGACGATCTGTTGGCGGCCGACGGATACGTCTTTTGCGCGCCCGAGAACCTGGCGGCGCTGTCAGGCGTCATGAAGGATTTCTTCGACCGCTGCTACTACCCGGTTCTGGGCAGGATCGAGGGGCGGCCCTATGCGCAGATGATCTGCGCCGGGTCCGACGGTCAGAACGCGGCGCGGCAACTGGCGCGCATCACCACCGGTTGGCGCCTGAAAGAGGTGCAGCCGCCCCTCATTGTCTGCACCCATGCCCAGACGCCCGAGGCGATATTGGCGGAAAAGACCATCCCCGAGGATGAACTGGACAAATGCCGCGAGATCGGCGCCGCGCTTGGCGCCGGGCTGTCGCTGGGCGTGTTCTGACGATTATTCCAACATCACAAGCGTGGTGTCCGCGTTCCAGCCATCGACACTGCACCGGGCCTGCACCTGAACCTGGCTCGCGCCTTCGGGGATCGCGACTCCGCCCAGCGACCGGGTAAAGGGCTGCTCGGTCTCGTGCGGGTGATGCAGCACTCGCATCCCCAACTCGGTCCCGTCCATTGCCAGAACGCGCCAGCCATCGGCATAGTGGTCCCACCCGGTATCGGGATGGCGGATGGTCACGTCGAATCGCCAGGTCTTACCCGTGCGCGTCGCGGTGACATTTTCGACCGTCGGCGGGTCGGCGAGGGCCGGGGCGGCCAGAAACAGGCAGAGGATCAGGTGTCGCATCTCGCCAGTCTAGGGTCTGATCGGGCGGGGCGCGATCACGTCTGCGTGTCCGGCGGCAGGCTCAGCAGGATCGCGCGGGAATGCGAGGCAAACTCGCGCCGGTACAGGACTCCCAGCGTCAGAAGCGTGCCGATGATCAGCGCGATCGGGCCCAGGATCCAGGCCAGCGAAGCCAGCGCGAAATAGGTGGCGCGCAGGGCGCGGTTGAAGCTGCGCGCGGCGGTCACGCAGATCTCGGCCGCCTGCGCCGCGCGGGGATAGGCCTGCGGATCCTCGGGGTCGTTCGGCACCGCCGCCATCAGCACCGCGCAGTAGCCGAACAGCCGGTGCGCCCAGACGTATTTCAGAAAGGCATTCGACAAAAACAGCAGCACGGTCAGGATCTTGACCTCCCACACCATGGCCGGTGCGCTGCCTATCGCCAGATCCTTGGCGACGCCCGACAGCCGCTCGGTATTGCCCAGAAGGGCCAGCCCGCCCCCGATGGCGATCATTGTGGTCGAGGCAAAGAACGTGCTGCCCTGACGCATCGTGCCCACGACTTGGGCGTCGAACATGCGGGGCTGGCGGGTCACCATTTCGCGCATCCAGCAGCGGCGGAATTCGTCCATCATCACCGCGACCGAGCGCTTGCCGGGCGCGGGGTTCTCGATCCGCCAGCCGATCCATTGCCAGGCGATCAGCAACAACAGGATGGCGGCGTAGTCCAGAGGCGAAAACAGCAGGGCGCGTTCGGTCAATGTCATGGCGCGACAGTACGTCCGACGAAGGCAACTTGCCAGATGCAGAAATTGGTAATATTATTTTACCAAACTGGAGGACCCGCCATGGACATGCCAAAGCCCAACCCCGACGTTCTGGCCCGCAAGGCTAACGTGCTTGCCCGTCTGCGGCAGGTCCTGCCCGAAGATGCCATCATCGCGGACCCGGCCGAAACCCGCGCCTATGAGTGCGACGCCCTGACCGCCTACAAATGCGCGCCGATGATCGCGGTTCTGCCGTCCTCGACGCAAGAGGTCTCGGACATTCTGCGCATCTGCCATGACGAAGGCGTGCCGGTCGTGCCGCGCGGGGCTGGGACCTCGCTGGCCGGTGGGGCGCTGCCCACCGCCGATTGCGTGATCCTGGGCGTGGCCCGCATGAACGAGGTGCTTGAGGTCGACTATGACAACCGCTTCATCCGCGTGCAGACCGGCCGCACCAATCTAAGCGTCACCGGCGCGGTCGAGGAGCAGGATTTCTTCTATGCGCCCGATCCGTCGTCGCAGCTGGCCTGCGCCATCGCGGGCAATATCGCGATGAATTCGGGCGGGGCGCATTGCCTGAAATACGGCGTGACCACCAACAACCTGCTGGGCGTGACCATGGTGCTGATGGATGGCCGCGTGGTCGAGATCGGCGGCGCGCATCTGGATTCCGGCGGGCTGGACCTGTTGGGCGTGATCTGCGGCTCGGAAGGGCAGTTGGGGGTCGTCACCGAGGCGACGCTGCGCATCCTGCGCAAGCCCGAGGGCGCGCGCCCGGTCCTGATGGGTTTTGATGACAACGCGGTGGCGGGTGAATGCGTCTCGGACATCATCAAATCCGGCATCCTGCCCGTGGCGATCGAGTTCATGGACCGGCTGTGCATCGAGGCCTGCGAGAATTTTGCCCATGCCGGCTATCCGAACTGCGAGGCGCTGCTGATCGTCGAGGTCGAGGGCTCGGACGCCGAGATCGACAGCCAGTTGGCCAAGATCGTCGAGATCGCCAAACGCCACAACCCGGTCGAGCTGCGCGAAAGCCAGTCGGCCGAGGAAAGCGCCCGCATCTGGCTGGGTCGGAAATCGGCCTTTGGTGCGATGGGGCAGATCAACGACTATATGTGCCTGGACGGCACGATCCCAGTGTCGGCCCTGCCGGACGTGCTGCGCCGCATCGGCGAACTGAGCAAAGAGTTTGGCCTGCCCGTGGGCAACGTATTCCATGCCGGCGACGGCAACATGCACCCGTTGATCCTGTTCGATGCGAACAAGCCCGGCGATCTGGAAAAATGCGAGGCCTTCGGGGCCGAGATCCTGAAACTGTGCGTGGATGCCGGCGGCTGCCTGACCGGCGAGCATGGGGTGGGCATCGAGAAGCGCGACCTGATGCATCATCAATACGCGCCTCAGGACCTTGAGGCGCAGATGGCCGTCAAGGACGTGTTCGACCCGAAATGGCTGCTGAACCCCGCCAAGGTGTTCCCGCTGGATGCCAGCGCGGACCGACGCGTCGTGCCGATGGCGGCGGAATGAATCCCAAGACAGAACGGACCTCGCAATGAGACCTGAATCAGAGTCTGAACTGGCCGAAATCGTGACCGGCCTGAACGAACCGATACGCGTTCTCGGTGGCGGCACGCGCGGTGTGACCAGCCCCGACCGGGTGCTGGGCACCGAGGGGCTGCGCGGGATCACCCTGTACGAGCCCGGGGCGCTGACGCTTGTTGCGCAGGCCGGAACGCCGCTGGCCGAGATCGAGGCGGCATTGGAGGCCGAAGGCCAGCAGCTGGCTTTCGAGCCGATGGACCATCGCGGCCTGCTGGGGTCCTCGGGCGCGCCCACGATCGGCGGTGTCGTGGCCGCCAACGTCTCGGGGCCGCGCCGGATCCAGGCCGGGGCTTGCCGCGATTTCCTGTTGGGCGTGCGCTTTGTCGACGGGCAGGGGCAGATCATCAAGAATGGCGGCCGCGTGATGAAGAACGTCACCGGCTATGACCTGGTCAAGCTGATGGCCGGGTCTTGGGGCACGCTGGGCGTGCTGACCGAGGTGTCACTGAAGGTGCTGCCCAAACCCGAGGCCAGCGCGACGCTGGCCGTACCCGCCAAGGACGCCGCGACTGCGGTTCGCATCCTGTCCGAGGCGCTGAAATCACCCTTTGAAGTCTCCGGAGCAGCCTATGATCCGCAGCAGCAGCGCGCCTTGATCCGGATCGAGGGGTTTGCTGCGTCCGTCTCGTATCGCACCGGGCGCCTGCAGGACCTGCTGGGCCAGTTTGGCGCGGTTGATCTGGTCGAGCCATCGGCTGAGCTGTGGCAGAGTATCCGCGATGCGGTCGATTTTGCCGACACGCCAGGCGATGTCTGGCGGATCTCGGTCAAACCCGGGGATGCGCCCGAAATCGCCGCGCGGGCCGAGGCCGACCGGACCTTGTTCGACTGGGGCGGGGGGCTGATCTGGGCGCTGGTGCCCGCAGGCACCGACCTGCGCGCGCGCATCGGCGCGTTTTCCGGCCACGCCACGCTGGTGCGGGCCGGGGCCGATACTTTTGCCCGGCTAGGCCGGTTTCAGCCGGAACCGCAGGGCATTGCGGCTCTGACACAGGGGATTCGACAGAAATTCGACCCGCGCGGCGTGTTCAACCCCGGGCTGATGGGATAGGGCGATGCAGACCACATTCACCGAAGACCAGTTGAAAGACCCCGGCACCCGCCGCGCAAACGAGATTTTGCGCAACTGCGTGCATTGCGGGTTCTGCACCGCCACCTGCCCGACCTATCAGGTGTTGGGCGACGAATTGGACAGCCCCCGCGGGCGCATCTACCTGATCAAGGACATGCTGGAAAACGAGCGTGTGCCGGATGAAAAGACCGTCAAGCATATCGATCGCTGCCTGTCCTGCCTGGCCTGCATGACGACCTGCCCGTCGGGCGTGCATTACATGCATCTGGTCGATCACGCCCGCGAATATATCGAAAACCGCTACAAGCGACCCTTCTCGGACCGGGCGTTGCGGTGGGTTCTGGCACGGATCCTGCCCTATCCGATGCGGTTCCGCTGGGCGCTGATCGGGGCCAAGCTGGGGCGGCCGTTCCGCTTTCTGATGCCCGACGCGCGCCTGAAGGCGATGCTGGACATGGCGCCGAAACACATCCCGCCGGTCAGCCGCAATGACGACCCCCAAAGCTTTGCGCCCAAGGGGCAGGCGATCAAACGCGTGGCTCTGATGACGGGCTGTGCGCAAAAGGCGCTGAACACCGACATCAACGATGCCACGATCCGCCTGCTGACTCGGCTGGGCTGCGAGGTCGTTGTGGCCGAGGGCGCCGGCTGTTGCGGGGCGTTGACCCATCACATGGGCAAGACCCGCGAAAGCCATGACACCGCCGCCGCAAATATCCGCGCATGGACGCGCGAGATGGACGGCAAGGGATTGGATGCGATCGTCATCAACACCTCGGGCTGCGGCACCACCGTCAAGGATTACGGGCACATGTTCCGCAACGACTCGCTGGCCGAGGACGCGGCGCGGGTGTCGGGCATTGCCATGGATGTCAGCGAAATCCTGATGCAGCTGGACTTGCCGCAGGGCGACGACAAGGGGCTGACGGTGGCCTATCACGCGGCCTGCTCGCTGCAACACGGGCAGCAGATCAAAACCTATCCCAAGGATCTGCTGAAAAAGGCGGGGTTCTCGGTGGTCGAACCCGCCGACAGCCACCTGTGCTGTGGCAGCGCGGGCACCTACAACCTGATGCAGCCCGAGATCTCGGCCAAGCTGAAACAGCGCAAGGTGCGCACGTTGGAGGCCAAGAACCCCGATCTGATCGCGGCCGGGAACATCGGCTGCATGATGCAGATCGGGTCGGGCACCCGACTGCCCATCGTGCACACGGTCGAGCTGTTGGACTGGGCCACGGGCGGGCCTCGGCCTCCCGCGCTGAACCGGGCCGGACAGCCTGCGGATACGGTGCCGATCCTGCGGTGAGCGGGCTTGGTGCGCCGGCGCATCAGTCGATGGAGGAATCGCCGTGGCTCGGCCCTGCCCTATTTTCGCCAAACGCGGCGCGTACCACCATGGCCCGAAACCAAATAGCCGGAGAACCGCGTGCGCAGATGGATAAGGGCGATTGCGCTGTGTGTCTTGCCGATGGCGGCCATGGCGCAGGATACCGGGCTGCAAAGCCTCGAGACCTCGGAGGCGGGGCGCGACTGGATGGCGGTCGGGCGGCTGGACATCGACGGCACCGGGTTCTGCACCGGTGCGCTGATTTCCCCGACTCTTGTCCTGACTGCGGCGCATTGCCTGTTCGACAAGGCCACGCGCCAACGTATCGACCCGTCGCGAATTGAGTTTCTGGCCGGTTGGCGGCGGGGACGGGCCTCGGCCTATCGTGCGGCGCGGCAGGCGGTAATCCACCCCGATTATGACTATGACGGCAGGGCCACCGTCACCCGTGTGCGCCATGACATCGCGCTGATCGAGCTGTGGCAGCCCATCCGCAACACCGCCGTCGTTCCGTTCGAGACCGGCTATCGCCCGTCGCGCGGCGAGGATGTCGGTGTCGTGTCTTATGCGCATGACCGAGCCGAGGCCCCCTCGCTGCAGGAGGTCTGCTCGGTCATGGCGCGGCAATCCGGGGTTCTGGTGATGTCCTGCGATGTGGATTTCGGCGCCTCGGGGGCGCCGATCTTTTCCTTCTCGGGCGATCACCCACGCATCGTGTCGGTCGTTTCAGCCAAGGCCGAACTGGAAGGAAAGCGCGTGGCGCTGGGCACGGCGTTGGAAGAATCGCTCGAGGTATTGCAGGCCGAACTGTCCGCAGGGCGGGGCTTTGGCCTGTCAGGCAGCGCGTCGGGTGCGGGCAAGAACCTGGGCGCAAGGTTCGTGCGGCCATGATCGGGGTGATGTTCAGGGCAGCGCTTTGCCTGGGTGTCCTGGCAGGCGCCGCGCTGGCCCAGGACAGCGGCAAACGCCGCCTGACCGACCGCGACGACCTGTACGGCTGGGAGGCGATCGGGCGCCTGGATATCGGAACCCGGTCGTTCTGCACCGGAACCTTGATCGCGCAGGATCTGGTGCTGACCGCAGCCCACTGCGCGATGGACCGAACCACCGGGCAGCCCTATGCGCCGGGCGAGGTCACGTTTCGCGCGGGCCTCAGCAATGGCCACGCGCTGGCCGAACGCAAGGTGGTGCAGATCGCCGCGCATCCCGATTATGACCCCAAGGCGGGCCTGTCGCCGGAAAGCGTGCGCGCCGACGTGGCCCTGATGCGGCTGGAAGAGCCCATCCCCTATGGCATCGCCAACCCCTTTGCCCTGCACAGCGGCCGGGTGGCCGGAAACGAGATCAGCATCGCATCCTATGGCCGTGGCCGGTCCGAGGCGATCACGCGCGAGCGGTCCTGCCGGATCCTCGAGCGGCGGCAGGGCTTGATCACCTTCAACTGCGACATCACCTTCGGATCGTCCGGGTCGGCCATTCTGGCCCGCAACGGGCCGCGCTGGCAGATCCTGTCGGTCGTTTCGGCCGTGGGCAACGACGGTCGGGGCAAGATCGGCTTTGGAATGGAATTGTCGGGGATCGTGACGGACCTGAAGGCGATCCTGCGGCGTGATGCGCCGCAGCCCAAGGCCTCGATCAAGCGGCTGCAGGTCGGCTCGGGCAAATCCGGCTCGGGCGCGAAATTCATCCGCCCGGGCGGGTCTTGAACCGCGCCGAACCGCTTCCCATCTCATGTCTGGCGGGCCGCCATATCGGGGCCCGTTGAACATCACCGCCCGTCCGGATGGAGGGCAAATCGTAGATCGCTCTGACATGAGGATGACGACAATGCGCAGTTTTGATTTTGCACCGTTGCATCGTGCAACCATCGGCTTTGATCAGATCGCCGATATCATGGACCGGGTTCTGACCAGCGAAGTGTCACAACCCAGCTATCCCCCCTACAACATCGAAAAGACCGATGCCGACACCTATCGCATCTCGCTGGCCGTCGCCGGTTTTGGCGAAGATGACCTGTCGGTCGAAGTGAAGGAAAACGCGTTGGTCGTGGCCGGCAAGAAGGCCGCTGACGACAAGGAGCGTACCTATCTGCACCGTGGCATCGCCACCCGTGCCTTCGAACGCCGTTTCGCCTTGGCCGATCATGTCCGCGTAACCGGCGCCAGCCTAGAAAACGGTATGCTGCATATCGACCTGAAACGCGAGGTGCCGGAGGCGCTGAAGCCGCGCCGGATCGCGATCACCTCGGCCAAGGCCATCGAAAAGGACGTGGTCGACGCCAAGCCCGTGAACTGAGGCGGCAACCGACCGATCCGATAATCGCTTCCTCCCTCGATTATCGCCAGCCCCGCGTTCCTTCGGAGCGTGGGGTTTTTCGATTGTCGGAAGAAAAAGGGCGCCGTCGGGCGCCCTTCGTGTCATGGCCGGTTCGGTCAGACCGCCATGCAGATGTATTTCATCTCGAGATATTCGTCGATGCCGTGATGGCTGCCTTCACGGCCCAGGCCGGATTGCTTGACGCCGCCGAACGGCCCCAGTTCCGAGCTGATGATACCGGTGTTGATGCCGACGATGCCGTATTCCAGCGCCTCGGCCACCTTGTACACGCGGCTCAGATCCTTGGCGTAGAAATACGAGGCGAGGCCGAAGATCGTGTCATTGGCCATCGCGATCACCTCGTCCTCGTCCTCGAATTTGAACAGGGGCGCCAGCGGGCCAAAGGTCTCTTCCTGCGCGACCTTCATGTCCTGGTTCACGTTGGTGATGATCGTGGGCTGAAAGAAGGTGCCGCCCAGATCGTGCGGCAGGCCACCGGTCAGGATCGCGCCGCCATTGGCCTTGGCGTCGGCGATGTGCTCCTGCACCTTTGCCACCGCCTCGTCGCTGATCAGCGGACCGGTCGTTGTTCCTTCGGACAGGCCGTCGCCGATTTTCAATGCCTCGACCGCGGCCTTAAGCTTGGCGGCAAAGGCGTCATAGACACCGGCCTGCACATAGATGCGGTTGGCGCAGACGCAGGTCTGGCCGTTGTTGCGGAACTTGCATAGCATCGCGCCTTCGACGGCGGCATCCAGATCGGCGTCGTCGAACACGATGAACGGTGCGTTGCCGCCCAGTTCCATCGAGCATTTCATGACCTGGTCCGCGGCCTGGCGCAGCAGGATCCGGCCCACCTCGGTCGAGCCGGTAAAGGTCAGCTTGCGCACACCGGGGTTCTCGCAGAACTCCTTGCCGATCTCGCTGGCCTGCGTCGAGGGGACCACGTTGAACACGCCCGCCGGAATGCCGGCCTGTTCGGCCAGCAGCGCCAGCACCAGCGCCGACAGGGGCGTTTCGGTGGCCGGGCGCGCGACAAAGGCGCAGCCGGCGGCCAGTGCCGGGCCTGCCTTGCGTGTTATCATCGCGTTGGGGAAGTTCCACGGCGTGATCGAGGCCGCTACCCCGATCGGCTGTTTCAGCACCATGATCCGTTTGTCGCGCTGATGGCCGGGGATGGTCTCGCCATAGACCCGCTTGGCCTCTTCGCCGAAGAATTCGATGAAAGAAGCGCCATAGGCGATCTCGCCCACCGCCTCGGCCAGAGGTTTGCCCTGTTCGGCGGTCAGTATCTTGCCAAGGTCCTCGGCGTTTTCCATCATCAGGTCGAACCACCGGCGCAGGATCGCGGCGCGTTCCTTGCCGGTCAGCTTGGCCCATTCCTTCTGTGCCGCCTCGGCCTGGGCGATTGCGCCAGCCACTTGGGCGCGGCTGACATCCGCGACTTCGGCGATCACGTCGCCGCGGGCAGGGTTGGTGACAACAAAGGTACCGTGGTCACCATCGACCCATTGACCGCCGATATAGGCCTTGGTGACCAGAAGGTCGGGGTTCTTCAACAGCGATTTCAGGTCGGTCGTGGTGTCCAGCATGGGGCGGTCTCCGGCGCAGGTATAGGGTTTGCGCATACCCAAACAGGTGGCGCTGGTCATGTCTAGCGCCACCGGCACGAGTCGATCAATCCAGATTTGATCAAAAATACGAATTCAGTGCGGCGTGCGGAACCGCGAAATGCGGTGGACAATTCCGGATCGGGTGCTGCACAGTTCTTTCGGGAACCGAGGGGACAGGCGGCCTGGTGTCGGCACGGTTTGCGGGCGGGAAAGGGTGAAATGATCGGAGCTTTGCGCCTGTTTGTCGGTCTACTCGTGGTACAGACGATTGCTTATACGGTGCTGTCGCTATATGCGCGACGGGCCCGTCGACGCAAGCTTGAGGAAAGGTGGGACGAAAAGGGAAAGACGGGCGGCAAGGAGGCTTTCGTCGAACGTGGACTGAGGGCCTATGACAGGTCTTTCCGCCGCAAACTGATCCTCGGCGTCTATATTGTACCCTGGGTCGCCATCGCTGCCGTAATCTATGTCGTGAACTACTTGTGAGGTCTTGGGAATGGTCTATGCCAAATGGGCAATCATCGTGGTTTTTTGGGCCACTGTCGGCGCCATTCTTCACTATGCCCTGCCGCAGCATGACATCGTGCGCATCGTGAACACCTATGAAGAGCGGCAGGATCTGAACGATTGGACACGCATGTTCTGGTCCGAGCCAGAGGATCAATCTACCAACCTCTCGAGCAGGGATGTCCAGTTCATTCAGGCCGTGCGGGCGAACGGCAGGCCGATCGTCTACCGAAATGAGGACACAGGGTGGGGGTGGCCGCCCTATTTCAAGTTCGATACCGCGAACCTGTATACCGAAGCCAATGATGCGATTTCTTCAAAGGACGATCCGGAATGGGTCGTCGTGACCCACTACGGATGGCGGAACGAGTTTCTTACGATCTTTCCGAATGCCATCTCGATCAAAGATGTCGAAGGCCCCGACGTGCGGATCATCCCCTGGTTCAACATTGTCTTCCTGACAGTCTTCTTTGGCCTCGTTTGGGCAATCTGGGTACGCTGGCGGCGGTTCCGCGAAGCGCGGATAGACCCTTTGCTTGAGCAAGCCGAGGATGGGCTTTACGCCGTGGGCGACGCAATCGAGGAACGGCGTTCCGGCCTGCGTCGCTGGTGGGAGGGACGGAAATCGAAATAGGGTTCGATCAGTCCAGCGGCGTCGGCGCGACAGGAAAACCGGCAGAGTTCATCTGACGACGAATTCGGCATGGAGCGCGCCCGCGGCCTTGATCGTTTTCAGAATGTCGATCATGTCGCGCGGTGAAACGCCCAGTGCATTGAGGCCCGCGACCACCTCTGATAAAGTGGTCGCCTCGGGAATCTCGGCCAAGCTAGTGCCTTCCTCTTCCTCAAGCCCGGCAACGGTGCGCGGAACCACGACCGTCTGACCCTCGGCGAAGGGGTTGGGTTGAACGACAATCGGGGCCTCCTCGACCCGCAAGGTCAGGTTGCCCTGCGAGACGGCAACACGTGAAATGCGGACATCCTGCCCCATCACGATGGTTCCCGAACGCTGGTCCACGACGACCCGGGCCTTGGACTCGGGCTCGATCAGGATGTTTTCGATCTGACCGATCGCATGGGCAGTCGATGCCGCCCGTGTTTCGGCGATGCTCAGCTCGACGGTGCCGGAATCACGCATGATCGCGACCGGGCGGTTGAACTCGCGGTTGATCGCCGCCTCGATGCGGCCGGCGGTCGTGAAGTCCGGCTCGCGAAGAGCAAGGCGCAGTTGCGTCAGGCCCGAGAGCTGGAAGTCGATTTCGCGTTCGACCCGGGCACCCGAGGGTATCACACCCGACGTCGGCACTCCTCGGGTGACGGATGCGGCCTCGCCCTCGGCCACGGCCCCACCGGCCAGCACCGTCCCTTGGGCCACCGCGTAGATCTGTCCGTCGGCGGCGTTCAGCGGGGTCATCACAAGGGTCCCGCCCAAAAGGCTTTTGGAATCGCCAATGGCCGAAACCGTGACATCGATCTGGCTTCCGACCCGCGAAAACGGGGGCAGTGTCGCGGTCACCAGAACCGCGGCCACGTTCTTTGGCCGAAAATCCTCGCCATTCACGTTGACGCCCAACCGTTCGAGAATGTTTGACATGATCTCTTCGGTGAACGGGGAATTGCGCAAACCGTCCCCGGTGCCGTTCAGCCCGACGACCAGGCCGTACCCCACCAGATCGTTGCCGCGCACTCCATCGAAATCGACCAGATCCTTGAGGCGCACGGCACCCGAGAATGCAACGGAAGGAAGCAGCATCAAAACAAAAGCCAGGATTCTCATCTCAGGAAGTTCACCAGTGAAAGGTTTGAATTGCGGACGGTGACCGAATAGAGGCTCTCGAGCTGGAACTGGACGGTCTGCAACTTGGCGGCAGTTTCGTAAGGGTCCGCCGCCACGATTTCGTTTCTGGCGTACTCGAAACTGGTCTTGGCGGCCGAGTTGCGCGTCGCGGCTTGTTCGATCCGGGCCTCGACCGCGCCGACCTGGGCACGCATCGTCGTCGTATCGTCTTTTGCGTTGGCCAGATCGACCCCAAGTTCAGCGAACAAGGCGGTCTGCAGGGTCGGTGGCCAACCCAGGCTGGGATCCGAGGCCAACGCTGCCACCGCAACATCGCGCAAGGCATCGCGCATGGCTGGATCGTTTGCCGTAAACGGCAATTCGACCCTCTCGGTTTCCGAGACCTGCATCGGCGCCAATGTCGCATTCGACCCGCGGTACATGACCGCTTCGAAGCCGACTGGATCGTTGAACCAGGTCTGGGCGGCCTGGCGAATGTCGGCCAGAGTTGTCAAGCCGGCCAGTTGCGTGCGCAACGCGCTCAGAAGGGTTTCGGCTGATTCCAGCGGCGTCGCGTCCGTGGCGGTGCCGGCGAACAGGCTGCGCCCCCCGGCCCGCGTATTTAGCGCCGAGATCATGCTGTCCAGCTCATTGCGCGCCTGATCCGCGGCCTGGGCATGCGTCACGGCTTGGTTCGACGTGCCGAACGCCAGAAGAGACCCGGATACTTCGCCCAGCGAATCGCTGAATGTCGATAGGCTTAGCTGCATTGCGTCCGAGAACAGGCGGGCCTCGGAGGTGGCAATCGAGAAAGCGCCCAGCTGCGCGATCTTCCGGTCCAGATCCAGAAGGTGAGAATAGTCTCCGCCGAGCCGGCCGGAAACATCCGCCACTTGGCCGGTAGACATTTCGTAGGAAAGCGTTTCAATCTGCGACTTGATCTCGGTGCTGCGGGTCCTAAGGGTCAGGCCGCGTGCCAGATCTCCGATGGCATTCAATGTCATGTTCACATCCTCAGCAGCATTTCCATCAGTTCATCGACGACCGAGATGATCCGGGCGTTGGCGGCATAGGCCTGTTCGATCTGCATCATCCGCTGCAACTCGGCGTCGCTGTCCACGCCTTGTTCCGCGACCAACTGTTCCATCTGCTGGTGTAAGCTGGCCGCATAGGTCTGACGGGACTGGGCCGTTTGCGCATTCGTGCCGGCCTTGGACAGCAGCGCCTCGGACAGTTCGGCCGCGCGCAGATTGCCGGCGCCGAAATCCGGCATGGAGACCGGGCGCGCCTGGTTCAGCGCTGCGCTGAAGGCCTGCAGTTGCGTGGCGTCGCCGGGATTGTTCGGGGTGGCGGCACCCAGACCCGCGCGCAGCTTCCAACTGTTCCCCCCTGCATCTGGATCGACCGCGGCGTTCAATTCAAGGCGCGAGGCCAATCCTGCGGGCGCGGTTGCGGAGTACCGGGCCCCGTCGTCAGTAAACAGGCCAGGATCGGTTGCTAGGGCCGTCGGGTCCAGGCCTGGCGTTTCGAAGCGTTCAATCAAGTCCTGAGCAACGGCGTCGAGTTGGGCCTGCGCTTCGATCGAAAGCTCGTCCCGGATCTGGAACTGAGCCATGAGAGCGCCGCCCCGAATCTGCGCGGTTTCGCCGCTGGTGCGGACCGGTTGCCCGTTCATCTCGAGGCCGGACAACAGCCCGTTGCCAATCGTCATGTGGGGTTTGGTGTCGCCCGTCGTCGTGAACGTGAACTCGGCTGCGCGCCCTTCCAGAAGGATCAGGCCTCCGTCCGAGTACAAGGACACGCGGTTGTTGTCCCGTGCCACCAAGTTCACGGGAATCAGCTCGTTGACCTGGTCGATCAGAACCTGCCGTCGGTCAAGAAGGCCATTGATGTCGCCGCCGGCGTTCTGAACGGCCGGAATACGGGCATTCAGGTCTTCGATGTCCTTCAGAGTGGCGTTCAGCGTATCGACATAGCTTCCGATCTTGCGGTCTGCATCGGATCGCATGTCCCGCAGCCCCTCTGACGCAGCGTTCAGAGCCCGGGCCAGATCGTCGCCGGCGCGCGCGACCTGATCCAACCGCTCGGCCGAGCCGGGATTGCTGGCCGCAGTGATCAGGCTGTTTTCGAAGCCGACCAGCCGCGCCGATACCGAGGCCGCGTCGCCGGGTTTGCCGACCAGCGTTTCAAAAGCAGCGTGAAAATCGGCGATGGCCGAATTCAGTGCCAGATCGGCATCCGCTGCCCTAAGATTGGCGGCCAGAACCGGGTCGTGGTGCCGGGTGACACCGACAACCTGCACCCCGTTTCCCGAGATTTGACTTGTGGCCAATTCCAGCGTTCGCTTGGCATAGCCGGGGGTCAGCGCGTTGGCGATATTGCCGGATACGACGGCGGCGCCACGGCTGGCCGCGCTCAGCCCGCCCAGGGCGTTGTTCAATGCCGTTGACATGCTCATGGGACCGCTCCTTTCAGGTGCTCAGGTCAGGCTCAGCGTTTGATGTTCGTGGTTTCCTGAAGCATCTCGTCCACGGTCTGGATCACCTTGGCGCTGGACGAATAGGCGCGTTGCGTCTGGATCATCGATGTCAGTTCGGTGGCGACATCGGTTGTCGATTCTTCACGGGCAAAGGAAATCAGTTCACCGGTCGGGCCCTCGCCCGCGTTCCAAAGGAAATAGGTGCCGCTTTCGCGCGAGGGGGCATAGGTCTGGCTGTCCAGCGCGGTCAGGCCGTTGGGGTTTGGAACATCCGCCAGCGGGATCTGGTACATCCGCCGCGTCACTCCTGTATCGTACAGCGCATAGACATAACCATTTTCGTCAACCTGCACGCTCGACATCGTGCCGACGGCGGAACCGTCGCGCGTGATCGAGACCGGGGCGAACGTGTCGGACAATTGCGTGATGCCGTCAGGGTCGCCGATCAGCCCGACATTGACCTCCATCGGCCCGCCCGCGACGTTGACCACGAAGCTTCCGGTCGCGGGGTCATAGGCCCCACCCGAAACCGCAGTGACGCTGGCCAGGGTTCCGCCTGCGGTGCGGCTGTCGGTGAAGGTCAGAACGTATTCTCCGATGATCGCCCCGCCCGAAGCCGAATCCCGCAGGGTCATCGTCCATAGGTTGCTGGAGCCAGTGGTCGGGACGGTCGGCACAAGCTCGATATCCACGGTCTCGGGCTTGCCGAGGTTGTCGAAATATTCGACCGACAGGGGCTGTGGATCGCCGGGCGCACCAGCATCGGTGGCCGTTGCCGGCAGGTTCATGCGCAGGTTCATTTCGGTCGTTGGCGAGCCCGACAGCTGATTGACGCTCAGTTGCACCGGCTCCAGCGCGGCGGGCGTGTCGCGTGAGACGTTGGGGATCGAACCGTCGGGATTGGCCCGCCAGCCCAGCAGTACCAGCCCCGATTCGGTAACAAGGTAACCTTCGGCATTGGTCCGGAACGAGCCGGTCGTGGTCAGCAGCATCTCGTTTGACGATGTGCCGATCTGAGAGCTGGACCGAACCGGCAGCATGCCGCGGCCTCGCACGGCCAGATCGGTGGAATTGTTGGTGGTCACGAGGGATCCGCGCTGGTCGATCAGGCGCTGGCTGGTCGTGCGCACGCCGCCGGCGGAATAGCTGCCGCCCTGTCCGGACGTGACCATGGAATGAAAATCCGTTTCAACCCGCTTGTATCCGTAGGTCGAGGAGTTGGCGATGTTGTCCGAAATGGTCGCAAGCCGGTTGGCATTGGCCTTCAATGCGGCCACGCCGGCATTCAGCGAAGATGAAATTGTCATCGGCACGCCCTTCTGTTGCGTCTAATCTTTCCGCAACAGCTAACGCGCCGGGCCTTAACAGCGCGCTAACAGGTAAAATGCCACGCATCATTTCCGGTCATGGGTCGCGCAGGAACACGATCTCGATCCGGTCGTTTCGCGGGGCCATCGGGTTTTCGACGGCCAGTTCCCGGTCGGCATGGCCGGTCACGCGGTCCAGCCTGCGGGCATCGACACCATCGTCCTGCAGCAATTTGCGGACCGCCTGCGCGCGGGACGTGGATAGATCCCACGCAGGATCCTGGGCCAGAACCACCGGAGCAGATCGGACATGGCCGTCCACCGCAATCGCATTGGTCACAAGATCCGAGGACCGCGCGACCAGCAGGATCAACGCGCGCATCATCTGCGTCGGCGTGTCGGTACCCGGTTCGAACAGCGGTTCGGACTCGGTCGCGAAAAGTTCGACGACCAGGCCTTCATCGGTGACCCGCGTCACGATGTGTTTGAGAGCCTTCTTCGAGACCAGGCTCTCACCGGCCCGGCCCAACAACTGCGCTTCGAGCGTCGAAAAATCCTCGAAGGCGCCGCGCCCGTCGCCAAGGGAATCGACCCCGGTCGATCCGCGGGCCCGTTTCGCTTCGGTCGGATTCTTGTTCGTTGCCCCGGAGCCATCCATCACCATGGTCTTCTCCGAAAACATGTTCTCGCCCCCGAAGGCGCCGTCGCCACCGCCCGACACCGGGTGCACCGGAATCGTCGGCGAGAAATAGTCCGCCAGTCCCTTGCGTTGTTTTTCGGTTGTTGCGTTCAGCAGCCACATCAACATGAAGAAGGCCATCATCGCCGTGACAAAGTCGGCATACGCGACTTTCCAGGCACCGCCATGGTGGCCATCGCCACCTGATGCGCGCTTCTTCTTGATGATGATCGGCGGCGCATTCGTTTGCGCACCCATCTCCACCACCCTTTTTCACCCAGTGTTCAGAACTATCGGAAAGGGCTTAAGGTCCTCTTAACAATTAAAATTCTAAGAAACGGTCTCAGTGCTGGAGCGCAGTTCCGGCCTTGGCGCGGCGCAGGATGACGGCCAGGCGGTCAAAGCTGTTCTGGATCCCGTCGGGGTCCGGCTTGGCGAAGAATCCATCCAGCTCGTCATGGGCGCGCACCGCCTGATCCAGCAGGGGATCGGTGCCCGGCGTGTACAGCCCGGCCTTGATCATAACCTCGGACTGTTCATAGCTGCCCACCAGGCTGCGGGTCTCGGCGATCATCCGGTTCTCCTCGTCCGTGGCGGCGTTCGGCAGTGACCGCGACACCGAGCGGCTGAGATCTATGGCCGGGAAACGTCCACGTTCCGCGATTTCGCGGCTCAGGACGATGTGTCCGTCCAGAACCCCGCGCAGGATGTCGGCCACCGGCTCATCCATGTCTGACCCGGCCACCAGCACGCTGAAAACGGCGGTGATGTCCCCCTGTTTCGCGGTGCCGGGGCCGGCCCGTTCGCACAGGCCAGCGATCAGTGGTGTGGTCGAGGGCGGGAAACCGCGCAACGATGGCGCCTCGCCCATGGCGGCGGCGATCTCGCGGTGGGCTTCGGCAAAACGGGTGACGGAATCCGCTAGAAACAGAACGTTCAACCCCTGATCGCGCAGATATTCGGCAACGGTCATGGCCGACCAGGCGCAGCGGCGCCGGGCCAGGGCCGACTGGTCCGATGTCGCGGCCACGACGACCGATCTCTTCAGCCCGTCCGCCCCAAGGGCCTCCTCGACGAACGCGTTGACCTCGCGACCCCGCTCGCCGACCAGGGCCACGACCACCGCGTCGGCCTGCATCGATCTGGCCATGGTGGCAAGCAAAGTCGATTTGCCGACACCGGATCCCGCGAACAAGCCGATGCGCTGCCCGCGTACGATGGGCAGAACCGTGTTCAGAACGGCCAGCCCGGTTGCCATGCGTTCACCCAGCGGCTTGCGATCGACCGCCGGCGGGGGCGCGGCCATGATGTCGCGTGGGGTCGTGCCCGGCAGCAGCGGTTTGCCGTCCAGCGGCTGCCCGAACGGGTCCACGACCCGGCCCAGCCAGTGCATACCGGGGGCAAAGACCGGGGTCGGCTCGAGAAACACGCGATCGCCCAGGCGGACGCCATCGGGCGCGCCGGCGGGGAGCATGTGAACGACGCCGCTTTCGACCCGCAGCACTTCACCCGCCAGATCCGGACCGGATTGCCGCTGCAAGGTGAGGTGGTCACCGATTCGGGCCGCGTTCTCCAGACCCTCGATTTCGATCACTCCGCGGGTGACACCGTTGACGAGACCCATGCGCCGCGCCGGTGAAAGCCGGTCGAACAGGGGCTTCAGGATCGACGGATCGAGGTCTGACATGGTGTTGGCTCCAACTGGTTTCTGAAAACGGTTTCTAAAGGAATCGGGGTTAAGCCTTGATTGAAATTGATCGAGGGAGAAGCCCCGATGTTCTCGGACCTGAACGTCTTTAAAGTTGCGTACGCCATGGCAACCCATGCCGGTCAGCGGCAGGCCGTGGTCTCGCGCAACATGGCCAACGCGGATACGCCCGGCTATCGGGCCCGCGATATCGAGCCGTTTTCCAAAGCATTCGAAAACACGTCATCCACGCCGGCGATGGTCGCCACACGGCCTGGCCACCTGAACGGCGTGGGTATGGATGGCAGGCTGTGGGCCGAACAGGTCCGCGCGGGGGCCGTCGACCCCAACGGCAACGGCGTCTCGCTTGAGGAGGAGATGCTGAAGGCCGTCGAGGTCAAGCGCCAGCATGACCGGGCTCTGGCCATCTACAAATCGTCGATCGGCATCCTGCGCACCAGCCTGGGCAAAGCATGAGGAGCGGGACATGAGTGATTTTTCGGATTCCCTCAAAGTGACGGCCAGCGCATTGCGGGCCCAGTCGGCGCGGCTGCGGCATGTGTCCGAGAACATCTCGAACGCGGACACGCCGGGCTATCGCCGCAAGACCGTCTCGTTCGAGGCGGTGAACGACGAAGGTGTCGATCTGGTCCGAACCGGGCGCGTCCAGCCGGACCAGAAAGCGCTGTCGCAGATCTATGACCCCAGCCATCCGCTGGCGGATGCAAGCGGCCACTATCAGGGGTCGAACGTGGATCTGATGATCGAGATCGCTGACGCGCGCGAAGCGCAGCGCAGTTACGAGGCCAACCTGAAGATGTTCGACCAAGCGCGACAGATGTCATCCAGCCTGATGGAATTGCTGAGAAAATAAGGGACGACCAGAATGGATATCCGAACGATCAACGCCGCACAGAACTATGCTCACGCCCGTCCGGCCACACAGGCCGACCCGGAGCGGTCCGGCGCCGCACAAGGGTTGCGGGCCACCTTCCAGGATTTTGCCGCGACGCTGAAACACAGCGAAAGCGTGGCGAAGGACGCGATGGTCGGCCAGGCGGATCCACATGCGCTGGTGCAGGCTTTGGCCCAGACCGAACTTGCCGTGGAAACGGCGGTCGTCGTGCGCAACAAGGTGGTCGAGGCCTACCAGGAAATTCTTCGGATGCCGGTCTGAGCCATGCTGAGCGAAGGTTTGTTCTATGACATCGTGCGCCAGGCCTTGTGGATCGCGGTGATCACCTCGGTTCCGATCCTGACGGTGGCGCTGGTCACCGGCCTGGTGGTCGGCCTGTTCCAGGCGCTGACCTCGATCCAGGAAATGACACTGACCTTCGTTCCGAAACTGGTGGCCATCGTGATCGTCTTCTGGATCTCGATGGGGTTCATGACCCAGACGCTGGTCACCTTCTTCACGTCGACACTGGTTCCGCTGATTGCAGGAGGCCGCTGATGGATACCGCCTATGTTACTTTGTCCCGGCAGTCGGGGCTGATGAGCGAAATGCGCATCGTGGCGAACAACATCGCCAACGCCAATACCACCGGCTATCGCCAGCAAGGGCTGGTGTTCTCCGAGTTCGTTCGGGATATGTCGGGCGGCCCGTCGCTGTCCATGAGTCGCGCGCAGGTGCGCAACACTTCGTTCCAGCAGGGGATTCTGACGGAAACTGGCGGTCAGTTCGACTTTGCCATCGAGGGTGACGGTTTCTTCCTGATCGAAACCCCGTCCGGCAACCGTCTGACCCGAGCGGGCAGCTTTGCGCCCGACGCCAACGGAGATCTGGTCACCCCCGACGGATATCGGGTTCTGGACAGCAACGGGGCGCCTGTCTTCATTCCGCCCGACGCAGCGACGATCGATGTCGGGGGCGATGGAACGCTCAGCATCGATGGGCAGCTGTTGGGCCAGATCGGGGTCTACCGCCCCACGGACGGGACGCGGCTGGTGCGCGAAGCCAGTACACTGTTTCGGCCTGAAGGCGAAGTCGAGCCGGTGGAGGAACCAGTGGTGCTGAACCGGTTTCTCGAAGGGTCGAATGTCAATGCAATCGATCAGGTTACCAAGCTCATCGAGATTCAGCGTGCCTACGAACTGGGCCAGAGTTTTCTCGAGGCCGAGGACGATCGAGTCCGCGGCGCCCTTAAAACCTTGATGCGCTGATCTCAAGCAGCAGGAGAATGTGAAATGCGAGCTCTCAAGATTGCCGCGACCGGAATGTCGGCCCAGCAGATGCGGGTTGAGACGATCTCGAACAACCTGGCGAACATGAACACCACCGGCTACAACGCACGGCGCGCCGAGTTCGCGGATCTGCACTATCAACAGATGGCGCGGGCCGGAACGGTCAACGCCTCGGACGGAACTGTTTTGCCGACGGGAATCCAACTGGGTTTGGGGGTTCGTCCGGCGGCGGTCACCGTGCAACTGGCCCAGGGTGCGCTCTCGGCTACGGGCAGCGATCTGGACATCGCCATCGAGGGGCGTGGATATCTGGAAGTGACGCTGCCCAACGGGCAATCGGCCTACACCCGCGATGGCAGCCTCAAGCGTTCGGCCGAAGGGTTGATCGTCACGTCGGACGGGTTCGCCGTCGCACCGGAAATCACCATTCCGGACGATGCCCGGTCAATCTCGATCAACGCCGCCGGCGAGGTCTATGCCTATTTCGACGACACCGCCGAAGGGCAGTTATTGGGCGAGTTCACGCTGGCGAGTTTTTCGAATGCCAAAGGGCTCGAAGCGATCGGCAGCAACCTGTTCAAGGAAACCGAAGCCTCGGGTGCGCCAATCGTGGGAACACCGGGCGAAGATGGTCTGGGTACGCTTCGGCAGGGCTATCTGGAAGACAGTTCGGTGGATGCGGTGCGCGAAGTGACCGAACTGATCGAAGCACAGCGTGGATACGAAATGAACGCCAAGGTGATCTCGGCCGTCGATCAGATGATGGGCGCGACGACGCAGGTGCGCTGATGAAGGTGGTGCTTCTTTCCCTGTGTTTGCTCAGCCCGCTTTCCGCGTTCGCCGATATCGTCGTGCCGACCCGAACGATCCGGCCCAAGGAAATCATCGCGGAAACGGATCTGCAGACCAAGCCGGGCGATGTGGCCGGTGCAGCCCGGTCCTTGGAGCAGTTGGTCGGGAAAGAGGCAAGAACAGCGCTCTATCCGGGTCGTCCGATTCACCCATCTGACGTTGGCCCGCCGGCAATCGTGGACCGAAATGACCTGGTGACGCTGAAGTTTTCCCGGAACGGCCTGACCATTGCCGCGGAGGGCCGAGCTTTGGGTCGGGGGGCCGCCGGCGAGCGGATCAGGGTCATGAACCTGTCATCCCGCACGACGGTGTCGGGCGAAATCCAGCCGGATGGCCAAATCGAGGTGAACTGATCATGAAAGTCTCAACACTGCTTCTTGCCATCCTGGCATTGGCCGCCTGCGGGCGTCTGGACCATCTGGGCAAGCCGCCAAGCCTGTCGCCCAACACGGAATCGCCTGAACATGTCGCCATGCTGTGGCCCGGCCTGCCTCTGCACACGCAACCGCAGCGCGCGGTCGATCGTGCGTCGCTATGGAGCGGTGGTCAGCAATCATTGCTGGGCGACCAACGTGCGATGAAAAAGGGCGATATCCTCACGGTTGTGATCGAATTGGACGAAAAAGCGGAATTTTCGAATGACACCAGCCGCTCGCGCAGCGGGTCGGACGAGCTGAAGATACCGGGCCTGTTCGGCCTGCCGCAGCGGGCGGCCGGTCACTTGCCGGAGGGCGCATCCCTGGATGAGGCCGTTTCCATCGACTCGGCATCCTCAAGCAAGGGGAAGGGATCGGTCAAGCGAAAGGAAAAGCTGACGCTGCGCGTGGCTGCAACCGTCGTGGACGTGCTGCCCAACGGCGTTCTGTCGATCTCCGGGTCACAGGAGTTGCGGGTGAACTTCGAACTGCGGGAACTTCTGGTTTCGGGCTATGTGCGACCGCAGGATATCTCGCGCCAGAACGAGATCACCTACGACAAGATCGCCTCGGCCCGCGTGTCCTACGGTGGCCGCGGCCAGATCACCGATGTCCAGCAGCCCAGGTACGGGCAGCAGGTTCTGGACGCCCTGTTGCCGTTTTGAAAGTGACGCGAGATGAAAAAACTGTTGCCCATCATGTTTTTGGTCGTGGGGCTGGGCGCGGGCGCCGCAGCCGGCCTTTTCCTTGCGCCGAACAAGTCGGCTGAAGCCCAGGGAAATGGAGAGAGCGCAAAGAAGGCCCCCCCCCAAGCCGAAGAGGAAATACCACAGACCCAAACTGCGCTGGCGGGTTCCCGTGATGACAATGCGCACGGGAAGAAAGGCGAGGAAGCGAGCTATGAGTTCCTCAAGCTGACGAAGCAGTTCGTTGTGCCGTTGGTGGAGGATGACAGGATTTCCGCCCTGGTCACTGTGTCGCTCAGCCTCGAAGCCCAGCCCGGCAACGAAGACACGTTCTACAGGCTCGAACCGAAGTTACGTGACGCGTTCCTTCAGGTGTTGTTCGACCATGCGAACATGGGGGGGTTTGACGGGGCGTTCACCCATTCGGACAACATGGAAACCTTGCGCCGATCTCTTTTGGAGGCCGCCAGGAAAGACCTTGGGGATGAAGTCAACCGCGTGTTGATCGTCAGCATGAGCCGTCAGGATACCTGACGGCTCCTCTCCAGTCGTGGCGGTGTCGCCTCAATCGGTTTTTCGCAGGTGTGCGCGCCGCAGCGCGGTCGCTTGCCGTTCCACAAGTTTCTCCAATGCTTGTTTCCGCCCGAAGGCCTGACGCAACCCGTCCATCATCGCAAGCTTCTGCGACCGGATCCGAGCCAGCTCGGCGTTCAGTTGCCTGCGTGTTGATGCCTCCCAGCCGTACCAAATGACGTCGGCGCCGGCCATTCTGTAGCCCGTCGCGTCGGCGGCCGTCGAACGGACCTGTGCCAGCTGTGCGTCCAGTTGCGAGATCCGGTTTCGAACACGGGCCTCCTGTTCGAGGATCGGGCGCAGCTTTTGATGTTCCTTTTCAAAGGCGGCAGCGGTCACCGCAACAAGGTCCGAGAGCTTGTCTGCCTTCATCAGATACCTTTCCTGGCGCGTTTGCGCATGGCTTCGGCAAAGCGGATGGCCGCGGCGACGGGGCGATAGTAGTTTTCCGGGATTTCCTGACCGATTTCGACCGTCGCATGCAGCGCGCGCGCCGTCGGCGGGTCGGAATGGATGGGAACGCCGGCCTCGATCGCGGTTTTTCGGATCGTCGCCGCAACTTCATCGACCCCCTTGGCCACGCAGGCGGGCGCCGTTCCGGGCGCGCGCGACCATTTCAGTGCAACGGCATAATGCGTAGGGTTGACGATGACCACGTCGGCCTTTGGTACGTCCGCCATCATTTGCGTGGTCGCGATTTCCTGTGCGTGCTGTCTGCGATGCTGCTTCAGGTGGGGGTCGCCTTCGGACTCTTTGGTTTCGTCCTGCAGCTCCTTTCGCGACATCCGGTTCTTTCGCATGTGTTCGCCGTATTGCCAAAGATAATCGATGGCGCCGATCGCGAGCGTCACGGCAACCACGATGAAGAGAAAGCGCAGCAGCAGGTTCATCAGCAAAATGATCGACGCCTTGGGCGCCGCCGCTGCGGCCGACAGAATCTGGGACAGGTTTGCGTGCAGAAATAATGCCAGGCAGACGCTGTAGATGACCAGCTTTGCAAAGCTTTTGGCAAACTCGAACAAACCTCCGCGGCCGAACTTGTTTTTTGCGTTTGACGGGATGGAAACGCGTGACAGTTTCGGCTTCGGTTTGCTGGGGGCAAAGACCAGCGCCCTTTGCGCCAGAAGACTCAGAAGTACCACGATGGCGGGCACGGCCAGCAGCGCACCGGCCGAGCTTGCAACGACCGCCATCAATCCTCCCACCGGCCCGCTGGACGATCCGGTGACCAGCAGCGGGCCGAGGGCGAAAGACTGGTCGATCAAAACGACGAAGGCCGAGCCCAAGTGCTCTGCAGAGTAGTGGCCGACAACGATCAGTGCGATCGTCAGCCCGGCATAGGCCGCCACGGCGGACAGGTCATTGGACTTGACCACCTCGCCTTTTTCGCGTGCCTTCCGAAGCTTCTGCGGTGTGGCTTCGAACGACTTGTCGCTGTCGTCGTCCTGGCTGCTCATGGGCTGGCTCCGACCGGGTCGTTGAGAAACGCGAGCATGGCGTCGCTCCAGGTGGACAGGATGATGGGCGTTCCGGCAAACAGAAGAAACAGGCCGGCGAAGGTAATCGCGGGCGCTCCCACGAAGGCAACCATCAACTGGGGCATGGCCCGGTTGATGACACCCAGGGCCAGGTTGTAGATCAGCGAGGCGATGACGAATGGGGCTGCCAGCCCGAAGGCCAGGGAAAAGCTGCGGGAAATCTGGGCCACGCCCCATTGCGACAGATCTGATGCTGCGGGTGCGCTGCCGATCGGAAACAGCGCGTAGCTGTAGATCAGGAATTGCGCCGCGCGGATGTGGAGGCCCATCACCGTCGCCAATGCCAGCCCGGCCAGTGTCATCAGATACCCCATGGCGGGCACCGGCTCGGCCGCAGCACCCCCCAGGATCTGGGACAGCGAGGTTGCCTGGGCCGCGATCGAACCGGCGGTTTGCAGCGCCAGCACGAACAACCGCAGACCAAAACCTAGAAACAGCCCGATCAGGGTCTCCGTCAGGATTGCCTTCACCAGCGGCAGCAGGCCTGCAGAAACTTCCGGCCCCGGTACCGCCGGAGCGATCAGCAGGGTGAAGGCGATGGCTGCGCCCAGTTTGACACGGGGGGGAATGCTGCGCTCGCCGAAGGCGGGCAGCAGAGACACAAAGGCCGAAACGCGCAGAAACACGACGAAAGCCAGCAAAAGCCCGGCTCCCAACTGGTCGAGCAGCGTCGGAGGCAGGGCGATCATGCCGGCACCGTCCCGACCAATGCTGGCCGCGCCTCGAGCCCGATTTCCTCGAACGACAGAACCGGGTTCGACACACCGCGCGCCTGCAGGATCGTACGCAACAATCTGCGGCGGCGGGTGGATGTGACCAGGGCCGGATGCAACCCCTGATCCGCAGTTCTGGCCAAGGCCTGCACGGCTCCGTCCGCAAGTTTGTTGAACAGGTTGGGCGGCAGCGCCACATCCGATCCGGCGCCAGGCGCGTCGATCTGGTAGGTCGCGAAGGTCTCTTCCCATTCCGGTGCCAGTTGGATCAGCGGTATCGAGCCGTCTGTGCGCTTTAGTTCGGCCACCAGTTGGAAGCCCAGCCGTTGGCGCACAATTTCGCAGATGGCTTCGGGCTGGGTCGTGGTCATCCGCGCCTCGGCCACGCTTTCGAGTATCAGCGCCATGTTGCGGATCGAGACCCGCTCGTCCAGCAGCAGCCGCAGCACCGCATGCAGCGTGTCGATCGGAACCTTGTCGGGGATCAGTTCGTCCAGCAGTTTGCGGTTGGCCTCAGCCCGTGCGGGATCACTGAGGCGGGTCATCTCGGACAGCAGGCGGCGCAAGGATTTGAGCGTCAGCAGGCGCGAGAAATTCTGTTTGATGATCTCCAGAAGGTGTGTGGCCAGGATCTCGGGTGGGGTCACGATGGTGGCACCGCTCAGGGCGGCGGCCTCCTGGTCCTTGGGCAGGATCCACCGGGCCGGGGCACCATAGACCGGTTCGGTCACATCATTGCCGTCGGGCAGAAGATCAGCGCCTTCCTGCACAAGCGCCAGGATCAGGTCGGGGTGCAGCACGCCGCGGGCCTGTTCGACCCCCTGCACCTTGATCACATAGGTGCCCATCGGCAGATCGGCACGGTCGGTCAGGCGGATCTCGGGCAGGATCAAGCCGAAGCTCGAGGCGACATAGGTCCGCATGTTGGCGATCCGCGCATCCAGACCGGTTCCGGGGTTCAGAACCATGCTGACCAGATCGGGCGCGAACTCCAAATGCACATCGTCCAGGTCCAGAACATCGCCGATCGCCTGCGCGGACGGCGCCTGGGCTTCGGGAGCCGGCGATCGCGCGGCCAAGGCCTCGGCCTTCTGTTTCTTGTGAACGTGATAGGCGGCATAGCCTAGGACCGCCCCGCCCAGAATGAAGGGCAGGAAGGGCAGGCCCGGCACCAGCGCGAACAGCGCCATCAGCACCGCAACCGTGCCCAGCGCCGCCGGATGCCGGCCCAGTTGCGAGAACAACGCGTTGTCGGTCGCGCCCTGCGTGCCGCCGCGCGCCAGCAACAGGGCCGATGCGATCGAGATGATCACGGCTGGAATCTGCGACACCAACCCGTCGCCCACGGTCAGGATGGCATAGGTTTCGAACGCCGATGCAACCGGCATGCCATGCACGATCACCCCCATGATCAGCCCCATCACGAGGTTCAGAAGAGTGATCAGCAGCCCGGCGACCGCATCTCCCTTGACGAATTTCGACGCCCCGTCCAGCGAGCCGAAAAACGTGGTTTCCTGCTGTTCAAGCTCGCGCCGTTCTTTGGCTTGCTGGTGGTCGATCGCACCGGCCGACATGTCGGCGTCGATGGCCAGCTGCTTGCCCGGCATCCCGTCCAGCGCAAACCTTGCACCGACCTCGGCCATGCGCGCGGCGCCCTTGGTGATGACCATGAAATTCACGATCAGCAGCACACCGAACACGACGAGACCCAGGAAGATGCTGCCACTCATCACGAATTGGGCAAAGCCTTCGATCACGTCGCCGGCGGCGTTGGGGCCGGTGTGGCCCTGCCCGATGATCAGCTTGGTCGAGGACACGTTCAGCGACAGCCGCAGCATCAGCGAGGCCAGCAGGATCGTCGGAAAGGACGAAAAATCCAGCGGGCGCTCGATGAACAGGGTCAGGGTGAAGATCAAAATCGCCAGTGCGAACGAGGCCGCCAGCCCGATGTCGAGCACCCAGGACGGCATAGGCAGAATCATCATCACGATCACGGTCATCAGCGCCAGCGCCAGAAGAACCGTGGGTGAAAACAAGGTCCTTGGGTCAAGTTTCGGCACGCGTCACTCCTGATCGAACGTGATGAAGGCCACTGCGGTCCCGGATACCGGAACAAGTGATCCAAGGGCGGGGCGGTCGACCTTGGCAGGGGAGGGGCCGAGCGGGATCAACGGCAGCGCGGAGCGGTGGAACGGGTCGACCGCCTGACTGGCGGCCGGTTCGGGCGTGTCGGACAGCGCGGCCAGAACCGTCTGGAACCGGGTGACATATCTGCGAGCATATTCTGGGGTGCGTGAGTGATAGGCGCCGACAGCGGCCGACCAGTCGCCATGTTCAGCATAAAGCTGTTTGAGAAACTGCGCCGCATAGGCAGAATTCTGATCGGGGTCGAACATCGCGTCGATTGACCGAAACGCCTTGCCGTGCCAGCGATAATTGATCTGGAAACAGCCCACATCAAAGCTGCGGGCGCCCGATTTGAACACCTCGAACACATAGGCCTTGGCCTCGGCCTCGGACCCGAACCAGTATCCCTTGCCTTCAAGGTTTACGGTCCAGGGCCAGGGGTGCAGGCTGCCATCGACGCGGCGCCCGGTTTCTACCCGGGTGATAGCCTGCATGACATCCAGCGGGACACCCTCGGCCCGGGCGGCACGCCGGGCCGCTTGGTCGCAGATGTCGGCGGTGCGCATGTCCGGTATGGCCAAGGCCACCGTGGCGACCATGGCCTGCACCCACAGCGAGAGGAAAACGATCTTGAGTTCTGGCATTCTGCCGGTCCGGGATTCTTCTGACCGGGCCAAGCTAGCCAGCTTTCGGTTTACAGAGGGTTAGCGCCGATCAGCTCCGGTCGATCCTGCGACCGAACACGACGCTGGTATTGGTGCGCAGCACGCCGGGGATCTTGGCCAGCTCGTCCACCAAGATGTCGAGATCCTCGATCCGGGGGGCTTCGGCCGACAGAAGCAGGTCGAATTCGCCGTTGATCGACAGGCACAGCTTGACCTCGGGATAGGCTTCCAGCCGCTTGATGATGCGCGATGTCTCTTTCTGCTGCACTTCGAGCAGCACCACGACCTGCACCCTGGGCGTGTCGTCGGTCCGGCCCAGCAGGACCGAGTAGCCCGCGATCACGCCTGTTTCCTCCATGCGACGGATACGTTCGTGCACGGTGGTCCGGGCCACGCCCAGACGCGCCGCGATCTGCGTGGTCGAGGCGCGCGCGTTGTGCTGTAGGGCGGCGATGATGCGGCGGTCAAGCTGGTCCATGGGGCTTTCGGCTGTCGGTCGAGTGGTTCGGGTCTACGGCAATAGGGCGGTCGCCCTCAAGGTTTGTGCGGATATCGGGGGTGCAGGTCGTCGATGATAATTGGGTGCGCATGCGGATCGGGCCCGGACAGATGCGGGTGATCGGCCGGCAGGTCCGGGTGGTCATGCGCGATGGACCGCGGCTGGAATGCGGGCCAGGTCCAGGCGGCCAGCATCAGGCCGCCCAAGGCCATAACGGTCAGCGCGGCCATCGCCACTGTCGCCCCATGTTGCGTCATCAGCCAGCCCGACAGCGGATACAGAACCAGCCAGCAGGCATGTGACAGGGTGAACTGGGCGGCGAACACGGCCGCGCGGTCCTCGGGATGGGCGGATCGGGTCAGCAGCCGCCCGGATGGGGTCAGCGTGCAGGAATAGCCGAAACCCACAAGCGCCCAAAGCGTGGTCAGCATCGCCAGCGACATCGGCACCACCGCGGACAGCAGCGCAGCGGTAGCCATGGTCGCGGTCGCCAGCGTTGCGCCGGCCAGCATCACGCGGCGATCCGGCAGACGCTCCAGCAGCGCCGGGAGCACGAAAGCCGCCAGCATCGACCCGCCGCCAAACCCGGCCAGGGCGATCGCCACGGCGCTGTCCTGCAGGCTCAGGTCGCTGCGCACGATCACCACGGTATTGACCAGAACCATCGCGCTGAGGGCGGCGACGGTCCAGCTCAGCGCCAAAAGGCCACGCAGGCGCGGTGTCCGCAGATAGATGCGAATACCGCGTGTTGTTCGGTCAAAGACCCCACGTGGCTGACGGGGCGTGGGCGAGGGCAGGACCACCGAGACCACCAGCAAGGCCGAGGCCGCAAAGCCCAGCGCCGTTCCCCAGAACAGGCTGTCGAAGCTGACGACCAGCAGCAGCAGCGCTGCCAGCATCGGGCTGACAAGGTTCTCCAGATCATAGGCCAGTCGCGACAGCGACAGGGCCTTGGTGTAATCCTGCTCGTCGGTCAGAACATCGGGTATCGTGGCCTGGAACGCGGGCGTGAACCCGGCCGAGGCCGATTGCAGCACGAACATCAACACATAGACCTGCCAGACCTCGGTCACGAGAGGCAGGCACAGCGCGACCGCGGCCCGCACCATGTCCAGCGTCACCAGCATGCGGCGGCGGTCCAGCCTTTCGGCAAAAGCCGCGGCGATGGGTGCAATCGTGACATAGGCGATCATCTTGATGGTCAGGGCCGTGCCCAGCACCATCGCGGCGGACTCGCCGGCCAGATCATAGGCCAGCAACCCCAGCGCCACGGTCGCCAGCCCGGTGCCCAGCAGCGCCACCACCTGCGCGGCCAGAAGGTGACGGTACGTCCGGTTCCGCAGAATGTTCAGCACCGCGCAAACCCTGAAACGGCCCGGCGCGCGTCGTGGGGGCCACCGTCGCTCGGGCGGGCGGTAGTTTGTTCAGACGAGGCACAGGACGGTTGAGTCATGACCCGACCCTATGCGCCGGACGTAGATGCCTCAACCGCAATGACACCCGAGTACCGCCATGGGGCGGATGGCGTTGAGTTTGCGGGTCAAACACCCTATTTCGGTGACACCACCGTGCAAAGGAAACATTCGTGGCGAACTACCTTTACAAGAACGACCTGCCCGACGGGCTGGACCTGGGCCCCGTCGTGGCCATCGATTGCGAAACCATGGGCCTGAACCCGCATCGCGACCGTCTGTGCGTGATCCAGATGTCGGGCGGCGACGGCCACAGCCACATCGTGCAGGTGGAAAAGGGTCAGACCGAGGCCCCGAACCTGTGCGCCATGCTGGAAAACCCCGAGGTGCTGAAACTGTTCCACTTCGGCCGCTTTGACATCGCCGCGCTGTACCACGCTTTCGGCGCGCTGGCGGCGCCGGTCTATTGCACCAAGATCGCCAGCCGCCTGGTGCGCACCTATACCGACCGGCACGGGTTGAAGAACCTGTGCCAAGAGCTGCTGGGCATCGACATTTCGAAACAACAGCAGATGAGCGACTGGGGTGCCGAGACCCTGACCGGGGCGCAGCTGGACTATGCCGCTTCGGACGTTCTGTACCTGCACCAGCTGCGCGCGGCGCTGGATGCGCGGCTCGAACGCGAGGGCCGGACCGAGATGGCGCAGGCCTGTTTCGACTTCCTGCCGATGCGCGCCAGGCTGGATCTGGCGGGCTGGCCCGAAACCGACATTTTTGCGCACTCATGACCGATACCGACTCCTTTTTGAAAACCGCCCGGCAGGTCGTCACCGACGAGGCCCGCGCGCTCGAGGTTCT
Organism: Ruegeria sp. BHSA191; assembly: GCF_059613325.1. Classification (NCBI taxonomy): domain Bacteria; kingdom Pseudomonadati; phylum Pseudomonadota; class Alphaproteobacteria; order Rhodobacterales; family Roseobacteraceae; genus Ruegeria; species Ruegeria sp. BHSA191. The sequence goes on from NZ_JBXWSH010000013.1 coordinate 77,748, forward strand.
GGCCGAAGGGCTGGATGACCGTTTCGCCGACGCGGTGCGGCTGATCCTGCAGGCCAAGGGCCGGCTGATCGTCAGCGGCATCGGCAAGTCGGGTCATATCGGGCACAAGATCGCGGCCACGTTGGCCAGCACCGGCACGCCCGCCTATTTCGTGCATCCGGCCGAGGCCAGCCACGGCGACTTGGGCATGGTGTCGAAGGATGACGTGGTGCTGGCGATATCGAATTCCGGCGAGGCGCCCGAGCTGGCCAACCTGCTGGCCTTTACCCGGCGGTTCGGGATTCCGCTGATCGGCCTGTCCAGCCGGCTGGACAGTACGCTGATGAAGCAGGCTGACGTGCATCTGCTGATCCCCGCGCTGGGCGAGGCCTGCGGATACGGCATGGTGCCCTCGATCTCGACCACGCTGACACTGGCTATGGGCGATGCGCTGGCGATCGCGTTAATGAAATACCGCGATTTCAAGCCCGAAGATTTCCGCGCCTTCCATCCCGGCGGCAAGCTGGGTGCGCAGCTGAGCGCGGTGCGCGACCTGATGCATAGCGGCGACGCACTGCCGCTGGTGTCGGCCGACACCCCGATGAGCGACGCGCTGATCGAGATCAGCCAGAAGGGCTTTGGCGTGGTCGGCGTGACCGATGCAGAGGGCACCCTGGTCGGCATCATCACCGACGGCGACCTGCGCCGGCATATGGACGGGTTGCTGAACAACACGGCGGCCCAGGTCATGACTGCCAACCCCACGACCATCGCGCCCGACGCGCTGGCCGAAGAGGCGGTGGCGATCATGAACGCGCGCAAGATCACCTCGTTGTTTGTAGTGGACCCGGAGCAGCCGCGCCGGGCGCAGGGGCTGTTGCACATCCACGACTGCCTGCGCGTCGGGCTGGGTTGAGTGAGGGCCGGGATGGATCGCTATTCGCGCATGGTGCAGTTCCTCAAGGTTCTGCTGCCGCTGGCGGCCATCCTGCTGCTGTCGATGGTGTTTCTGCTGTCGCGCAGCATCGAGACAAAGGTGGCGGTTCCGTTTTCGCAGCAGGATATCGACGAACGCCTGAACAATCAGCTTGTGACGCAGCCAATTTATCGCGGCGTCACCCGCAAGGGCGAGGATATTCAGGTGGAAGCCGTCCGCGCCAGCCGCGGGACCGCGGACGAGGCGCCCACGGCGGCCGAGTTCAAGGGGCAGCTTGGCCTGAACGGCGGCCGCGTCATCACCCTTGATTCCAACACCGGCCTGATCCGCCCCGACAAGGGCACGGCGACCTTCTCCGACGATGTGGTCATCACCACGACCGATGGTATCCGGGTCACGACCGATCTTCTGAACACCTCGCTAGACGAGATTCGAGGCGACACCCCAGGGCAGGTTGCAGGGACCGGGCCGATCGGCAACTTCACGGCCGGGCGGATGACCTTCGGTGCCGAAAATTCCGACGGCCCCGTCCATATTGTTTTTACAGACGGCGTGAAGCTGATATACGAGCCGAAAAAGACCGAAAGATAACCCGTGTTTGATTTTCGAATAGTTCCTTTGTGTGCCGCATTGGCCTTTGTGGCGGCCCCGGCGGGCGCCCAGGAAGCCCAGGTGGCGTTCGGGGCAGCCGCAGCAGACCCCAGCCTGCCGGTCGAGGTCACGTCGGAGACGCTCAAGGTCAACCAGGAGGACGGGTCGGCCGAGTTTCTGGGCAATGTCGTCGTCGTGCAGGGCCAGATGCGCCTGTCGGCCGATCGGGTTCTGGTGATCTACAACGAGGACCGCTCGGGGATCGAGCGCCTCGAGGCGTCCGACAACGTTCTGCTGGTCAGCCCACCGGATGCGGCCGAGGGGGATTGGGCGGAATACACGATCGACAGCGGGGTTGTCGTCATGACAGGCAACGTTCTGCTCAGCCAGGGGCCCAGCACGATCAGCGGCGATCGGATGGTCGCGAATCTGGCGGACGGAACCGCGACCATGACCGGCCGGGTCAAGACAATCCTCAAGTCGGGCGGTGATTGATGGCGGGGCCGAAACTGTCCGTTGCTGAAGGGGCGTCCGGGCTGAAGATCGACAAGCTGCGGAAATCCTATCGCAAGAAGACGGTGATCCGGGATGTCTCGATGACGCTGGACCGGTCCGAAGTCGTGGCGCTGCTGGGGCCGAATGGCTCGGGTAAGACCACGACCTTCTATTCCGTGGCCGGGCTGGTCTTCCCCGAGGCTGGCTCGGTGACGCTGGACGGTCAGAACGTCACAACGTTGCCGATGTATCGGCGGGCGCGGATGGGAATCGGCTATCTGCCGCAGGAGATGTCGATCTTCCGCGGTCTCAGCGTCGAGGACAACATCGCCGCGGTTCTGGATATCTCGGTCAAACATGCGCATCGGCGTAAGGAGCGGCTGGAGGAACTGCTGTCAGATTTTTCGATCGAGCACCTTCGGCGGGCGCCGGCGCTGGCCTTGTCGGGCGGCGAGCGGCGGCGGGTCGAAATCGCCCGCTGCCTGGCGGCCGATCCGAAATATCTGCTGCTGGATGAACCGTTTGCGGGGGTGGACCCAATAAGCGTAGGGGACATCCGCCATCTTGTGGCCGATTTGAAAAAGCGGGGAATCGGCGTGCTGATCACCGACCACAACGTACGCGAAACCCTGGAAATCGTGGATCGCGCCTATATCCTGCATGACGGGCAGGTTCTGATGTCGGGCACCCCGGACGAGGTCGTCGAGAACGAGAACGTGCGCCGCGTCTATTTGGGCGAAAACTTCAGAATTTCATAAACTTGTCAGATGACGGAGGGATTCCGCGACAGTTTTCTCGAATCTGTGCTCGTGTTTTGATTGACTCTGCTGCCGCCTGTTGGCTGAATTGGGATATGGCGCTTGCGTGGATTCAGTCTGGATCTCGATCCCCCTTCGTTGAAGGGCGCGATGATCGGCAACCCCGTACAGCGTCTCGACCCCCCACCCCATAACAACAAGCCTGCCGCATGATGCGGCGCAAACAGGGGTGTGAATTGTGAAGGAGATCACATGCGTTACCAAATCAGCGGCAAACAGATCGACATCGGTGCGGCCCTGCAGACCCACGTGCAGACCGAACTGGGCGAGGTTGTGGGCAAATATGCCCAGCGCGCAACGGACGCCAACGTCGTCTTTTCCCGTTCAGCGCATGAATATGTGTGTGAAACCACCGTGCATCTGTCCACCGGCCTGACGGCTCAGGCCAAGGCCCATGCCACCGAGATCTACGCGGCATTCGAGGCGTGCTGTGACAAGATGGAGAAGCAGTTGCGCCGCTACAAGCGCCGCCTGAAGGACCACCACCGCGAGCGGTCCGAGCCGGTTGAACTCTTCGGGGCGTCGTCCTATATCCTCGCCTCGAACGATTCGGAGCCGGAGCAGGAACCCGACTCCTTGCAGCCAATCATCGTTGCCGAGATGGAAACCAAGATCCCATCGCTCAGCGTTGGTGAGGCTGTCATGCAGATGGAACTTGCGGGCGCGCCGGTGCTGGTGTTCCGGAACGAAAACAAGGACGGATTGAATGTCGTATATCGTCGCGACGATGGAAACATCGGCTGGATCGATCCGTAACAGGCAAGGATAAAGGCACTGCCTCCGCACCGGCGGGGGCAATGCCGTGGAGCAAGATAATGGAGCTTTCGAGCATATTGAAGCCCGAAGCGGTGCGCGTGTTGTCCGCCGCATCCAGCAAGAAGCGCCTGTTTCAGGAAATCGGGGAAGTCGCCGCCAGCGCCTTGGGGCTGGATGCTCAGACCGTGGTCGATAATCTGCTCGAGCGTGAGAGCCTCGGCCCGACCGGTGTCGGACACGGAGTGGCGCTGCCGCATGCCCGTCTGTCGGGCCTGGACGCCGTGGCGGGCGTGTTCGTGATGCTGGAAAAGCCGATCGACTTCGGTTCAGTCGACCGGCAGCCTGTGGATCTGGCCTTTGCCCTGTTTGCCCCCGAGGATGCCGGTGTCGAGCACCTCAAGGCGCTGGCCTTGGTTTCGCGGACGCTGCGTGACACATCTGTCTGCAGCAAGCTGCGGGCCAATCCTGATCCGGTCAAGCTGTATGCGATTTTGACCACTGCGCAATCGGTGCAGGCGGCCTGATCCCGCTGACGTGGCGGTGTGGCCCTCGTGGGCTGGCCGCGCGCGGCAAGGTCAGCCGCCGGTGCCCATTTCCAGAACCCACCAGAGCTTTCCGCCCTTTTCCTGGTGCCAGGCAAAGCCCATCTGCGTTGCCTTCGGATCCATTATGACCGACCGCGGGCCGGGCTCCTGCATCCAGGCGGCCAGGGTCTCGGTTTCGGTCTCGTAGGTCTCCGAGATGGCCTCGCCGCGAAACGTCCCAAGATAGCCGACGCGCACCGCGCGGTCCAGCGGCGAGGACCCGTCGGACCCAAAGTGCCAAGGGCGATTCTGGCGCGCCATGTCCTTGGCGTGGGTTGCGGCGGCCGCGTTCAGCTGAGCATTCAGTTGAACGGGCTGCAGGCCAGAGGCCTGGCGCAGCGCGTTGACAGAATCAAGCATGCGGAACTGCAGCTTCTCGGGGTTGCCGCGGATCTTGTAGGCCTTGGGCAGCGGTCGTCCGTCCGCCCCTAGCGACGAAGTGCCCGAAGTTTCAGTACATGCCGCAAGCGCGACAAGGCAGATCAGCAGCAAGGAAAAGATACGCGTCATCATAGGCCCAGTTCGTTGTTCCGAAAAGGGATAGCCTGCGCGCGCGCATTGCGCAAAGGCCCAATTGCCGATGTTCGCGTATTTCTGCCGGTTTGATTTGCGACTGAAGCATTCTGGCAATAAACTGCCTGCGAATTTCAATACTGATTATCAAAGGACCTTTTGGCATGGCCAAGAAAGACATTCACCTGACTTCGCGCCGCGGGTTCCTGGCCGGGGGCACTTCCCTGTTGGCCAGCCCGGCGATCGCGCAGTTCATCCCCGGCGATCCACTGCGCCCCGCGCCCGAACCCGAACCGCCGGTCCGGCGCAATGTTTCCGGGTTTCGCGCCATGGAGTGGCAGCCCTATTTCTCGAACATCCGAAACGGGGCGATTCTGGTCGATACGGTTTCGCGCGCGTTGCACTACTGGTCCGAGGATCAGACGGTGTACAAGCTGTACCCGTCCTCCGTTCCGCTGACCGAGGAACTGACCCGCCGTGGCCGTACCAGCGTCATCCGCAAGGTTGTGGGGCCCAGTTGGTCGCCGACGCCTTCGATGAAGAAGAGAAACCCGGAATGGCCCGACTATATCCCGCCGGGACCTGACAACCCGCTGGGAACGCATGCTTTGTATCTGAGCTGGAAATATTACCGCATCCACGGCACCCACGACACGCGCAAGATCGGGCGGCGGTCGTCGAACGGGTGCATCGGCCTGTTCAACGAACATATCGCCGAATTGTACGCTTTGACCAAGGTCGGCACGCAAGTGTTGCTAATTTGACGACATTTTCGCGCGCCAAGCCGCCGGTGGCACAAGTTGCAATTGCATTCTCGACGCTTTGCTGCTTAGAAAAAACCACGAGGTAAGTCATAGGTGCGGGGCTCCAGTATCCCGGGGCCACGCAAACTTTGGAGGTTAACATGAAGAAACTCGTTCTCGCTGCTGCTCTGACCGCTGCCGCTTCGACCGCATATGCCGGCAACCTGGAAGAGCCGGTTGTGGAAGCACCGGTTGTTGTCGAAGAAACCCAGGGCTCGTCGCAGGGCATCATCCTGCCGCTGATCCTGCTGGTCGTCGTCGCAGCAGCTGTTGCCGCAAGCTAAGTCCAGCGGACAACGACAAAAAAGAAAGGCGGTGGATGTCCACCGCCTTTTTTCATGCGTTTTCCGAGGCCGGTTCAGTCCAGCCAGCCTTTCAGGTTGTCCGCGATCACTTTTCCCAAGGCCGCGATATGCGCGTCCTCGTCGTTCAGGCAGGGGATATAGGTGAAGGTCTCGCCGCCTGCCTCTTCAAAGCTCTCGCGGATCTCCTCGTTGATTTCTTCCAGCGTTTCGATGCAGTCCGACGAAAACGCCGGGGCGATGACGGCGATGTTCTTTTTGCCCTGCCGGGCCAGTTCCGCGACGTGGTCGACGGTGTAGGGCTTCAGCCATTCCTCGGGTCCGAATCGTGACTGGAAGGTGGTCACCAGTTGATCATCCGCCCAGCCTAGCCGTTCTTTCAGCAGTCGTGATGTCTTGGCGCACTGGCAGTGGTACGGATCACCCTGCATCAGATAGCGTTCCGGCATGCCGTGATAGGAACACACCAGAACGTCCGGCTTGTTCTCCATGGCCGCATAGGCGCGCTCGACCGACTGCGCCAGGGCGTCGATATAGGCCGGCTCGTCGAAATAGGCCGGCACCGTGCGGCTGGCGGGCTGCCAGGCCTCCTCCATCAGCGCGCGAAAGAACTGGTCGTTCGCGGTGGCGGTCGTGGCGCCCGCATATTGCGGATAGAGCGGGAAGAACAGGATGCGGTCGCAGCCCTCGGCCACCATCTGGCGGACCTTAGACTTGGTCGAGGGGTTTCCATAGCGCATGCAGAAATCCACCATGACCTTGTCACCATAGCGGTCCTGCATCGCCGCGCGCAGCTTGGCGGTCTGGTCCTTGGTGATGGTCATCAGCGGGCTTTCGCCCTTGTCGTGGTTCCAGATCGATTTGTACGCCGCGCCCGAGCTGAAAGGACGTTTGGTCAGGATGATCGCCTGCAGAATCGGCTGCCATTTCCAGGCCGGATAGTCGATCACCCGACGGTCGGACAGGAACTCGTTCAGATAGCGGCGCATCGGCCAATAGCTGTAATCGTCCGGCGTGCCGAGATTGGCCAGCAGGATGCCGACACGGCCCATCTTGATCTTGGGGTGATCTGCGGGCGCGTGCGCGGGGCGGATGGCATCGAACATGGTGGCTTTCCTGAGTTTTTCCGTAAGTGCCTGAATTAATCGGATCGACCGCGGGGTCAATCGGACAGTTTGCCTTCTTTCGTGCCTAAGGCTTGGGCGAGGCTGACCTGGGCCGAACCGGGCCGCAGCGGCTTGGGCTGGCTGGCATCCGGTGCCCAGCCGGTTAGGCAGACCAGCTCGAAAGTTGCCGTCAGGCGCCCGTCGGGGGCGGTGAAGCTTTCGGCATAGATCTGCTGTGCGCGTTGAAACACGGTCCGGCGCGTGGGGTATTTCAACCGTTCGGTCATCGCGTTGGCCTCGCCCATGGCGCGCAGGTCGGCCATCAGGTGCCACAGGTCGCGGTAGGTCGCCGTCAGCGGCACCCGGTCGGCCACGGGCAGGGCCAGCCCGGCGCGTTGCAGCAGGGCACCAAGGTCGCGCAGTTCTGCCATCGGCGCGACACGGGGGCTGAGCCCGCCGGTCACCTCAATCTCGGCCTGACCCAGCGCTGCCCGCAATTCGTGCAGCGTCTCGCCGCCCAGACAGACCACCAGCAACAGCCCGTCCGGTTTCAGGGCGCGGGCGCATTGGATCAGCTGTCCAACCGGGTCATTGGCCCAATGCAAAGCCATGGCGTGGATCACCAGATCATGCGCGCCCGAGGACAGGTCCAGCACCTCGTCATCAGGCACGATGCGCGTGCCGTTCAGAACGCCTGCCCATACCTGGGCAAAAGGGGTCACGATCGCGGGCGCCGTAAAGGTTTTATTAACCACGGCAAGGCGATCCTGCACCTCGTCGACGGCGGCGCGGTGCAAGAACAGGGCGTCGTCCCGGGCCCGGGCGCGATGCGCGGCCAGGGCGGATCGGTCAAACAATGAGGGTGTCTTGGCTGCGGATTGGTCCATAGGGCGCAGTTATCGCATATGGCAGCGGATTCAAACCGCCATCGAGGTCGTGTACCCTCCGCGCTGCATCGGTTGCGGCGAGATGACCGAGTCGGATTTCGGGCTGTGTGGGCCATGCTGGCGCGAGACGCCGTTCATCGGGGGGATGGTCTGTGCCAGCTGCGGCGTCCCGTTGCCGGGCGAGGACGACGGCGACCGGGTCGAATGTGATGACTGCATGCGTCAGCCGCCACCCTGGTCCGAGGGGCGCGGGGCGCTGCTGTACGCTAGCAAGGCGCGGGCGCTGGTTTTGGCACTGAAACATGGCGACCGGACGGAACTCGCCAGACCCGCGGCGCAATGGATGGCCGGGGCCGGGCGGGCCTTGGTCCGGCCGGGCATGCTGATTGCGCCGGTACCACTGCACTGGTCGCGCCTGTTGAAGCGTCGGTACAACCAGTCGGCGCTGCTGGCGCAGCATCTGGGCAAGACGGTCGGGCTGCCGGTTTGCCCTGACCTGCTGTTACGCAGCCGGCGCACCCCTGCGCTGGAAGGGAAAACGGCCGCCGAGCGGGCCGAAACGCTGCGCGATGCGATCACCGTGCATCCGAGGCGGGCGGACCGCCTGAAGGGGCGCCACGTGCTGCTGGTCGATGACGTGATGACATCGGGCGCGACCTTGGCGGCCTGCGCCCGCGCCTGCCGGGTGGCCGGGGCGGATGATATTTCCGTGTTGGTACTGGCGCGCGTTGCCAAGGATGCCTAATTCCCCCTAGATTGCGCGAAATCCAAGGGAACGGACCATGAAACCGGTTGTCATCTATACATCGCCGCTGTGCGGCTTTTGCCACGCGGCCAAACGGCTGTTGAATCAGAAAGGCGTCGCCTATGAGGAGATCGACGTTCTGATGAACCCCAAACGCAAGCCCGAGATGATCCAGCGGGCGGGCGGACGGCGCACGGTGCCGCAGATCTTCATTGGTGACACCCATGTCGGTGGCTGCGACGACCTGTACGAACTCGAACAGGCCGGCAAGCTGGACCCACTGTTGGCCGCCTGATGAAAACCGCCCTGCTGCAGATCACCTCGTCGGACGACCCGGCCGCGAACCTGGACATGGTGCGTGCCATGATGGCCGAGGCCGCGGACCGGGGCGCGCGGTTCATCCTGACGCCCGAGGTCACCAACTGCGTCTCGACCAGCGCAACGCGCCAGCGCGAGGTGCTGCAGCACGAAGAAGACGACATCACCCTGGCGGGCCTGCGCGAACAGGCGGCGGAATTGGGCGTATGGCTGCTGATCGGATCGCTGGGGCTGAAGACACATGACGCCGACGGGCGGTTCGCCAACCGGTCCTTTATGATCGACCCGCAGGGCGGGATCGTGGCGCGCTATGACAAGATCCACATGTTCGACGTGCAGGTCACCGAGACTGAGACCTTTCGCGAATCGGCCAGCTATCGCCCCGGGTCGCGGGCGGTCATCGCCGAGACCGCCTTCGGCAAGGTCGGCATGACCATCTGCTATGACATCCGGTTCCCGCATCTGCACGCCGCGCTGGCACAGGGCGGGGCCACGATCCTGACGGTTCCGGCGGCGTTCTCTCCGGTGACCGGCGCGGCCCATTGGGAACCGCTGCTGCGCGCCCGCGCCATCGAGACCGGCTGTTGGGTCATTGCCCCCGCGCAGACCGGGGAACACCCCAAAACCCGAGGCAAAACGCGCCATACCCATGGGCATAGCATGGTCGTATCGCCCTGGGGCGAGGTGCTGATCGACGCAGGCACTCAGACCGGCATTCACTTTTTTGATCTGGATGATAGGTCTGTTACAGAGGCATGGCGGCGCGTGCCGTCCCTGACACATGTTCGCCCGTTCGACGGGCCCTGATCCAGAGCCGGGTAATGACTGACGAAACCAACGCCCTGGCGGTCGCGCTGTTCAGCGAGATCCTGACTGCGGACCAATTGCTGCGGAACCGGCTGAGCCGGGTTCTGCCCAAGGGAATGGAAATCTCGCATTTCTCGGTGCTGAACCACCTGGTGTTCGTGGGGGGCGAGCGGACGCCTGCCCAACTGGCCCGCACATTCCATGTGACCCGTGGGGCGATGACCAACACCTTGGCCAAACTGGAATGGGCCGGATACATCCACATCCGCCCCGATTGGGACGATGCCCGCCGCAAGATGGTGGCGATCAGCCCCGCAGGCCGACGGGCGCGCGATCAGGCGATCTCGGCTATCGCACCTCTGATCAACCGGGTCGTGGGCGAACTGGGCCTTGAGCGTGTGCGCGCGACCCTGCCGGTTCTGCGCGACCTGCGCATGAAACTGGAAGAGGAATAGGCCTCAGCCCGGCTTCACGCTGGCGGTGACGTAGTTCACGCTCAGATCCCGGTCCGAGATCGACCAGCTCCAGGTGATCGGGTTGAACACGAACCCCTTGCGGTCCACCGGGTCCAGACCAGCCTGGCGCAGCAGATCGAACAGCTCGTCCGGGGTGATGAACTTGGACCATTCATGCGTGCCGCGCGGCAGCCAGCGCATGACGACCTCGGCCCCGAAAATCGCCATCGCATAGGATTTCGGGTTGCGGTTGATGGTGGAACAGATTTCCAGCCCGCCGGGTTTCAGCAGCTGTTGCGTGGCGGTCAGATAGGCCAGCGGATCGGCCACATGCTCGACCACCTCCATGTTCAGGACCACGTCGAACTGTTCGCCCGCGTCGGCCAATGCCTCGGCGGTGGTGTGGCGATAGTCGATCTGCAGGCCGGATTGTTCGGCATGGATTCGGGCCACGGGCAGGTTGCGCTCGGCCGCGTCGGCGCCTACGACATCGGCGCCCAGCCGCGCCATCGGCTCGCTCAGCAGCCCGCCGCCGCAGCCGATATCCAGCAAGCGCAGGCCCTCGAACGGTTTCGCTGCCGTCAGGTCCCGGTCGAATTCGCCCGCGATCTGCTGTGTGATATAGTCCAGGCGGCACGGATTCAGCATGTGCAGAGGTTTGAATTTCCCGTGCGGGTCCCACCATTCGGCGGCCATGGCCTCGAATTTTGCGATCTCGGACGGGTCAACCGTGTTCGGATGCGCTTGCATTCCTGTCTCCGTGTGCTCTTTTACGCTGAAGGACTATATAGGGCCATAATGGACAAATACCCGGACCAAAAGCGCGCAGTGCAATATCTTTACCCGCCGGTCGATCCGTTCGACCAGCGCGTGGTGGATATGGGCGACGGGCACCGCATCTATGTGGAACAATGCGGAAATCCCGACGGGATTCCCGTGGTGGTTCTGCATGGGGGCCCCGGCGGCGGCTGCAGCCCGGCCATGCGGCGCTATTTCGACCCCGAGGTCTACCGGGTGATTCTGTTCGACCAGCGCGGCTGCGGCCGGTCGCGGCCCACGGCCTCGGTCGAGAACAACACAACCTGGCACCTGGTGGCCGATATCGAGCGTCTGCGGAAACTGTTCGAGATCGACGACTGGATCGTATTCGGCGGCAGCTGGGGCGCCACGCTGGCGCTGATCTATGCCCAGACCCATCCCGACCGGGTGACCCGCCTGGTTCTGCGCGGCGTGTTTCTGGCCACGCAGGCGGAGCTCGACTGGTTCTATGGCGGCGGGGCCGGCAAGTTCTGGCCCGAGCAATGGGCGCGCTTCACCTCGTTGCTGCGCGACTCGGAGCTGTCCGACACCATCGGCGCCTACAACAAGCGGCTGTTTTCGGGCGATCGGGCGACCGAGATACTGTACGCCCGCGCCTGGTCGCATTGGGAAAACGCGCTGGCCTCGATCCACACGAACGGGGCCGTCGGTGAAAGCCCCGGCGAATATGCCCGCACCTTCGCGCGGCTCGAGAATCACTATTTCATCAACAAGGCGTTTCTGGAACATGACGGTCAGATTTTGGATCAGATGGACCGGATCGCGCATATTCCCGGCCATATCGTGCAGGGCCGTTACGATATGATCTGCCCCCCGCAGGCGGCCTGGAGCCTGGCCGAGAAATGGCCCGAGGCAGAGCTGAAGATGGTGCGGCAGGCTGGTCACGCCCTGTCGGAACCCGGGATCAGCGCCGAACTGGTGCGCGTCATGGACCGAGCCGCGCAGGAGGTGGCATGACCCGCATCGACCGCCGTGCTCTGTTCACTTCGGGTGCCGCCGCAGCCCTGCTGGCCGCGACGGGGGCCTCGCTGGCGGATACGCCGAAATTGGGCGGCGTGCTGCGCATCGCCGTGCCGCGTGACGACAGCCTGGACCGGCTGGCCCGGGGTGCGGTGTTCGACACCCTGACCGAGATCGCGCCGGACGGCACTCTGCGCGGCGAGTTGGCAACCGCTTGGCAGACCGATTCCGAGGCCCGGGTCTGGACGTTCGACCTGCGTGCGGATGCGGTGTTTCACGACGGTGCGGCACTGACGGCCGAGGATGTTCTTGCGGTCCTGTCCGAGGTCGGGCGCACCGAAGCCCTGGCGCCGGACCGCATCCAGATCCAACTGGCCGAGGCCAACCCCGGCCTGCCTTTCCTGCTGGCCGATACCCGGTTTGTCATCACCCGCGATGGGCAGAGCGTTTCGCCGCTGCAGCAGGCGAACGGCACCGGGTGTTACCGGGTCGAACGCGCCGAAGACGGGCGCCATTTCCGCGGGCGCCGGGTAGATGGCCACTACAAGGATGGTCATGCCGGCTGGCTGGAGGCGGTCGACATCATCGTGATCCCCGACCCGGCCGTGCGCGCCGAGGCGCTGCGCGACCGTTATGTGGACGTGTCGGTGCTGCCGGCGGCGCAAGGGCTGCGTGGTTTGGGTGATGTGCGGTTCTTCCCCAGCGAATCGGAGATGTCGCTGGCGATCTCCGGCTCCGTTGGCCTGCCGCGCCGGATCGGGCGGGGCGCGCCATTGGACGATGGGCGAATCGCGGAACGCTGGTGGATAGCCTGAACCCGGCCTGAAAACCGACGCCGATTGTCGGTTGGTTGACGGCAGGGGTTGCAGACTCGGGTCGTCCTGCGTATATGCAATTGCAACAGCGGCGTGTCGGACTTCTGGTCCGAGGCTCCACCGGAAAATTCGACGGGCCGCGCGCCCGTTTTTTTGTGCCCGATCGAAGGGTAGAGCACCATATGACAAACGACCTGATAGCCAAGGCGGCGATCGACCGACGATTGGCCGAGATCATCACTCCGGTGATCGAGGATCTGGGGTATGAGTTGGTCCGCATCCGCCTGATGAGCGGCAAGCAGACCACGCTGCAGATCATGGCCGACAAGCCCGATGGTGGCATCGAGGTGGATGATTGCGCCGAGATCTCGAACGCGGTCAGCGCCACGCTGGATGTCGAGGACCCGATCCTTGACGCCTACACGCTCGAGGTGTCCAGCCCCGGCATCGACCGCCCGCTGACGCGGCTGAAGGATTTCGAGACGTTCGAGGGCTACGAGGCCAAGCTGGAAACCGCCGAGCTGATCGACGGCCGCCGCCGCTTCAAGGGGGAACTGGCAGGCGTCGAGGGGGATGAGGTTCTCATCAACATCCCGCAAGGGGATGAAACCATCACCATCGGTCTGAAATTCGACTGGCTGAGCGATGCCAAGCTGGTTCTGACCGATGACCTGATCAAGGAAATGCTGCGCCAGCGCAAGGATGCCGGCGCCCTGAACGAAAACGCTTTCGACGAGATTGAGACCGAAGGGTCCGAAGAGGAGACGAACTGATGGCAATCACCTCAGCAAACCAGCTTGAGCTGTTGCAGACCGCCGAGGCCGTGGCCCGCGAAAAGATGATCGACCCCGGTCTGGTCGTCGAAGCGATGGAGGAATCGCTCGCCCGCGCCGCCAAGAGCCGTTACGGCGCCGAGATGGACATCCGCGTGTCGATCGACCGCAAGACCGGCAAGGCGACTTTTACCCGCGTCCGCACCGTGGTCGATGAGGAAGAGCTTGAGAATTATCAGGCCGAGATGACCGTCGATCAGGCGCGCGCCTATTTCGAGCCCAGCAAGGGTGGCCGCGCGGTCTGGCTGCGCGACGGACAGCCGATCGAGGATTTCTCGACCGGTCCGCAGGTGGGCGACGTGTTCCAGGAAGAGGTTCCGCCCGTGGAAATGGGCCGGATCGCCGCGCAGTCGGCCAAACAGGTCATCCTGCAGAAGGTCCGTGAGGCCGAGCGCGACCGCCAGTACGAAGACTTCAAGGATCGTGTCGGCACCATCATCAACGGCGCCGTCAAGCGCGAGGAATTCGGCAACGTGATCGTCGATCTGGGCGGGGCCGAGGCGGTTCTGCGCCGCAACGACAAGATCGGTCGCGAAAGCTATCGCCCCAATGACCGGGTGCGCGCCTACATCAAGGAGGTCCGTCGCGAACCGCGCGGTCACCAGATCTTCCTGTCGCGCACCGCGCCCGAGTTCATGGCCGAGCTGTTCAAGATGGAAGTACCGGAAATCTATGACGGCATCATCGAGATCAAGGCCGTGGCCCGCGACCCCGGATCGCGCGCCAAGATCGCCGTGATCTCGTATGACAATTCCATCGACCCTGTCGGTGCCTGCGTCGGTATGCGCGGCAGCCGCGTGCAGGCTGTCGTGAACGAGCTGCAGGGCGAAAAGATCGACATCATTCCGTGGAACGAGGATCAGCCGACCTTCCTGGTGAACGCGCTGCAGCCGGCCGAGGTTTCCAAGGTGGTTCTGGACGAGGAAGCCGGCAAGATCGAGGTCGTCGTACCTGAGGAACAGCTGTCTCTGGCGATCGGCCGGCGTGGTCAGAACGTGCGACTGGCCAGCCAGCTGACCGGTCTGGACATCGACATCATGACCGAGGCCGAGGAATCGGCCCGCCGCCAGAAGGAGTTCGAGACGCGGACCAAGCTGTTCATGGACAGCCTCGACCTGGACGAATTCTTTGCCCAACTTCTGGTTTCGGAAGGCTTCACCAACCTCGAAGAGGTCGCCTATGTCGAACTGGACGAGCTGCTGGTGATCGACGGCGTCGATGAAGGCACCGCGCATGAGCTGCAGGCACGCGCCCGCGACGTTATCGAGGCCCAGGCCAAGGCGGCGCTGGACAACGCCCGCGCGCTGGGCGCCGAGGACAGCCTCATTGAATTCGAAGGCCTGACACCCCAGATGGTTGAGGCACTGGCCAAGGACGGCGTGAAAACGCTCGAGGACTTCGCCACCTGCGCCGATTGGGAACTGGCCGGCGGCTGGACCACGGTTGATGGCCAGCGGGTCAAAGATGACGGTATCTTGGAACCCTTCGGCGTGTCGCTGGAAGAGGCGCAGGATCTGGTCATGACCGCGCGGGTCATGCTGGGCTGGGTCGATCCCGCCGAGCTGGAGCAGCCCGAGGAAGACGCTGAGGGCGAAACGGTGGAAGAGGAGGCCGAGGCCTGATCTCGGGCCTCGGATGACGTGAATGAGTCGCGGTGGCGTCCATAAAGATCGGTCCGACGGGCCAGAGCGGAAATGCATCGCCACGGGCGAGGTGCAGCCGAAATTCGGCCTGATCCGCTTTGTAACCGGCCCGGACGGTCAGGTGTTTCCGGACGTCGCGGCGAAACTGCCGGGGCGTGGGGTCTATGTCTCGGCAGATCGCAAGGCGCTGGATACGGCTGTCGGCAAGAAGCTGTTTGCGCGCGGGTTCAAGGCGCAGGTCACCGTGCCGCAGAACCTGGTGGACGAGGTCGAACGACAATTGTCGCGCCGGGTGGTCGAGCTGATCAGTCTGGCGCGCAAGTCGGGTGACGCGGTCGCGGGCTATGAAAAGGTCAAGACCTGGCTGGACCGGGAACAGGCCTGGGTGCTGATCCAGGCGGTTGACGGGTCGGGGCGCGGCAAGTCCAAGCTGAGCACGCCGCATTTCGGCAAATACATCGGCTGGCTGACCGCGGACGAGCTTGGACAGGCATTTGGGCGCCAAACGGTGATTCATGCGGCGCTCGCCTCTGGCGGACTCGCCAAACGTGTTGTAGAGGAAGCGCAGCGCCTGCGTGGCTTGCGCGAAACGGATGACGGCGGCAAGAGCCGCGCGGAAGGGTAAGAAGCTTTATGAGCGATAGTGACGGCAAAAAGACATTGGGTCTGCGTGGCGGGGCACGCCCCGGGAACGTGAAACAGAGTTTCAGCCACGGACGGACCAAGAATGTCGTGGTGGAAACCAAACGCAAACGCGTGGTGGTTCCCAAGCCGGGAGCGACCAAACCCAGCGGCGGCGCTGCGCCGGCGGGTGATCCTTCGCGTCGGCCGGCCGGGATTTCCGACGCCGAAATGGCGCGGCGCCTGAAGGCGTTGCAGGCCGCAAAGGCACGCGAGGCCGAAGAGGCCGCCAAGCGTGAGGCCGAAGAAAAGGCGCGCGCCGAAGAGCGCGAGCGCCGTCGCGCCGAACAGGAGGCCAAGGAGCGCGAACAGCGCGAGGCCGAAGAAAAGGCGCGCCAGAAGGCGGAAGAAGAAGAGCGCCAGCGCAAGGAGGCCGATACGGCCGCTCAGCGTGCGGCCGCCGAGGCCGCCGCAGCGAAAGAGGCGCCCAAGGCCAAGGCCGCGCCGGCGGGCAAGGCGCCTGCCGAATCGCCGCGCAAGACCGACCGCGAGCGCGAACAGCGCCAGAGCCGTGGCAAAGGCCGTGACGATGGCCGCCGTTCAGGCAAGCTGACCCTGAACCAGGCGCTTTCGGGCGGCGAAGGTGGGCGTCAGCGGTCCATGGCCGCGATGAAGCGCAAGCAGGAGCGCGCGCGCCAGAAGGCCATGGGGGGATCGGTCGAGCGTGAAAAGGTGATCCGCGAGGTTCAGCTGCCCGAGACGATCGTGGTCTCGGAACTGGCCAACCGTATGGCGGAACGTGTGGCTGACGTCGTCAAGTCGCTGATGAACATGGGCATGATGGTCACGCAGAACCAGAGCATCGACGCCGACACCGCCGAACTGATCATCGAGGAATTCGGCCATAAGGTCGTGCGCGTGTCCGACGCCGATGTCGAAGACGTCATCGCCGATATCGAGGACAAGGAAGAAGACCTGCAGCCGCGTCCGCCGGTCATCACCATCATGGGTCACGTCGACCACGGCAAGACCTCGCTGCTGGATGCGATCCGCAACACCAAGGTCGTGTCGGGCGAGGCCGGTGGAATCACCCAGCATATCGGTGCCTATCAGGTGCAGACCAACGACGGCACCACGCTGACCTTCCTGGATACGCCGGGCCACGCGGCCTTTACCTCGATGCGCTCGCGCGGGGCACAGGTGACCGATATCGTGGTTCTGGTGGTTGCCGCCGATGACGCGGTGATGCCGCAGACCGTCGAGGCGATCAATCACGCCAAGGCTGCCGGTGTTCCGATGATCGTGGCGATCAACAAGATCGACAAGCCCGAAGCCAACCCGGACAAGGTGCGCACCGACCTGCTGCAGCACGAGGTGATCGTAGAGAAGATGTCCGGCGACGTTCAGGATGTCGAGGTTTCGGCCATCACGGGCCAGGGCCTGGACGATCTGTTGGAAGCCATCGCGCTGCAGGCCGAGATCCTCGAGCTGAAGGCCAACCCGAACCGCGCCGCACAAGGTGCCGTGATCGAGGCGCAGCTGGACGTGGGCCGTGGCCCGGTTGCGACTGTGCTGGTCCAGAAGGGCACGCTGCGCCAAGGCGACATCTTCGTCGTAGGCGAGCAGTACGGCAAGGTCCGCGCACTGATCAACGACAAAGGCGAGCGCGTCCAGGAAGCCGGGCCTTCGGTTCCGGTCGAGGTCCTGGGTCTCAACGGTACGCCCGAGGCCGGTGACGTTCTGAACGTGACCGAGACCGAGGCGCAGGCCCGCGAGATCGCCGAGTACCGTGCGCAGGTCGCCAAGGACAAGCGCGCCGCCGCCGGTGCCGCGACCACGCTGGAACAGCTGATGCAAAAGGCCAAGGAAGACGAGAACGTGGCCGAGCTGCCCATTCTGGTCAAGGCCGACGTGCAGGGCTCGGCCGAGGCGATCGTGCAGGCGATGGAGAAGATCGGCAACGACGAGGTGCGCGTGCGCGTGCTGCACTCGGGCGTCGGCGCCATCACCGAAACCGATATCGGCCTGGCCGAAGCGTCGGGGGCTCCGGTCTTTGGCTTCAACGTGCGGGCCAATGCCTCGGCGCGCAACACCGCCAACCAGAAGGGTGTGGAAATCCGCTACTACTCGGTGATCTACGACCTGGTGGATGACGTCAAAGCCGCCGCCTCGGGCCTGCTGAGCGCCGAGATCCGCGAGAAGTTCATCGGTTATGCCGAGATCAAGGAAGTGTTCAAGGTCACCGGCGTCGGCAAGGTTGCCGGCTGTCTGGTCACCGAGGGTGTTGCCCGCCGTTCGGCCGGCGTGCGTCTGCTGCGCGACAACGTGGTGATCCACGAAGGCACGCTGAAGACTCTGAAACGCTTCAAGGACGAAGTGGCCGAGGTTCAGTCGGGTCAGGAATGCGGTATGGCGTTCGAGAACTACGACGATATCCGCCCCGGCGACGTGATCGAGATCTTCGAGCGCGAGGAAGTGACCCGCACGCTGGATTGATCCGGCCGAAATCGAAAGAAACGGCGGTCCCCAGGGGCCGCCGTTTTCGTTTTCAGGGGTGGTCGTTCAGAAACGTCGCGTCCTTGAGGATGATGTCGAAATGGTGCGTGCCCGGCTGCAGATCAAAGCTGACGGCATGGCCGGCCTTGCGCAACGCTTCGGCATAGTCGCGGCTCTGGCGGATGAACTCGCCGGTGTCCCGCTCGCCCACCGTGACCCGATAGCGCGGCCCGGGCGCCGGCAGGTTCAGGATGGGGGACAGGTCGTGCAGCTCGACCGGGGTCAACTGCAGCGGATCGTTGACCGGGGTGAGGCTGATCGGTTCCAGGTCGTAGACGCCGCTGATCAGGATGACTTCGCGCACCCGCAAGCCTATCCGGGCGAATTGGTCGGCCGATGTCGCCATGACCATCGCCGCCAGATGCGCGCCGGCGCTGTGCCCGGAAAGGGTGACATGCGAGGCGTTGAACCCCAGCGACTTGGCCCGGGTGGCCAGCCATAGCAGCGCGGTCCGGCATTCATCGACCATCTGACCCAGCCGCGCGTCGGGGGCGAGCGTGTAGTTCACCGTTGCAAAGGCCTGCCCGCTTTCGACCAGCGCGGGCGCCATCATCGCCGAATCGCGCTGGCTGAGCGCCTGCCAATAGCCGCCATGGATGAACACATGCAGCGGTGCGCCGGGCGTTCGGGCGGGAAAGAAATCCAGCACCTGCGCGGGCGTTTCGCCATAGCCGAGGTTCTCTTGCACCGTCAGTTGCGACCGTGCCTGTGCGCTTAGCGCCGAATAGGCCGCCAGATAGGGCGCAAGGTCGCCGCCGATCATCGAACTGGGCGCGTATTCGCGTTCCAGCTCGCTTTGGGGAAATCCGCGATACAGCATGGCTCAGCCCTGTCCGCCATACATCAGGTCACTGCGTACGTCATAGAGATCGTGGAAAAACCGCAAGTCCAGCGCCTTGCGCAGGAAGGCCACGCCGCTGGAGCCGCCGGTGCCGGGCTGCATGCCGATCACACGTTCGACGGCGGTCGCATGGTCGAAGCGCCAACGCTGGAACAGCGATTCCACATCCATCAGCTTTTCGCCCAGCGCATACAGGTCCCAGTACCGGCCAGTGTTCCGGTAGATCTCGGCCCAGATTTTCACGATGCGCGGATCACCTGAATAGGTCTTTGAATAGTCCCGGTCCAACAGGTCCTGCGGCACGTCAAACCCCTGCCGCGCCAGTATGTGCAAAACCTCGTCATACAGCGACGGCTTGACCAGGGCGGCGGTCAGCATCTCCATCACTTCGGGGTCGTGCTCGTGCACCTTCAGAGTGGCGGTGTCCTTATTGCCCAGGATGAATTCGATCTGGCGATAGCCATAGCTTTGGAAGCCGGATGAATTGCCCAGCGCCCTGCGGAAGGTCATATAGTCAGCGGGCGTCATGGTCAGCAGGGTTTCCCACGCGGCGATCAACTGCCGCTGGATCGCCTTGATCCGGTCCAGGTTCTTCATCGCAGGGCCGAACTCATCCTGCTGCAGGAACCGGCGCACCTCGACCAGCTGATGGTGCATCAGTTTCAGCCACAGCTCGCTGACCTGGTGGATGATGATGAACAGCATTTCATCGGGTTGGGCCGGGTCCTGAAAGGTTTTTTGCAGGTTCAGCAGGGTCTTGAGCTGCAGGAAGTCGCCATAGCTTTTGCGGTGGGTATCCGCGAAATCGGTCACCAGCGTGTCTTCGATTCCGCGTTCCAGCGGGCGGTCGCCCTTGGCTTTGTCGGCCATCTCATTTCCTCCCCGGCATGTGTGCGCACCTGTCTAGAAGGTGCGTTGGCAACTATCCAGAGGGTCAGGTCCAATCCAGCACCACCTTGCCCGATTTTCCCGACTTCATGGCGGCAAAGCCCTGCGCAAAATCATCGACGGCAAAGCGATGGGTGATGACCCGGCTGACATCCAGCCCGTTCTGCAGCATCGCGATCATCTTGTACCAGGTCTCGAACATCTCGCGGCCGTAGACGCCCTTGATGGTGATCGCCTTGAACACAATGCGGCTCCAGTCGACGGGCGATTTGCCGGGCGGAATGCCCAGCAGGGCGATCTTGCCGCCCATCACCAGCGCCTCGACCATCTGGTCCAGCGCCGCCTGCGAGCCCGACATTTCCAGCCCCACGTCAAAACCCTGGCTCATGCCCAGGTCGGAAATCACCGATTGCAGGTCTTCCTCGGCCACATTCACTGCCCGGACCGAGGGTACGACATGCTGCGCCAGCGCCAGCCGATCGGGGTTGATGTCGGTGATCACCACATGCCGTGCGCCTGCATGGCGGGCCACCGCGGCGGCCATGATCCCGATCGGGCCCGCGCCGGTGATCAACACGTCCTCGCCCAGCAGATCGAAACTCAGCGCAGTGTGCACCGCATTGCCCAGCGGGTCGAGTATCGCGCCGATCTCGTCCGGAATGTCGTCGGGCAGGGGCACCACGTTGAAGGCCGGCAGCTTGAGATATTGGGCAAAGGCACCCTGTTCGTTCACCCCGATCCCGCGCGTGCCCGGGTCGAGGTGGAACTTGCCCGCGCGGCTCTGGCGGCTGTCGGTGCCGATCAGGTGGCCCTCGCCCGAGCAGCGCTGGCCGATCTTCAACCCGGTCACATTGCGGCCCAGCTCGACGATCTCGCCGGCGAATTCGTGGCCGGTGATCATGGGGACGGGCACCGTGTGCGCCGCCCATTCATCCCAGTTCCAGATATGGATGTCGGTGCCGCAGATCCCGGTCTTCTTCACGCGGATCAGAACCTCGTCGGGGCCGA
Source organism: Ruegeria sp. BHSA191 (assembly GCF_059613325.1). Taxonomy (NCBI): domain Bacteria; kingdom Pseudomonadati; phylum Pseudomonadota; class Alphaproteobacteria; order Rhodobacterales; family Roseobacteraceae; genus Ruegeria; species Ruegeria sp. BHSA191. The sequence goes on from NZ_JBXWSH010000013.1 coordinate 98,828, forward strand.
TCTCGGGGACCGGGGCCTGCACCATCCACAGCCCTTCTTCGGGCTTGGACTTCTCAAGCGCCTTCATCGTGTTGGGCCGCATCAGATCACCCCCAATTCTTTGCCGACCTTGCCAAAGGCCGCCAAGGCGCGGTCCAGCTCGTCGCGGGTCAGCGCTGCGTTCATCTGGGTGCGAATGCGGGCCTGGCCACGCGGGACCACCGGAAAGAAGAAGCCCGAGACATAGACCCCTTCGTCGAACAGGTGGGCGGCCATGTCCTGCGCCAACTGCGCCTCGCCCAGCATTACGGGGATGATCGGATGTTCACCCGGAAGCAGGTCGAACCCCAGCTTTTCCAGCCCGGCGCGCCAGTATTTGGCATTGCCGAACAGCTGCTTGCGCAGCATGTCGCCGTCTTCGACCAGGCGGATCGCCTCGAGCCCGGCAGCGACGATGGACGGCGGCAGCGAATTCGAGAACAGATAGGGCCGCGCCCGCTGCCGCAGCAGGTCGATCACTGGCTGCGGCCCGGCGATATAACCGCCGATTGCCCCCCCAAGTGCCTTGCCCAATGTCCCGGTCAGAATGTCCACGTCCACGCCAAAATGATCCGGCGTGCCTGCGCCGCGCGGCCCCATGAAGCCGGTGGCGTGGCAGTCATCGACCATCACGATCGCGTCGTATTTGTTGGCCAGTTCGCGGATCTTGGGCAGGTTGGCCAGGTAGCCATCCATCGAGAACACGCCGTCGGTGGCGATCATGATGTGCCGGGCACCGTCCTCGCGCGCCTGTTTCAGCCAGGCTTCGAGGTCGTTCATGTCATTGTTCATGTAGCGATAGCGTTTGGCCTTGCACAGTCGGATCCCGTCGATGATCGAGGCGTGGTTCAGACTGTCCGAGATGATGGCATCCTCGGGTCCCAGCAGGGGTTCGAACAACCCGCCATTGGCGTCGAAACAGGCCGCGAACAGGATCGAATCGTCCTTGCCCAGAAACTTGGCCAGCCGATGCTCAAGCTCGCGGTGGATGTCCTGCGTGCCGCAGATGAACCGGACCGAGGCCATGCCGAACCCTTTGGGCTCCATCGCACTCTTCGCGGCCTCGATCAGCGCCGGATGGTCGGCCAGACCCAGGTAATTGTTGGCGCACAGGTTGATGACCTGACGTCCGCCCACCGTGATCTCGCTGCCCTGGGGCGAGGTGATCATTCGTTCCGTCTTGTACAGGCCTTCCGCCTTGATCTGCGAGAGGGTGTCCGTGATGTGAGATAGGAATGCATTTGCCATCTGGGCCTCCATAGCTCCCGGGTGTCTATCATAGCGGATGTGTTTCCGAAATAGGAGAATTTCAGTATTACGGAAAATTTTCTTACATTACGGATTGAAGGAAGCTTTAAGTGATAACTTTTTGCTGAACTCAATGTGATCCGCTTTTTTCCACGCCGCGTATTCATTTGCATATCAACTGGGAGGGAAACGATATGATTAAGATTTCATCAGCCGCGGCGCTGGCTCTGATGTTCGGTGCAACAGCGGCTTTCGCGGGGCCTGGCAAAGGCAATACCGGTGGTGGTAACAGTGGGCTTGCTCAGTCGATGGCCGGGGCTGTTTCAGGTGGTGCGGCCACGCTTGGTCGAGACTTTGGAAGCAAAGGCAAAGGAACCGCTTCGGCGGTGAGCGGCGGCGGAAATGGCGGCTGGGGCAATGTTGGAAGCAGCCTCAGCAGCATTACCGGTACAGACGGCCAGGTTTCCAACCGTGGAGGAACCCGCGGCGCAAACGACCTACCCGACGAGGAATAATTTATCAATCCGGACTGGCCGCCTGTTCAGGCGGCCGGTCGATCCTATCGACCGGTTTTCACAATTAGAAAAACGCGTGCCGGTCCATTATGCGCAGTGATCGAGTGCGCAACATCCGCTGCATAACGCCCTGTGTCGCCTTGATGCAGAACCTCAGTTGCAGTGCCGGATTCAATCTCGACCGATCCCATCAAAACAGTCAAATGTTCACGAGAGCCTTTTGCATGCGGTTGGCTGATCAGTTTTCCGTCCGGCTCGAACCAGATATCGTACACTTCGTGCCCACCGGCATCTTCTGGCGGGGAAAGGATTCCGATCCGACAGCCATACCCCATATTGTCGATACTGGGCACATCGGACTGTTTCAGTACTTCGATTGTGTCGCCCTGAACCTCTTCATCCAGAAGCCCGGCAAAGTCTACGTTCAGCGCACGTGTCAGGTTCCACAATGTCGCAATGGTGGGGCTGCTTTCGCCGCGTTCGATCTGGCTGACCATCGACCGGGACACGCCGCTGAGGTTGGCCACCGCTTCCAGTGACAGCCCCTTGGCGCGCCGGGCCTCTTTCAGTCGGGCGGGCAGGCGTGTCAGGATATCGTCTGAGTTTTCCGTCATGGCGGAATTTTTTGCGCGTCCGGGCGGGAATTGTCAATTCCGCCGATGACGGAACGTCCCGCGCGACAGGCCCATACTGCGGGTGCATACTGCGCGCAAATCCAAGAGGAGAGAGACATGACCGACATCGTGATTCTGGATGGTGCCCGCACCGCAATCGGTACGTTCGGAGGGTCGCTGGCCGCGACCGCGCCGATCGATCTGGCCACCGTCGTGACTAAGGCCGCGCTTGAGAAATCCGGCGTCGCAGGCGACCAGATCGGGCATGTGGTGTTCGGGCATGTCATCAACACCGAGCCGCGCGACATGTACCTGTCGCGCGTTGCCGCGATGCAGGCGGGCATTCCGAACGGCACCCCGGCGATGAACGTCAACCGGCTGTGCGGGTCGGGTGCGCAGGCCATCGTGTCAGCGGCGCAGTCGCTGATGCTGGGGGATGCCGAGTTTGCCGTGGCCGGCGGCGCCGAGAACATGTCGCGCAGCCCTTATATCGTTCCGCAGGCGCGTTGGGGTGCCAAGATGGGCGACATCAAGTCGCTGGACATGATGCTGGGCGCGCTGAACTGCCCCTTTGGTACCGGGCACATGGGCGTCACCGCCGAGAACGTGGCCGATGAGCACCAGATCACGCGCGAGGAGATGGACGCGTTTGCGCTGACCAGCCAGCAACGGGCCGCGGCCGCGATCGAGGCGGGCTATTTCGACAGCCAGATCGCGCCGGTGCAGGTCAAGGTCAAGCGCGACATGGTCGATTTCAAGGTCGACGAGCATCCCAAGGCCACCACGGCCGAGGCCCTGGCCGGGCTGCGGCCGGTGTTCCAGAAGGATGGGCGTGTGACCGCGGGCAACGCCTCGGGCATCAATGACGGTGCGGCGGCAATGGTTCTGGCCACGGCGGGTGCCGCCGAGAAAGCCGGCCTGACGCCCAAGGCGCGCATCCTGGGTTATGCCCATGCTGGTGTTCGTCCCGAGGTAATGGGAATCGGCCCGGTTCCGGCCGTGCGCAACCTGTTGGAACGGACCGGCTTGTCGGCGGGCGATTTCGACGTGATCGAAAGCAACGAGGCTTTTGCCGCCCAGGCGCTGGCGGTGAACAAGGAACTGGGGCTGGATCCGGCAAAGGTGAACCCGAATGGCGGGGCCATCGCCCTGGGTCATCCGGTGGGGGCCACCGGGGCGATCATCACGCTGAAGACTCTGTACGAGTTGGAACGCATCGGCGGGTCGAAAGGGTTGATCACCATGTGCATCGGTGGCGGGCAGGGGATTGCCATCGCCATCGAACGGCTCTGATCCTGGGCTGGGCAGGGGGGCTGTCTGCCCCCCATCGCGCCGGGGCGCGATTCCCCCCGAGGATATTTTTGGCCAGATGAAGCGACGGCGCCTTTCAGCCAAAGCCCGAAAGGATCAGGACGGCCACTGCCCCGGCGGCTGCTCCGATCGCGGCGGGAATGGCCTTGGGCCAGAAATCTGAACCGGATGGATCACCGTTGCGGGTCTGGGCGATCAGGGCGTTCTCGACCAGATCAGGCAGGCGTGGGCCGAATCGCGCAAGAACCAGCGCTGTTTTTCCAAAATCCCGTAGGGCGGCACGGGGGCCGATGGACTGCCTGATATAGTCCTCGACCACGGGGCGGGCGACTTCCCAGATGTTGATATGCGGGTCGAGCGAGCGGGCGACGCCTTCGACCACCACCATCGTGCGTTGCAGCAGGATCAGTTCGGTGCGGGTTTCCATGCCGAAGCGTTCGGTCACCTCGAACAGGTAGTTCAGCAGGCGGCCCATCGAGATATGGGTGGCATCCATGCCGAAAATCGGCTCGCCCACTGCGCGCAGGGCGCGGGCGAATTCATCAACGTCCTCGTCGGCCGGGACGTAGCCTGCTTCGAAATGCACCTCGGCCACGCGCTTGTAGTCGCGGCGGATGAAGCCGAAGAGGATTTCGGCATAGACGCGGCGGGTGTATTCGTCGATATGGCCCATGATGCCGAAGTCATAGGCGATGATGTCCCCATTCGCGGCGACCTTGAGGTTGCCTTGGTGCATGTCGGCGTGGAAGAAGCCGTCGCGCAGGGCGTGCAGCAGGAACAGGCGCAGCACGCGGTTGGCCAGGTCGCGGCGGTCGTGATTGGCGGCGTCCAGCGCGGCGTTGTCACCCAGCGGGATACCATCGGCCCAGCTGAGCGTCATGACCCGGCGCGCGGACAGAGACCAAACCACGGGCGGCAGCCAGAAGCCTTCGTCGTTCTGCGTGTTGGCGGCAAATTCCGAAGCCGCCGAACTTTCGAGCCGGAGATCCAGTTCGCCGCGGACGACGCCGTCGAAATGCTCGATCACTTCCATCGGGCGCAGACGGCGCGCACCGGGGGCGAAAAGCCGGACGATCCGGGCGGCGAAATAGAACGCATCCACATCCTTGCGGAACGCGCGTTCGATGCCGGGGCGCAGGACCTTGACGGCCACGTCCTCGCCTGTGCTGGCCAGTTTGGCCTTGTGGACCTGCGCGATCGAG